>NZ_FUKR01000031.1 GCF_900163835.1 Mycetocola reblochoni REB411 | reverse complement strand
GAAAGTTTGTGTGTGAGGGGTTCGGCGTGATCGGTTCGGCTTCGGTCGGACGGGAAGATGAATCACGTCATGAGCACTGAATTGAAGACAACAACTGAGCAATCCGAGACCGTCGATCTGCGAACCGGGGAGGTCCTTCCTGCGCCGCCGAATATCACCGCGGTCGCGGAGCAACTCGTGGCCGCCGCTCGTGGTCAAGGGATCGAACTGACTGGCCCGAACGGGCTGCTGACGGGACTGACCCGGCAGGTCCTGCAGTCCGCGTTGGAAGCGGAGCTGACCGAGCACCTCGGCTACGACCCGGGCGATCGGGTCGGGAAGCAGACGCCGAACAGCCGGAACGGATCCACGCCGAAGACGGTGCGGACCGAGATCGGCGATCTCACGATCCAGGTCCCGAGGGACCGGGCGGGCACGTTCGCGCCGGTGGTGGTGCCCAAGCATCAGCGCCGGATCGCGGGGTTCGACGAGGCGGTGATCTCGCTGTATGCGAAGGGCATGACCACCGGCGATATCGCCAAGCACCTCTCCGATCTCTACGGATCAGACGTCTCTCATGATCTGGTGTCGACGGTGACCGACAAGGTGCTCGGCGACATGCAGGAATGGCAAGCCCGTCCGCTGGACCTCGTCTATCCCGTGGTTCTGATCGACGCGCTCGTGATCAAGGTCCGCGACGGGCAGGTCGCCAACCGGCCTGTCTACGTCGCTGTCGGCATCGATCTCGAGGGTCACCGTGACGTTCTCGGGTTGTGGATGGGACCGACCGGCGGGGAGGGCGCGAAGCAGAGGATGAACATGCTCACGGAGCTGCGCAACCGTGGTGTCGCCGATGTCTGCATCGTCTGCCGCGACGGACTCAAAAGCCTCCCCGATGCGATCACCGCGATCTGGCCCCTCGCAACGGTGCA
Source organism: Mycetocola reblochoni REB411 (assembly GCF_900163835.1). GTDB lineage: Bacteria > Actinomycetota > Actinomycetes > Actinomycetales > Microbacteriaceae > Mycetocola_B > Mycetocola_B reblochoni. The sequence continues at coordinate 498 of NZ_FUKR01000031.1, read as the reverse complement.
GCAGTGTGTCGTGCATCTCGTGCGGAACTCACTTCGATACGCGTCGAAGAAGTACTGGTCCAAGATCACCGGGCAGCTCCGCGAGGTCTATACCGCTCCGACCATCGCAGCGGCCGAGGCGAGATTCGCGGAGTTCGCCGAGCAATGGCGGAGCCTGTATCCGGCGATGACCCAGATGTGGGAGAGCGCGTGGGGCGAGTTCGTGCCGTTCCTGAAGTTCCCGCCCGAGATCAGACGCCTCATCTATACGACCAATGGGATCGAGTCGCTCAATGCCAGGTTCCGGCAGGCCACGAGACGCCGCGGGCACTTCCCCAACGAGCAGGCGACGATGAAGGTGCTCTACCTGACGGTGCTCGAGCGGCGCCCGAATCGCACGAACCCGACCGGGCAGATCGCCAGCTGGAAAGCTATCCCGAATACCCTGTCCATCACCTACGGCGACCGCCTAGGAATCAACTAAGCCGAAGCCCCATACACAAAGGAACGGACAGACCC
>NZ_FUKR01000028.1 GCF_900163835.1 Mycetocola reblochoni REB411 | reverse complement strand
CGACGCGGCCTCGATCTTGCCCTGCCCGACGCCGAGGAGGGTGGTCTCGACGAGCCGGGCGACGAAGGGGATCGACGAGACCACGATCGGGACGATCGCCGCCGTCGGGCCGATGTAGGTGCCGACGAGGGCCTTCGTGAACGGGATGATCGCGACGGCGAGGATGATGAACGGCACGGCCCTGACCGTGTTCACCACGACGCCGAGGCCGCGGTACACGGCAGGGGTCGGCGCCACCCCGAGCGGGCTCGTCGCGTACAGCACGATGCCGACGACCAGCCCGGCGACGATGATGACGAGGAACGACACGGCGCTGGTGTACAGCGTCTCGCCCGCCGCGGCGAGCACGTTGTCGATCGTCTTGGTCCAGTCGTAGCCGTCGAGGGACCAGGCGCTGCGGAGCTCAGTAGCGGTCGACATGGACGTTCCTCTCGGTGAGCCACGCGCTGATCGGCTGCAGGGGGGCGGGGGAGCCGTCGGGCCGGGCGATGATCAGGTGGAAGCGGGAGAACCAGACCCCCGCGATCCGTTCGGAGCTGACCGAGGCCACGGTCACGTCGACGTCGAAGTCGCGGGTCAGCGCGCTGACGTACGGCCGGGCGGAGAGGTTGCCCTCGAAGGTCGCCGTCAGCGATCCCGGGCCGTTGTGCGGCTCCGCGTCGACACGGTGGGGGAACAGCGCGGCGCCCAGGCGGGAGTCCGCGTCCCTGACCAGGCTGCGCACCTCGCCGCTCTCGACGACGCGGCCGGACTCGAGCAGCGTCGCGTCGTCGGCGATGCGCTTGACGACGTCGAGCTCGTGGGTGATGAGGACGATGGTCAGGCCGAGCTCGCGCCTGACGTCCTCCAGCAGGGCGAGGATCTGCTCGGTCGTCTCGGAGTCCAGCGCCGACGTCGCCTCGTCGCAGAGCAGGATGTTCGGCTCGCTCACGAGCGCCCTGGCGATGCCGACGCGCTGCTTCTGGCCGCCCGACAGCTGGGCGGGGGAGTGCCCGGCCCTGTCGCTGAGCCCGACCAGCTCGAGGACGCGGTCGGTTCGGCTGCGGGCCTGTGCCCGGGACAGCCCCTGCAGCTCGAGGGGGAAGGCGACGTTCGCGGCGACGGTGCGGCGGTCGTACAGGTTGAAGTGCTGGAACACCATCCCGATGCGCCTGCGGGTGGCGCGCAGCTGCGCGGCTGATGCCGCCGTGATGTCCTCGCCGTCGACGAGCACCCGCCCCGAGCTCACCGGTGCCAGCCCGTTGATGGTGCGCACCAGCGTCGACTTGCCCGCGCCGGAGCGTCCGATGATCGCGTGGATCTGGTCGGAGGCGACGGTGAGCGAGACGTCGTCGAGCGCGGTCACGGTGCGCGGTGCGCGGCCGAAGCGCGCCGTCACGCCCTCCACTGTGATTGTTCCGCCTGTCACCTGTCGTGCCTTCCGGTCACGGAGACCCTGCCCCGGACGGGCGGGTTCATCCGGCGCCTCGGGCCGGGACCGCGGGGCGTAGCCACACGCTAGGGAGCGGTGACCGGGCGGGGCAACGGCGGCCGTCATGCGCCGTGACCGGGCGTCATCGACGGTGGTCCGGCGTCATCCGGCGTGATCGGGGGCGACGCGGGGTCACGGTGGGTGGCGCGGCGGTCTCGGGGGCTCATCGCCGTCGCTTCGCACGGGGCGTCAGCGATTTACATGAATGAAACGCGGTGGTAACCCCGATGCGACCGCGCGGACTTTACAGTCGATATAGCCAGAGTAAACACCGTGTTTACTGAAGTGGAGGACCCGTTGACCGAGACCGAGACCGATGCCGTCGCCCTGGGCGCCCGCGTCCGCGAGCTGCGCGGCATCACGGGACTGTCGATGCGCGATCTGGCGGTCAAGGCCGGCGTGAGCGCCGGGTACGTCAGCCAGATCGAGAAGGGACAGGCCAACGCGAGCCTCGGTGTGCTCAGGGCCATCGCCGACGCCTTCGGGATCCCGTGGCTCGAGCTGTTCGGGCCCGCACCCCGGCACGGCCGGTTGCTCCGCCACGGTGACAGGCCGCGGCTGTTCTCCGACGGCGGAGTCGAGCACTACGGGATCACCCAGGCGCCCATCGGCAACGTCGAGGTCCTCGTGTCCGTCTACCAGCCGGGTGAGGGGACCGGCGCCGACGACTACACCCACGGCGACTCCCAGGAGATCTGCCTCGTCCAACGCGGCACCCTCCGGTTGACCGTGAACGGTGAGCAGCACGACCTCGGCCCCGGCGACAGCATCGAGTACCGCACCTCCTCGCCGCACGCGATCCGCAACATCGGGGACGTTCCGGCCGAGGCCGTCTGGGTCGTCACGCCTCCGTCCATGCCGAGCTGGCGACAGCGACCCCGAGCCGAGTAGCCCCCCCCAGACCGCTCCACCGCTCCACCGCTCCACGCCCCGGCGTGGAGCTCTCCCCGGCGCGCCACGAACCACTGCGCCTTCCGGCACCACCCCACCAGAAGGAACACAGAACATGAGAAAGACACCCACCCGCGGCGTCGTCGCCCTGACAGCACTCGCCGTGACGGCTCTCGCCCTGTCCGGCTGCTCAGCGGCCCAGGACGATGACAGCGCCGAGCTGACCACGGTGCGATTCGGGCTGCCCACCCAGATGGGCGCCAACAACTCGCCCATGGCCGTCGCCGAGGAGCTCGGCTACTTCGCCGAGGAGGGCATCGACCTGGAGATCGTCTTCACCACCGACTCCACCTCGATCATCCAGGGCGTCGACAGCGGCAGCCTCGAGGTCGGCAGCACCCCGCCCGAGCCGCTGCTGCAGACCATCGAGAACGGAGGGGACGTCGCCCTCGTCTACAACTACATCCGGCAGCAGACCGGCTCGATCGCGTCCCTGGCCGACGGGCCGGTGCAGGAGATCGGCGACCTCGAGGGGGGCGTCGTCGGACAGGCCAGCCTCGGCACGAGCAACCTCCTGCTCTCGAACGGGATCCTCTCCGAGGCGGGGCTCGTCGAGGACGTGGACTTCACCAACCTCGCCGTCGGCACCGGCGCGGCCGCTCTCCAGGCGCTGGAGTCGAACCAGGTGCAGGCGTTGTCGCTCTGGGACACCGAGTACGCGGCATTCGAGTCGCAGGGCGTCGAGCTCACCTACTTCACCACGGATGAGGTGGCGTCGCTGTTCTCCACCACCTACTTCACCTCGCCGGCGTACGTGGAGGACAACCCCGACGTCGTCGCGGGCTTCGGTCGCGCCATGGCCAAGGCGACGCTGTTCACGGCGACGAACCCGGAGGCGGCACTGCGCATCATGTACGAGGCGTACCCCGACACCCTCGTCGCCGGTACGAGCATGGAGGAGCAGCTGGCGACCACCCTCGTCGCGTTGGAACGTCGCGTCGAGCTGCTCACGGCGGACGACCCCCAGGGGACCTCGTCCTGGGGCGCCTACAGCGATGCCGCCGTCTCCGCGTGGGAGGACTTCTCCGTCGACGCGGGCATCGTCGCCTCCCCCGTCGATCTCGCCGCCCACATCGATGGAAGCCTCGTCGAGCGGTACAACGACTTCGACGGCGACGCCGTCGTCGACGAGGCCGAGTCGTGGAGCGCCGAATGAGCGGCCTGAGCTACACCGACGGAGTGCCCGCGATCGACCACCACTCCCATGCCGGTTACGTCCGCCCTGGACAGAGCCTCGAGCCGGTCTCCGCGCTCGCGGAGGAGAACGCGCTCGGTCACGTGGAGAGCCGCATCCCCCACGCCGACTATCAGCGGTGGATGGCCGCCGTCGAGTCGGGAGACAGCGACGTGGCGGAGAGGATCGGGGACGAGCTCGGCGTGCCCGCGCTCGTCGCCGAGAGCCGTCGCTACCAGGCCACGACCGTGCACGACCGCGCGCTCTGGGAGGGCGCGGAGGCACTCTATGGCCGCCACGACGAGGCCACCCTGGACCGGCTCAGCCTGCAGGCCAGGGAGACGGACTTCGCCGGGCTGTACGACAGGGCGCTCCAGCTGTCAGGGACGGCGAGCGTTCTGACGGACATCCCGGAGATCGACTCGACGGTCTGGCCGCACGAGCGGTACCGTCCGATCGCCCGCATCGACCCGTACCTGTTCCCGTTCGGGCACCCCGAGTGGACCGGAAGGGGAACGGATGCTCCGCGATTCCGTCGGGTCTTCAGCCGCGTGCTCGACCGGCAGCTGCAGATCGCCGACACCTCGCTCCCCAGGACGTTGGCCGCCTACGTCGACTTCGTCATGGCGTCGCTCGACCGTCGCCGGTCCGAGGGGTTCGTCGGGCTCAAGATCGCGTCCGCCTACGTCCGCACCCTGCGCTTCGAACGGACGAGCAGGTCCGTGGCCGAGGACGCGTGGGCGTCGCTGTCGCGCGGCGCCCCGCTCGACCCCGCGGCGCACAAGGCGCTCGCCGACCACCTCGCGTTCCTCGTGCTGGAGTGGGCGGTGGCGAACGACATGCCCGTGCAGATCCACACCGGCTTCGGCCACACCGAGCCGGGACTGCGAGTCAGCACGGCCGATCCGCTGCTCCTCGAGGAGCTGATCGGGGACCCCGCGCTCAACACGCTCACCGTCATCCTCATTCATGGTGGGTTCCCCTACAGCTCCCACCTCACCGCCCTCGCCCAGATGCACGGGAACGTGCACCTGGACTTCTCGTGGATGCCCTATCTGCAGCACCACGTCATGGAGCGGGTGCTCGAGGAGTGGCTGGAGCTGCTCCCCGCCAACCGGGTGATGTACGGCACCGACACCGGCTCACCCGAGCTGCACGTCTCCTCGACGCTTCGGGCCAGGCGTGCCCTCGACCGGGTCCTGGAGTCCGGCGTCAGGGACGGGCTCTGGTCGATGCGGCAGGCGGGGTGGCTCGCCGAGAGGGTGTTGCATGGCAACCTCTGCGACGCGTACGGGGTCGAGCTGTGAGCGCCCTCGTGGAACTGCGCGGCCTGCAGAAGAGCTACGCGACCCGCACGGGCCACGTGCACGCGCTCAGCGCCGTGGACCTCTCCATCCGCCAGGGCGAGTTCGTCGCCGTCGTCGGGCCCAGCGGCTGCGGCAAGACGACCATGCTCAAGATCCTGGCCGGTCTCGAGGAGCCCACGGGAGGAAGCGCGAGTCTCGGAGGGCACCCCGTCCGCACGGGGAGCGGCGATGTGGGAATGGTCTTCCAGAAGGCGACCCTGCTGCCGTGGAAGGACATCCTGGCGAACGTGCTGCTCCCGCTGAGCCTTCGCCGACGTCCGACGTCGGCCGACAGGACGAAAGCGATGGACCTGCTGGCGATGGCCGGACTGGCGGAGTTCGCGCGCAAGCGTCCCGGTGAGCTGAGCGGCGGCATGCAGCAGCGAGCCGCCATCTGTCGCGCGCTCGTGCACGACCCGTCGCTGCTCCTCATGGACGAGCCCTTCGGTGCGCTGGACGCCATGACCAGGGACACGCTCAACGTCGAGGTCAACCGCATCTGGCGGGAGACGGGGACGACGGCCGTGCTCATCACCCACTCGATCAGCGAGGCGGTGTTCCTCGCCGAACGCGTCATCGTCATGAGCCCGCGACCCGGCCGCATCGTCGAGGAGATCATCGTCCCCTTCGACCGCGAGCGCAGTCTCGATCTGCTCGGCGAACCGGAGTTCGCCGCGCTCACGTCCCGAATCCGCAGTCACTTTGAGGTGAGCCACGCATGAGCACCACCACCGTCAGCCCGCCGCGCCGCCCAAGCGGTCGGGGCGTCCAGATCACCGGCGGGATCGCCCTGCTCGTGGTCCTGCTGCTCGCCTGGCAGTTCCTGCCCGGCCTGCTCAACACGCCGCGCTACGTCATCCCGCCCCTCACCGAGGTTCTCGCGGCGCTCGTCGACCCCGCCGCGCTGCCGCGCTACCTCCAGAACGCGGCGGCCACCATGACCGAGGTCGGCTTGGGGCTGCTGATCGGCGTCGCCCTGGGGCTGGGCCTGGCCGTGACGCTGGCGCAGATGCCGAGAGTGTACGGGATCGTCTTCCCGTACATCGTCGCCATCGAGTCGATACCCAAGGTCGCCGTCGCCCCGCTCTTCGTCATCTGGTTCGGTTTCGGTCTCCCGTCCAAAGTCGTCGTCGTGGTCCTGCTCGCGTTCTTCCCCGTCCTGGTGAACACCATCCACGGGCTGCGTTCCGTGGACAGGGACCAGATCGACCTGTTCCGCGTGAACGGGGCGTCCCCGATGCAGCTGCGGACGCGTCTGCTGATCCCCGCGGCGCTGCCGCAGATCTTCAGTGGCCTGGAGCTCGCCGTCGCGAACGCGATGATCGGTGCGATCGTGGCCGAGTTCGTGGGAGCACAGCACGGACTCGGCGTGCTGATCCTTCAGGCTCAGGGCCGGATGGAGACACCCGCGGTGTTCGCGCTGCTGATCATCCTCTCGGCGCTCGGCATCCTGCTCAACCTCGCCGTCCGGCTCGCCAGGAGGTGGGTGATCACGTGGGAGCCGCGGTGACCTGTCGGCGGCGGCGGCCGGCCGTGGGGACTCCACACCCCGCCGAGCGGGGAAGGCGCTGACACCGGCGGTCACGCCGGTGCCGCCGTCGGCGCTCGCCGATACGCTGGGGACATGACTGACGCGCCCCTCCGCTCCGGCATCGACCCGACCACCTTCGACCCCGCCGTCCGCGCCCAGGACGACCTCTACCGGCACGTCAACGGCGGGTGGCTGGCGACGGCGCAGATCCCCGAGGACAAGTCGCGCTGGGGCTCGTTCAACGTCCTCGCCGACGAGGCGGAGGCCGCGGTCAAGCAGATCATCCTCGACTCCGTCGACGCCGAACCCGGCACGCTGGAGCGCACCATCGGCGACCTCTACACCTCCTTCATGGATGAGGACGCTATCCGTCGCAGGGGATGCGCACCGCTCGCCGAGCGCCTCGCCGAGGTCGATGCCGTCGGCACCGTCGCGGAGCTCGCCGCGCTCGTGGGCCGGCTGCAGCGCGGCGGCGTCCCCGGGCTGCTCGCCGTCTTCATCGACACCGACCCGGGCGACCCCTCGCGGTACCTGATCCACCTGGAGCAGTCCGGCATCAGCCTGCCCGACGAGTCCTACTACCGCGAGGAGTCCTTCGCCGAGACCCGCGAGGCCTACCGTGCCCACATCGAGCGGCTGCTGGCGCTCGCCTCGCCCGAGCGGGACGACTCCGGCGAGCGGGCGGAGCGCGTGTTCGAGCTCGAGACCGCGATCGCGGCGACCCACTGGGACAACGTCGCCACGCGCGACAGCCAGGCCACCTACAACCTGCTCCGCTGGGACGCCGCCGCGGAGCTCAGCGGCCGTCCCGCCCTGCTGGCCGCGTGGCGCGACGGCGTGCTCGGGGACAGCGAGGGGGCCATGGACGAGGTCATCGTCCGCGAGCCCGACGCCGTCACCGGCCTCGGCGCGCTCCTCGTCGAGGACCGCCTCGCGGCGTGGAAGGACTGGCTGAGCTGGAAGGTCGTCCACGCGTCGGCCGCCTACCTCACCGACGACTTCGTTGCCGAGAACTTCGATTTCTACGGCCGCACCCTCAGCGGCGTCCCCCGGATCAGGGAGCGGTGGAAGCGCGGCGTGTCCCTCGTCGAGGGCTCGCTCGGCGAGGCGGTCGGACGCGCCTACGTCCAGCGGCACTTCCCCGAGGAGTCGAAGACGCAGATGGACGTGCTCGTGGCCAACCTGGTCGAGGCGTACCGCGACTCGATCAGCACCCTCGACTGGATGAGCGAGGCCACACGCGAGCGCGCCCTCGCCAAGCTCGACCTCTTCACCCCCAAGATCGGGTATCCGGACCGCTGGCGTGACTACGACGGGCTCGTCATCGACGCCGGGGACCTCATCGGCAACGTCGCCCGCGTCACCGAGTTCGAGTACCGCAGGGAGCTCGCCAAGATCGGCTCCCCCGTCGACCGCGACGAGTGGTTCATGACGCCGCAGACCGTGAACGCGTACTACAACCCCGGCTTCAACGAGATCGTGTTCCCCGCCGCGATCCTCCAGTTCCCCTTCTTCGACCCGGAGCGCGACCCCGCCGCCAACTACGGGGCGATCGGCGCCGTGATCGGCCACGAGATCGGCCACGGCTTCGACGACCAGGGCTCGCGGTACGACGGCGAGGGCCGGCTGCTCGACTGGTGGACGCCGGAGGACCGCGCCGCGTTCGAGGAGCGCACCGCCGCCCTCATCGAGCAGTACGACGCGCTCGCGCCCGAGCAGACCCCGGGGCACCACGTCAACGGCGCCCTCACCATCGGCGAGAACATCGGAGATTTGGGCGGTCTCTCGATCGCCTGGAAGGCCTACCAGCGCTCGCTCGCCGGCGCGGACGCCCCCATCGTCGACGGCCTCAGCGGCGCGGAGCGGTTCTTCCTGTCCTGGGCGCAGGCCTGGCAGCAGAAGGCCAGAGACGCCGAGGTCATCCGGCTGCTCGCGATCGACCCGCACTCGCCCAACGAGTTCCGCTGCAACCAGATCGTCCGCAACCTCGACGCCTTCGCCGAGGCGTTCGGCCTGGCCGAGGGCGACGGGCTGTGGCTGGACCCCGCGTCCCGCGTCGCCATCTGGTGACGGGGAGGGCCGCAGGCGTCCGGCTCTCCGTTGTCGGGCTCCGGCGGTCCGGGCTCGGCGGGCAGGCCCCGGTGCGCCGGGTCCTGCGGGGGGTCATCGCTCGGCCGTTCCGGCTCGGGACAACCGACGGTGGTCGACAGGCGGTTTAGGATACCGTGAGTGAATCGGGGTCCGACCGCCCCTGACATCCCCCACTCCACGAGTGTCCATCGGGTCGGACCCGACGTCTCAGGACGGGCAGCACGCCCGGACGGGAACGGTCGCAGGGGAAGCCCGCAGGGAAGCAGGAGGGTGCGTGTCCGCAACGCAGAACACCGGGAGACGGTCACGGCCGCGTCGACGCCCACGGCACGTGTCGCCCGCATCGGCGGACAGCTTCACGACCGGCCTCAAGGCACTCGAGTTCCTCGCGCACAACGGCGTCAAGGTCTCCGCCAGGATCGACGACATCTCCTCCGGCCAGAGTCTGCTCGCCGTCGACGACTACATCGTCATGCCGACGGCCTCCGTCGGCAAGGTGCTGCTGCTCATCGACGTCGCCGCGCACCTCCAGGACAGCTCCTTCCCCGCGCTCCAGGTGCTCGAGCGCACCGCGCAGGACGAGGTCGCCGAGGCGGGGCTCTGGCAGCACCTCCAGGTCCCCGCCCTGCCGATCTCCGACGTCGCCGCCCTCGTCGCGGCGACGAGCGACACCGTCGCGACCAACGTCCTGGTCAGGGCCGTCGGCCTCGACTCGGTCAGGCGCAGGACCGAGGCGATCGGCCTTCGTCGGACGGCGATGCTCGACCGGGTGCGCGCCACGCGCGGACCCGACGACGCCCCCCACGTCTCGCTCGGCTCCATGCGCGAGCTGTCCTGGCTGTTCGGCTCGCTCGTCAGGGGTGAGATCGTCGACCAGGCCACCAGCGGGCTCGTCACCGAGTGGCTGAGCGGCAACATGGACCTCTCCCTCGTCGCCTCGGCGTTCGGCATGGACCCGCTCGCCCACAGGGACGGGCGCCACGGGCTCCACCTGATCAACAAGACCGGTGCCGACAGCAGCATCCGCGTCGAGGCCGGGGTCCTGCGCGGGCCGCGCGCGGGCGTCAGCTACGCGGTCGCGGCGAGCTTCGCCGACAGCGACCTGCGCTCCCGCCTCGCCGTCGTCGACGCACTCCGGACCGTCGGCGAGGACATCCTGGAGTACGTCGTCTGAGCGCCGGACCGCCTCACGTCGTCAGCGGGGAGACGACGGGCACCCCGTCACGGTAGACGCCGACGACCTGCCAGCCGGCGTCGACGAGCACGAGGTCGGCGACGAAGCCGGGGCCCAGCATGCCGAAGCTCGCGTCTCTGCCGAGCACGCGCGCGGGTGTCGCGGTGAGGGAGCCGACCATCTCCGCCACCGGTACGCCCATCGCCAGACCGGTGCGCAGCGCGGCGTCCATCGTCAGCGTCGACCCGGCCAGCGTCGTCGTCCCCGCCAGCGTGGCGACCCCGTCGGCGACGGTGACGTCGAGGTCCCCGAGGCGGTAGCGGCCGTCCGGTGCTCCTGCTGCGGCCATCGCATCGGTGACGGCGGCGACGCGACCGGGTGCGACGGCGTACAGCAGCCGGACCGCCGCGGGATGCACGTGGTGGCCGTCCACGATGACCTCGAGGGTGATGCCGCCGGACTCCACGGCCGCGAGGATCGGACCGGGCTCGCGGTGACCGATCCCCGGCATGGCGTTGAAGGTGTGCGTCAGATGCCTGGCGCCCGCGGCGATGGCGGCACGTGCCTGAGCGTCGTCGCACTCCGTGTGCCCGATCGCGACGACGCTGCCCGCCGAGGCGAACGCGGCGATAGCGGCTCCGGCACCCGGGAGCTCGGGGGCGATCGTGATCATCGCCGGCTCCGCCCCCCGCGGAAGGAGCGCGGCGACGTCCGCACGACGGGGCGCGACGAGGGCGGACTCGTCGTGCGCGCCCTTCCGCGCGGGCGCGAGGAAGGGACCCTCCAGGTGGACGCCCCACAGGCCGGGGGTGCGGGCGGCCAGTGCGCTCGCCGACTCCAGCCGCTCCCTCAGCACCGGGACGGGGGCCGCCACGAGGCTGGCGAGTGCCCGGGTCGTGCCGTGGAGGGCATGGGCGTCCAGGGCGGCGAGGATGCCGGCGGGGCCGTCCTCGTTGCCGTGCCCGCCGCCGCCGTGCTGGTGCAGGTCGATGAAGCCGGGGGTGACGGTCAGCCCCGAGCCGTCGAGGACGGTGGGACCGCCGTCGTGACCGGCCCGGCCGCCCACGCCGCCCATGCTGAACCCCGCCGCCGGGTGGTCGCCGCGCGCCGTGCCGTCGTCGCCCGCCACACCGCCACCGCCCGCCATGCGGGTCGAGGGCGCCAGGTGGGCGCGCCAGCCGTCGCCGACACCCGTCGCCGCGATCACGCCGTCGACGCAGCTCAGCCAGGCGTCCTCGCGCGTCCCCCCGGCGTCGACGGCCGTGACCGAGTGCAGCAGAAGCCGTCGGTCGCTCATCGCTGCCAGTCCGGGCGGTTCGCGTACGCGAAGCGGTAGTAGTCGGCGTTCGTCAATCGTGCGGCGGCGGCCTCGTCGACGATGACGGTGGCGTTCGGGTGCATCTGCAGCACGCTTCCGGGGCACATGCTCGTGACCGGGCCCTCGACGGCGGCCGCGACGGCCTCCGACTTGGCGTCACCCCACGCGACGAGCAGCACCTCCCTGGCGTCCATGATCGTGCCGAGGCCCTGCGTCACGCAGTGCACAGGAACATCCTTCTGCTCGGCGAAGAAGCGGGCATTGTCGCTGCGGGTCTGCGGGGTGAGCGTCTTCACCCTCGTTCGGGACGCGAGCGAGGACCCCGGCTCGTTGAACCCGATGTGACCGGTCGCTCCGATCCCGAGGATCTGCACGTCCACGCCGCCGCAGGCGCGGATGAGGCCCTCGTAGCGCTCGCCGGCCGTCGGCAGCCCGCCGACGTCGCCGTCGGGGACGTGGACGGCGGAGGGGTCGAGGCCGAGAGGGACGGTCACCTCACGGTCGATGACGCTGTGGTAGCTCTCGGGGTGGTCCGGGTCGATGCCGACGTACTCGTCGAGGGCGATGGCGGTCACCCCGGACAGCCGGCCCGCGGCCCGCTCCGCCAGGGACCGGTAGACGGGGACCGGCGACGAGCCCGTGGCCACGCCGAGAACCCGGAGCTCGCCGGCATCCGCTCGCCGCAGGATGAGGTCGGCCGCGGCGTCGCCGAGGGCCTCGGGGGTGGGGACGATGATGATCTGCATGCTCTGCCTTCTCTGGGATCGGGGCGGCGTGGTGGGCTGTCGGGAGGGGGCGTCGTGGGGTGGTCTGGCGTGGGAGGTCCTAGCCGTGCGGCGGTCCGTCGTGGGGTGCTCCGTCGGGGGTGGTCAGGGGGCGCGCTGCCCGTCTCCGATCGCGGCAGCTGCCAGGGCGACGGCACCGGTCAGGCCGGCCTCCTGGCCGAGGACGGCGAGCTCGAGCCTCGGTGCGTCCCGCCACGGCAGCAGCTCGGCGAGTCGCCGGTCGACCGGTTCCCGCAACGCCTCGCCCGCGGCCGACAGCCCTCCGCCGAGGACGACGAGACCGGGGTCGGTGAGGGCGACGGCACCCGCGATGCCCCGCGCCAGCGCGTCGCAGGCCGAGTCCCACACAGCGGCGGCGCGTGAGTCGCCCGCGGCAACTGCGGCGACGACGTCCGCCGCGTCGTGCGCGCGCCCGCCGGCCGAGCGGAATCGCCTGACCACGCTGCGGGCGGAGGCGTAGGCCTCGACGCAGCCGGACGACCCGCACGCGCAGGGCTCGCCTCCGGGGATGACCGGTGCGTGGCCGAGCTCTCCCGCCGCGCCGCTGTCGCCGCCGAGCAGCACGCCGTCGCGCACCAGCGCTCCGGAGACACCCGTCCCGAGCGGTACGACAAGCACCCCGCCGCGGTGGCCGCGCGCCGCGCTCTCCGCGAGCGCCGTCGCGGCGGCGTCGTTGGAGACGGAGATGCGGTCCACGCCGGTGCTCGCGCGCAGCAGGGCCGCCAGCGGATGGTCCCGCCAGCCGAGGTTCGCCGCGCGCCGCACGACGCCCGCGGACACGTGCCCTGGCACGCCCAGGCCGATCGCTCGCGGCTTCCCCGTGTCCGGGGGGAGAAAGGCGCGCAGCTCCGCGATCAACCGGTCGAGCGTGCGCTGGGGGTCGAGCTCCGCGGAGGTCGGCAGCCGGTGGCGGGCGAGCTCCGTGCCGGTCGTGGTGACCGCCGACGCGCGCATGCTCGTCCCGCCGACGTCGACGCCGATGAGGTAGCCGGTCGCGCTCATCGGCTCGCCCCGTCCCCGCCGTCGTCACCGTCGCCGTCCCCGCCGTCGCCGGCGGCACCGGCACCGTCGCGTCCGGTGCCGTCGACCGTGGGCGAGGGAACGGCCAGCCGCTGCCTGGCTGCGCGCAGCAGGGGGACAGCGCGGTCGGCCATCAGACGGCTGCCGGCCCGGTCGGGGTGCAGCCGGTCGTAGAGGGTCGCGACATCGTCCTCGCCGAGGAGCCGGCGCCTGTCGATCACATCGAGCGCGGGATCCGTCCGGCGTCGCCCGGCGACGACGTCCTCGACGATCTCCCTCGTGCGGCGGAGGGTCAGCGCCCCCGCATCGTCCTCGACCCGGCGCTCGGCCGCGCCGAAGCCGCCCGCGCGCGGGACCACCGGGCCGGGGGTCTCCTCGTGGATGGGGCAGCTGACCGCCGTGATCATCAGCACGGGGGTGGTCGGCATCGCCTCGCGGACGGTGTCGAGGAAGGAATGCAGCGCCGGACGGACGGCACGCTCGCGCATGCTGTCGGCGTTCACCAGGTTGATGCCCACCTTGAGCGTGACGAGGTCGGCGGGCAGGGTGCGAAGGTGCCGGGCGACGAAGCCGTCCAGCTGCGCGTTGCCGGCGAAGGCGAGGCTGTGCAGCTGCCAGTCGAGTGCGCGTGCGGCGCGGATAGGCCAGGCGTCGGCGTCGCTGGCCAGGTACGCGCCGTGGCTGATCGAGCTGCCGTAGTGCACCCACAGCGGGCGGTGATCCGGCGCGGCGGTGAGCGGCCCGTCGGCCGACACGGAGACAAGCTCGACACCGACACCGTGTGGCAGGTGCAGCTCGACGGGCGTGTCGGAGCCGTCGTGCTCGATCTCGATCGTCGCGACCCCGCCCCTGATGTCGGCCGGCGCCTCGGCCGAGACCGCGACGCCGAGCGGAACCGCATGCTCGTGCTCGCCCGACCCGCTGCTGCTGCGCACCGGAGTGCTCGGCACACCTGTCGCGCCGGCGATCCCCGAGGTGACCAGTCGCACCCTCACCCGCCGCGCCGGCGTCGTCAGCCGCAGCCTGACCGCCATCGGCGCGAGCTCCGCGGCGCGGAACAGCGGCGAGTCGTGCTGGGCCCTCGCCCACGCGGGCAGCCGGTGGACGCGCCAGCCGCCGAAGGAGCCCGGCTCCAGCTCGGCCGCACCGTGCAGCAGGGGCAGGATTCCGGTGGCGGAGGCGACGACGGTCACGGCTGCTCGCCGTGCCGTTCGCCGTCGGCCGCCGCCTCCGCGCACATCCGTTCGATGCGCGCGGAGTCCAGGCCGATGCCGAACGTCGTCAGCTTGGCGATCGGCAGCTGCTTGAGCATGACGATCATCTCCGGTGCCGTGGCCCCGAACCGCGTGTCCACGCCGTCGATGAACCACTGGATCTGCTCCCTGCCGTAGGGGTGGTCCAGCCATTCCCCCACGGTGGACATGCCGTTCAGCCGTGTGACGACGCCATCGCCCTCGCTCGTGATCGTCGTCGCCAGCCGGACGTCCCTACTGTGCGCCGCGAGCTCGACCGTGTAGCGGCCCTTCTCGACGCGCCAGGCGCCGTCCCTGACACTCCAGTGGCTGAGGTCGCGCTCGGTGACGGGCAGCTCGACCCGGGCCGACTCGCCCGGCTCGAGGTCGACCTTGGCGAAGCCGCGGAGCTCGTGCACGGGACGGTCGGGCCGATCCTGCTCGACGCCGATGTACAGCTGCACGGTCTCCGCACCGCGTCGCTCGCCGACGTTGGTGACGGTCGCCGCGACGGTCCAGGAGTTCCGCCCGGTGGCGGTGACCTCCAGCTCGCTGTACTCGAAGCGGGTGTAGCTGAGGCCGAAACCGAAGGGGTACGCGACGGGGAGCCGCCGCGTGTCGTAGTGGCGGTAGCCGACGTAGACGCTCTCGCCGTAGACGACGACGCCGTCGCGGCCGGGGAAGGACAGGTGGCTGGGGGTGTCGGCCAGGTCGAGCGGGATCGTCTCGGCGAGCTTCCCGCTCGGCGACACCGTTCCGAGCAGGACGTCGGCGATGGCGAGTCCTCCCGCCTGGCCGAGCAGCCAGGCCTCGAGGATCGCGTCGGCGTGGTGCTCCCACGAGGCGACGTCGACGACCGCGCCGTTGGACAGCACGACGACGACGGGGGTCGTGGTGGCTGCCGCCCGCTCCAGCAGATGAAGCTGCTCGGCGGGAAGCGCGATCGTGGTCCGGTCGAAGCCCTCGGACTCGGTGCCGTCGGGCAGTCCGAGGAAGAGCACGGCCACGTCGGCGGCCTCGACGGCGGCGACCGCCTCGTCGGCCGCGCCGGCGGGGGTGTCCCCGTCGAGCGCGAATCCGGGGGAGAAGCTCAGGCCGTCCGCGCCGAGCCCGAGCGCGTCGGTAAGCGCGTCCAGCGCCGAGTGCATGCGCGTCGGCACGACCCTGCTCGATCCGCCGCCCTGATACCGCGGCGTGCGGGCGAACTCGCCGACGACGGCGATGCGGGGCGTGGCCGCGGCGTCCAGCGGCAGGACGTCCGCGTTCTTCAGCAGCACGATGGACTCCTGCGCGGCGGAGCGGGCGAGGTCGTCGTGCGCGTCGGCGTCGTAGCCGGTCAGCGGCGGGCGCTCGGTGCGCTCGGCCAGCAGGCGCAGCCGGTCGACGGCCCGGTCGAGCACGGCCTCGTCGAGCTCGCCCGTCCGCACGGCGTCGACGATGAGCTGGTCGGTGCCGGTGGGCGGCATCTCCAGCTCGAGCCCGGCGGCCAGGGCTGCGACGCGGTCGTTGACCGCCCCCCAGTCGGACATGACCAGCCCGTCGAAGCCCCACTCCTCGCGCAGCAGCTCCGTGAGGAGCCAGTGGTTCTCGCTCGCGTAGACGCCGTTGATCCGGTTGTACGAGCTCATGAAGGCCCAGGGGCTCGCCACGGTGACCACCCGCTCGAACGCGGAGAGGTAGATCTCGCGGAGCGCCCGCTCGTCGACCTCGGCGCTCACGCGCAGCCGGTCGGTCTCCTGGTTGTTCACGGCGAAGTGCTTGGGCGTCGCGGCCACGCCCATCGACTGGATGCCGGTCACCATGGCGGCGGCGAGCTCCCCCGACACCCGCGGGTCCTCGGAGAAGTACTCGAAGTTCCGCCCGCCGAGGGGGGAGCGCTTGATGTTGAGGCCGGGGCCGAGCAGGATCCGGATCTCTGTGGCCCTGGCCTCGGTCCCGAGGGCGACGCCGACGCGCTCGACGAGCCCGGTGTTCCAGCTGGAGGCCAGGCCGGCGGCGGGGGGAAAGCAGGTCGCCGGGACGCTGTTGCCGATGCCGAGCGCGTCGCCGCCGTCCTGCAGCTGCTGGCGCAGCCCGTGGGGGCCGTCGGTCATCATCATCACGGGGATGTCGTCGAGGGACTCCGAGTGCCAGGTGTCGCGGCCCGAGGTCAGGGCCGCCTTCTGCTCGAGGCTCGGCCGGGGTGTCGTCATGTCTCAGGCTCCATCGGTGGTCGGGGCATCACCGCTGGTCGCGTGCGCGACGTCGCGCGGACGGACGGTGATGCCGAGGGTGTTCAGCGACGCGATCACGTCGGGGATCATGGTGTGCTCGTCCGGCTCGTACAGGGCGTGCAGCTGCAGGCCGTCGAGGAGCGCGAGCAGTTGCCTCGCGGCCTGGGCCGGGGCGATCGGGGGCGGGTCGGCCTGCTCGGCGAAGGCGTCCTCGAAGGCGTCGGCCAGGTAGCTCTGCAGGTAGCGGAAGCGGGCGACGAAGTGGTCGTGCGCGGGGTGGTCGGGGCGGACGGCCTCGCCGGACAGGGTGGCGTAGAGACTGGAGCCGCCGGGGGCGGCGACGTTGCGCTCGACGATGCTGACCAGCCAGGCGAAGCGCTCGGCGACGGGGGCCGAGCGGTCGGGCATCTGCGCGCGGTCGCGGCGGTCCCTGTAGCTGAGGACCTGGGCGAGCAGGTCCTTCTTGCCGTCGAAGTGGTGGAGCAGGCCGGCGTGGGTCATGCCCGCCTGCGTGGCGATGTCGCGGAGCGAGACGGCGTTGAAGCCGGACGTCGCGAAGGTCTCGAGGGCGAGTTCGACGATGCGCTGCTTGGTGCGCTCGCCCTTGCTCAGGCGTTCCCGCTGTGCCGGGCGACCCTCTGGTGACGTGGTCATCGTGCTCCGTTCTGGCCTGTCGGGACGGGGAAGTGGTGGCGTTCCGTGCCCGTCGCACAAAAACCTACCACCTGGTAGATCTCCTGTGTATGATCGCCGTACGCCTTGAGCTGAGGCGGGATCCACACTCTGCAATCACTTTCCAAAGACGAGGTGCCATTGATGAAGCGAACCCGTATTCTCCCCGCAGGCGCAGCCGTCGTCGCGGCGTCCCTGCTGCTGTCAGGCTGCGGAGGGACCGGAGCCGACACGGCCTCGGACACGCTGAACATCGCGACCATGACCGTCCCGAGCAGCCTCGACCCGGTCGACGCGACCGGAAGCGCGCTGCCCTACTTCCAGGCCGTGTACGACACGCTCATCAAGCGTGCTCCCGACGGCAGCTACGAGCCGATGCTCGCCACCGAGTGGAGCTACAACGACGACAGGACCGTCCTCTCGCTCACCCTCCGCGACGACGTCGCCTTCGCTGACGGCACCGCGCTGGACGCCGACGCCGTCACGGCGAACCTGCTCCGGTTCAGGGACGGCGGAGGCACGGACTCGGCCAACCTCGCCGGGGTCACCGACGTGACCGCGGTCGACGCCACCCACGTCGACATCGTCATGGACGCGCCCAACCCGGGCCTGGAGTTCTACCTGTCCGACTCGGCCGGCCTGATGGCCAACCCCGCCGGCTTCGAGGACGAGGACGCGCTCAAGACCACCCCCGACGGCACCGGACCGTACCGCCTCGACGCCGACGGCACCGTCATCGGCACCAAGTGGGTGTTCGACAAGAACGACGAGTACTGGGACAGCGAGCTCCCCTTCGACACCGTGACGATCAGCGCCTTCGACAACGAGAACGCGATCGTCAACGGCCTGAAGACAGGGCAGATCGACACCGCGCTGCTGCAGAGCGTCGACCAGCAGATCGCCGCCGAGGCCGACACGGCACTCACCAGCACGCCGACGTCCTTCGACTTCCAGGGCCTCTTCCTGTTCGACAGGGACGGAGCCGTCACGCCGGAGCTCGGTGACGTCCGCGTCCGCCAGGCGATCAACTACGCGCTGGACCGGCAGACGATGCTCGACCAGATCATGCAGGGCAGGGGCGCGGTCACCAGCCAGGTGTTCGGCGTCAACGCCCCCGGCTACGAGGAGAGCCTTGACGAGGCCTACCCCCACGACCCCGCGAAGGCCAAGGAGCTGCTCGCCGAGGCTGGCTACGCCGACGGCATCTCCCTCACGCTGCCGCGCATGGCCGCGATCGTCAGCGACCCGCTCGCCAGCGCCATCCAGACGAGCCTGGCCGAGGCCGGCATCGAGCTCACCTGGGAGGACCTGGACCAGGCGACCGCGCTGCAGCGCATCTTCAGTGACAGGGAGTTCTCCGGCACGGTGCTCAACATCGGCCAGTCCTCGAACGACTGGATCGTCATCCAGTCGCTCATCCTGCCGGGGACGTTCAACATGTTCGGCAGCACCGACCCCGAGGTGCAGTCGCTCGTCGAGTCCATCCGCTCCGCCTCGGCGGACGACGCCGTCACCGACGTCAGGGCACTCAACGAGCACATCGTCGAGGAGGCCTGGTTCGCGCCGTTCTACCGCGTCGAGCACCAGCTCGTCACCGACGCCGGCGTGACCGCCGAACCCCAGTCGGGCCTCGCCGTCCCGTCGATCTACAACTACGCACCAGCGAAGTAACCCCTCCGCCGCCGCGAGCGCCAGCCCGCGGCGGCGGGGCCGTCCCCGGAGTCGTACCCCATGCTCACCTTCATCGCGAGACGCATCATCGCGGGAGTGTTCCTGCTCTTCGTGATCTCCGCGCTCAGCTACGTCCTGCTCTCGCTTCCCGGCGCCGACGTCGGCCGTTCCCTCCTCGGCCAGAGCGCCTCCGCCGAGGCGGTCGCGGCCAAGAACCAGCAGCTCGGCCTCGACCGGCCCGTCATCGTCCAGTACGGCGACTGGCTGCTGCACGCGCTCAGGGGCGACTTCGGCTCCTCCTGGTTCACCAGCGAGAACGTCCTCACCTCGATCAGCAACCGCCTGCCGGTGACGATCAGCGTCATGGCCGGCGTCACGATCGTCACCGCGGTGCTGTCGTTCCTCCTCGGCATCTGGGCTGCGGTGCGCGGCGGGTGGATCGACCGGGCCGTGCAGATCGTCAGCGTCGTGGGCTACGCGCTGCCCGGCTTCCTCATCACCCTCATCCTCGTCATCGTCTTCGCCGTCCAGCTGCGCTGGTTCCCCGCGATCGGCTACATCGACGCGAGCGTGTCGCTCTCCGGCTGGCTGTCGACCATCACCCTGCCGATCATCGCGCTGTCCATCCCCGCGATCGCCGGAGTCGTCCAGCAGGTGCGCGGCTCCGTCAAGGACGTGCTCAACCGCGACTACGTCCGCACGCTGCGGGCACGCGGGCTCGGACCCAACCGCATCCTGTTCCGGCACGTGATGCGCAACGCCTCCGCGCCGGCCCTCACCGTGCTCGGCATGCAGTTCGTCGGGCTGCTCGGCGGCGCGGTCATCGTCGAGCAGATCTTCGGCCTCCCCGGGATCGGCAGCATGACGGTCAGCTACACCACCCGCGGCGACATCCCCATCATCATGGGCCTGATCATGTTCACCGTCGTCGGCGTCATCCTCATCAACCTGCTGATCGACGTCGTCATCGGTTGGCTCAACCCGAAGGCGAGGATCGCATCATGAGCGAGACGCTGATCGAGACCATCGAGGCGGATGCGCCGCCCGCGCGACGGAAGGGCATCGGACGTGCCCTGCTGCGCAAGCCGATGGGGCTGATCGCGGGCGCCGTGCTCGTCCTCGTCGTCCTCGTCGCGCTCCTGGCGCCGTGGCTCGCGCCGCACGACCCCTCCGCCGCGAACCTCGTCGATGCCTTCGGCCCCGCCCGCGAGGGACACCCGCTCGGCTTCGACTCCGCGGGGGAGGGACGTGTTCAGCCGACTGCTGTACGGCGCGCAGAACACCCTCGGCGGTGCGGTCATCGCGCTCGCCGTCGCCCTGGTCATCGGCATCCCCACCGGCCTGCTCGCCGGTTACTACGGCTCCTGGTTCGACAGCGTGAGCAGCTGGGTCGTGAACCTCGTCATGGCGCTGCCGGCGATGGTCGTGCTGCTGGCGTCCAGGGCGATCCTCGGGAACACGGTCTGGGTCCTCATGATCGTCATGGGCGTGCTCGTCGCGCCGAGCTTCTTCCGGCTCGTGCGCGGCATCGTCGTCACCGTCAGGAACGAGCTCTACGTCGACGCCGCCCGCGTCTCCGGCCTGCGCGACTGGCGGATCATCGGCCGGCACATCCTCATCGTCGTCCGGGGACCGATCATCGTGCAGATCTCGCTCGTCGCCGGCGTCGCCATCGGCCTGCAGGCGGGCCTGGAGTTCCTCGGCATCGGGAGCGGGAGCACACCGACCTGGGGCGCCGCGCTCAACGAGGCGTTCCAGAACATCCAGAGGGCGCCCGTGCTCATGGTGTGGCCGGGTGTGGCGCTCGGCGTCACCAGTGCGGCGCTCGTGCTGTTCGGCAGCTCCGTGCGCGACATCCTCGAGGAGGGGGCCGGTGAGCCGCCCCGTGCGGTCGCCCTGCCGGCCGAGGCGCCCCGAGACGCGGACTCCGCCCCGCGCGGCACGCTGCTGAGCGTGCGCGACCTCGCCGTGGCGTACGCCCGCGACGGCGGCGGGGAGAAGGAGGTCGTCCACGGCGTCTCCCTCGACATCGATACCGGCCGGATCCTCGGCCTGGTGGGGGAGTCGGGCTCCGGCAAGAGCCAGACGGCGTTCTCCGTCCTCGGCATCCTCCCGCAGGGCGGCCGCGTCTCGCGCGGCTCCATCACCGTGGGTGGGACCGAGATCGTGGGGCTGCCGGAGAAGCGCCACCGCGGACTGCGCGGCCGGACGATCGCCTACATCCCTCAGGAGCCGATGAGCAACCTCGACCCCTCCTTCACGATCGGCAGTCAGCTGGTCGAGCCGATGCGGGTCACGCTCGGGCTGGGCGCCGCAGAGGCCAGGACGAAGGCCATCGAGCTGCTGCGCATGGTCGAGATCGCCGACCCGGAGCGGACCTTCCGCTCCTACCCGCACCAGATCTCCGGCGGGATGGCCCAACGCGTGCTCATCGCCGGCGCGATGAGCTGCGACCCGGAGCTGGTCATCGCCGACGAGCCGACGACGGCGCTCGACGTGACCGTGCAGGCGGAGGTGCTCAACCTGCTCCGGCGGCTGCAGAGCGAGCGCGGGATGGGCGTTCTCCTGGTCACCCACAACCTCGGGGTCGTCGCCGACATCTGCGACACGGTCGCGGTCATGGAGCACGGCCGGATCGTCGAGACCGGCACGGTGGCGCAGGTGCTCACCGCCCCCTCCCACCCCTACACCCAGCGCCTGCTCGCCTCGGTGCTGGACGAGAGCGACGTCCGCCCGCCGTGGCGGGACCCGAGCACGGAGGTCACCCCCGCATGAACGCCACACCCCTCATCGAGCTCGACGACGTCCGCGTCGCCTTCACCGGCGGCGGGCTCAGGCGGACGAAGACGGAGGTCCTGCACGGCGTCTCCCTCGACATCCGCCCCGGCGAGACGCACGGCCTCGTCGGCGAGTCCGGCTCGGGCAAGACCACGATCGGCCGGGCGATCCTCGGCCTCGTGCCGCTGGAGTCGGGCTCCATCCGCTTCCGCGGCGAGCGGATCGACGGTCTGCGCGGGACACGGCGTCGGGCACTGGCGACGCAGGTGCAGGTCGTGTTCCAGGACCCGTACACCTCGCTGAACCCCTCGCTGACCATCGGCGACACCCTCGCGGAGCCGCTCAGGGCGCAGGGGATGGGTCTGGCGGACGCGCGCAGGCGCATCCGGGAGCTGCTCGACGCAGTCGCCCTGCCGTCGGGAGCCGCCGACCGGCTGCCGCGGGAGTTCTCGGGAGGTCAGCGGCAGCGGGTCGCCATCGCGCGGGCGCTGGCCATCCGACCGGCGCTGATCGTCTGCGACGAGGCGGTCTCGGCGCTCGACCTGACGACGCAGCGGACGGTGCTGGAGCTGCTGCTGTCCATCCAGAAGGAGACGGGCGTGTCCTACCTGTTCATCTCCCACGACCTGTCCGTCGTCCGGCACATGAGCCACCGGGTCTCGGTCATCTATCGCGGCGACATCGTCGAGTCCGGTGACGCGGCCGTGGTGACGTCCGCGCCCAGCCACCCGTACAGTCGCAAGCTGCTGCTCTCCGCGCCGGTCGTCGACCCCGCCGCGCAGGCCGAGCGGAGGCGGCAGTTCGAGAGCGAGTTCGCGGGAGCGCGACGATGAGCGCGGCGATCAGCCCCCGCCCGCGCCACGTCGCGGCCGCCGACGGCGCGCTGCGGCTGACCGGACCCCTGACGGTGCGCGCACCGGAGCGGCTCGACTGGGCGGCCGCCGACGTCGCGGCCTTCGCCCAGGCGACCGCGGGCGTCGAGCTGCGCTGGGTCGACGGCGACGGCGACGGCGACGGCGAGCCCGACGTCGTGCTCGAGCTGGTCGACGGGGGCGACCCCTCGCTCGGCCCCGCGGCGAGCGGGGTCGAGCCGCGGGCGGATGCCTCGGCCGACGAGCGCTCGGTGGTGGTGGTCGCGCCCGCGGGCGCGCGGATCCTGGCCGCGCACGCGGAGGGGCTGTTCCGCGGCCTGACCACCCTTCTGCAGCTCCGGCTGGCCCACGGCGAGGAGGGGATCCCCGCGCAGACCGTCACCGACGGCCCGGTCTACCGCTGGCGTGGGCTGTCCTTCGACGCGGTCCGCTGCTGGTACGAGATCGAGGTGCTCGAGCGGCTCGTCGACCTGCTCGCGTGGCACAAGCTCAGCGTGCTGCACCTGCACCTCAGCGACGTGCAGGCCTGGCGGCTGCCGATCCCCGGCTGGCCGCGGCTGACCGAGGGCGGCGCGCACTACGGCACCGCCCAGGTGGAGGCGCTGATCGACTACGCGGCTCGCCGCTTCGTGACCGTCGTCCTCGAGATCGACATGCCCGGACACACGCACTGCGCCGTCGCCGCGTACCCGGAGCTCAGCGGGGGGCGCACCGCGGTCCACCCCTTCGCGAGCTTCCTCGACCCGGACGCCGAGCCGGTCCGTGCGCTCCGGCGCGACGTCGTGGCCGAGCTGGTCCGGCTCTCGCCCGGGCCGTTCGTCCACGTGGGGGGTGACGAGGCGTTCGGCATGCCGGGTGAGCTGTATCGGCGCTTCGTCGCGGACGCCATCGCCGAGGTGCACGCCGCGGGCCGGAGGGTGATCGGCTGGCAGGAGACGACCCGCTCCGCCGCGCTGACCCCCGACGACGCCGTGCAGCTCTGGATCTCCCCCGGCGACGGGGTGGACGCCGAGGCGATGAAGGCCACCACCCCGGCGGAGTTCCACCCGCTCGTCGAGCTCGTCGCCGAGAGCTTCCTCGAGGCTCCCGGCGACGTCGGACGGGCCGCGGAGTCGGCCGTCCCCCTGATCGTGTCGCCGACCGCGCCGCTCTACCTCGACCGCAAGTACGCCGAGGCGAGCATCGTCCCGGAGCAGAACGACCGGCTCGCGCGGCTGGGCTTCCCCAACTACGAGCCCGCCCCGTCGACCGCGCTGTGCGGGTGGGATCCGGCGGTGCAGAAGGACGTCGTGGCCGCGGGCGCTGTGGTCGCCGGGGTGGAGGCGGCGATCTGGGCGGAGACGATCGACGACGTGGCGGGGCTGTCGCTGCTCCTGCTGCCGCGGCTCGCGCTCGTGGCCGACATCGCATGGGGGTCGCCCGCTGACGGCGGTGTCGAGCACGCCGGACGGTTCGATACCCATGCCCGCGTGTGGTCCGCGCTCGGGTTCGGCGACTACTTCCGCTCGGTGCTGTTCTTCAGCCCTGAGCCCTGAGCCCTGAGCCCTGAGCCCTGAGCCCCGGGTCCGCCGGCTTGCCCTGTCACCGGTGTCAGGCCCGTAGCCTGCGGGAATGGAACCGATCACACCCCCCGTTGCATCGTCCGATCCCCCTGCCGCGTCGGCGGCGGCGCCACGCGTGCGTCAGCTGCGCCTCGTTGTCAGGGCGGACGACTACGACCGCGCTGTCGCCTTCTACCGCGATGTCCTCGGCATGCCCGAGCGGGCGGCCTTCGGCGGGACGGGCGATGCCCGCGTGACGATCCTCGACGCAGGCAGGGCGACGCTCGAGATCGCCAATCCGGCCCAGGCCGAGATGATCGATTGCGTGGAGACGGACGGCCACCGCGCCCCTGCGCTCCGGGTGGCGTTCGAGGTCGCGGACACGGCGACGGCGACCGGCGAGCTCGCCGCGGCCGGTGCCGAGGTCATCGCCTCGCCGCGCGAGACGCCGTGGCGGTCCCTGAACTCCCGGCTCGCCGCGCCGGCCGGGCTGGAGATCACCCTGTTTCAGGAGCTCGACTGAGCCGATTATCTTCGCGGGTTCCGCGAGGACGATCGGTCGCTCGTCCGGAGCGACCGAGGGGCCCGGGCACCGTGTGGTGCCGGGCCCCTCGCTCGTCATCAGCCGTTGCGTCGGCGGCTGGCTCCGATCAGGCCGGCGGCGATGAGCATCGCGCCGAGGGCGGCGGCGAGCCCGATGTTCGCGTCGGCACCGGTCGCCGCGAGTCCCGGTCCGGGGGTCGGCGTCGCGGATGCGCCCGGCTTCGGCGTTCCGGTGGGGCTCGGCGTGTCCGTCGGCGTCGGCGTGTCCGTCGGCGTCGGCGTCGGCGTCGGCGTGGGCGTGTCCGTCGGCGTCGGGGTCGGCGTGGGCGTCGGGGTCGGCGTGGGGATCGCGGTGTTCTCCACGGCTCCGAGGTCGACGTCGAGCGCTTCGCCCGTGATGGTCACCGGGAGGCCCGTGGCGATCGGCTCGTATCCCTCCGGCGCCTTCGTCTCCGTCAGCGTGTAGTCGCCCCAGGCGAGCCCGGTGAGACCGAGCGCACCGTCTGCGGGGTTGGTGTCGGTGTCGTCGTTGTCCGTGATGGCCACGGTCGTCGAGTCCGATCCCTCCGGCCCGACGAGGGACCACTCAGATCCGGCGAGCGCGTCGCCCGTCGCACCGTCGGTCTTCGCCCAGCTCAGCGATCCGAGGCGCTTCTGGTTGACGAGCGGCGACTCCAGGCTCACCTCCCGCGTCGACTCGTCGATCGTCGGGAACGCGGTGGTTCCCGCGGCCAGCTCGTAGCCGGCGGGGGCCGCGGTCTCGCTCACGGTGTAGTCGCCGCCCGGCAGGCCGGAGACGGTCAGCGCACCGGCAGCGGGGTCCTCGTCCAGGCCCGAGTATCCGGCCTGCCCGGTGTTGTCGACGACCGACTCCGCGTAGCCGTTCGGGCCGGCGAGGGCCCACGTGGTCGGGGCGACGACGTCACCGAACTGGTCGACCTTCGTCCACGACGCGCTGCCGGTGTACAGCGGTGCGATCGCGTTCGAGTTGTCGCTGACCGGCGTGTTGTCCGTCACGGTGGTGCCGGCGACGGAGGCGGCGTTGTCGAGGTCCTTCGAGGCGACGAGCTTGCCGTCCTCGGTGAGGTCGGCCGCGGTGACCGTGTGCGAGCCGTGGCACGTCATCGAGTCCGCCGCGTCGAGCGTCGTCGCCGGGCAGGTGATCGTCATGTCGCCGAAGGTGTCGTCGGTCACGACGATGTCCTTGAGGGCATCGCTTCCCGGGTTGGTGACGGTGAAGCTGTACGGGATCACGTCGCCGACGGTGAACGCCGTTTTCGTGGTCCCGGTCTGGTCGGTCCGGTCGACCGCCTTGACGAGGCTGATGTCGCCGAGCGTGTCGACGGTCTCCACCTTGAGCGTGCGGACGAGGTGGGCCTCGTGGCCGCCGCCGGTCGACGAGGAGAAGCCCATCTTGACCAGGGCGGGCAGCGCGCTCTGCAGCTTCGTGTCGATGACGGTCGAGCCGTTGATCGACACCGTGACCTCGGCGAAGGGGTCCGCATCCGTCGTCGGCGAGACGCGGATGTTCACCAGGCGCCAGCCGGACTGCGAGGCCTCGTCGCCGACGGGGACGTTCTCCGGCGCGCCGGTGCGCAGCGGCTGCCCGCCGACGCTCGCCGCCGAGCCGTCGGCGTTGGTGGCGATGCAGTAGTCGGCCGCCGCGCCGTCGCGGAGCACGACCGCGTTGGACGCGCCGCCGTGCTCGGTGGTGCAGGCGGTGCCGACGTACGGCTGACGCGAGAAGTTGCCGTACACGTCGAGCCCGACGCCGAGCGCGGCGTTCGCCAGGCCGGGCTGGTCCTCGATCGAGGCGTAGCCGAGCGCCCCGCCGTAACCGTCCCCTGTCGGGCCGGGGGTGTTCAGCGTGTGGGAGCCGTCGGTGAGGAAGAAGCCGATGCCGTCGGCGGGACCGAGGCCGGTGCTCGAGGTGGCGAACTGGAACTGGTAGAAGGAGATGTCCAGCCCCGCGCGGCTCGGGACGGCCCGGTTGAACAGGACGTTGCTGGTGCGCCCGCCGGAGTTGTCGGTCAGCTGCAGGTAGCCGCCGGGCTTGCCGGTGAGGTAGTCCGTGTCCTTCGTGCGGGAGCACGAGGCGAGGTTCGAGGCGCCGGAGGGCGCCGAGGATCCGGCCGCGGCGGCGGTCAGGCAGGCGTCTCCGATGCCGATCCAGCGGCTGTCCGCCACGGAGTCGGCCGCGAAGCTCTCGTCGACGAGCACCGAGCCGCTGTCGGCCAGGGCTGCCTGGGGCACGACCAGGCTCCCGGCGATGAGGACG
Organism: Mycetocola reblochoni REB411; assembly: GCF_900163835.1. GTDB lineage: Bacteria > Actinomycetota > Actinomycetes > Actinomycetales > Microbacteriaceae > Mycetocola_B > Mycetocola_B reblochoni. Next base: position 15,663 of record NZ_FUKR01000028.1, on the reverse strand, counting down.
GCGGCCGCGGCGATGGCTGCGGAGGCAGGACGGATCACATTCGCTCCTAGCGCGAGGGGGAAGGGGGCGGAAGATCGAGCATGCGTCACATCCGCAGAATCGATCGTACGCTCAGCGGCCGGGCCTCGCGATTCACTCACACCCCCCGTTTGGGGGTCGGCTAGTGGGTCGCCGTCGCGTCGGAGCGGTCAGCCCGCGGCGACGGGCTCGGCGCTGAGCACGCTTCGTCCCGCGTCGGCGCAGGCCGTCACGCGGTGGGCGACGAAGGCGCCGGAGCTGCTCCCCGGGGGGAACACGAGCACGCCGTCGCCGGAGACGGGCGTGCACGGGCGGTCGTCCGAGCTGACGGTGAGCACCGATGTCGCGACGTCCCCCGGCTGCAGGCGCACGACGCTCCCGCCGCCGGACGCGCTGGAGGTCCGCCCCTGCTGTCGGCCGTCGCCGGCCGAGACCACGGCCGCCTCGGGGGCTCCGCTGAGCGTGCACTCGGTGGCGGAGCTGTTCGCGAACACGACGGTCAGTCGGCCCTCATCCACCGTCGCCTGGCCGCCGTCGACCGTGACGGTGAGCTGGTCGAGTGTGCAGCTCGTCGGTTCGGTCGACGGTCGGCTCTGCATGCCGGAGGGGGAGGACGCCGCGGTGGTCGAGGTGTCCTGTGCGCCGCCCGCGGGGGAGTCCGCGCCGTCCGTTGGCGCGGTGGAGGGGGGAGCGGTGGGGCCCGACTCCGGCGTGGTCGCGTGCTCGTCCTCGTCAGGGGCGGTGTCCGAGGGTGCGGACGTCGAAGACGGCGAGTCGCCGGAGTCGGGGGTCGGGGTGCCCGTCGCCGTCGCCGAGCCCGTGCCGGCCACGGACCCGTCGGCCGTGCTCCCGCTGGTGGCGCTGCACCCGCTGAGGACGATCAGTCCGAGCACGGCGCAGCCCACCAGCGGCGTGAACACGTGTCGGGGCATACGTCCATGGTGCGCTCGCCGAGGTCCGCTCGGCCAGGCGGCTGAGGCCACTTGCAGGCAACGGACAGTCCGCGCGGAGGTCCCGCGGTCAGCTCGCCGCCGGTTCTGCCGCGGCCCGGAACTCGTCGAGGAGCGCGGCGATCCAGCCGCCGACGTTCGCCCTCGCCTCGGCCGTGTCCGGGTAGCGGCAGCGCAGGTGCAGGCCGGTGTCGTTGATGATGAACCAGATCATCACGCCCGTCGTCCTGATCGACGCCGAGACGGACGACAGCTCGGGGATGTCCGGCCCGGGCGGGAGCCGCCGACCGTCCAGCCAGGACAGGGCGAACATCCCCGGCCCCTCCGGCATGCCTCCGTACGGGGCCATGATCGGCGCCAAAGGGTGCGAGCCCAGGGCGATCGCGTCCCTCACCGCGCGGGCGCACGCCGCGGGGCTCGGCTCGGTGCACTCGATCACCGAGTTGGTGATGAACCAGCCGACGGCGTCGCGCCACCGCTCCTCGGAGCGGCTGTGCACGGGGAACACCGCGCGCAGCGGGCCGCCGCCGAGGCGCTGGGTCACCGCGGTCATGATCGCCAGCGCCGTCGAGATCGGCCGTACGCCCGATCGGGCCGACGCCGCCTCGAACAGGGCCGTGCCCCGCGCGTCGAGGACGTCGTGCACCTCGACCACCTCCGGCCGGGGCTCGCTGACGTCGCCGAGGTCGAAGGGGAAGACCGGCATCGACCCGTCGCCGGCGGCGAGGATCTCCCCCCAGCGGCGGGTGATGCCCGGCGGCGCGGGCGGCAGGGCCTCCAGCACCGCGGTGTGCGCGGCGAAGGCCGCGACGGGCGGCAGCTCGCCGTCCGTTTCGATGGCCTGGAGGAGGTCCCTGGCGAGCACGAGCATGGACCACATGTCCACGTGCGCGTGGTCGCTGGCGATGATCGCCACCGGGCGCCGGTCGGGCTCGCCCGGGCCAGGGGTGAGCACGCAGAGGCGGTGCGCCGGGGCGGAGAACGGTCTGCAGCTGCGGTCGAGCACCTCGCGGAGCACGTCGCGCGGGTGCTGGCCGGCCGCCGCGTCGTGATCCACCCAGCCGTCCGCGACGACCTCGGCGCTCCGCAGTGCGAGGCCCCCGGTGCCGTCGTCGGCGAACACCGAGCTGAGGCTGCCGTGGCGGCGCACGACACGCAGCCAGGCGTCCGCCAGGCGCGCGTCGTCGACCCCGGTCGGCAGCCGGAACGTGACGGCCATCCACGACCCTGGCCGGTCGCCGCGCTCGACGTGCCGGCGCTGGTCGAAGGAGATCGGCAGCGGGCGACCCGGCCCGTCCGTGATCCGCGTCGACAGGCTGCGCAGCTGGCCGAGGGGGAGGGCCAGGCGTGCGACGTTCGTTAACCGCATCGCCGTAGTCTAGGTCTCGAATGATTCGTCAATGTGAACGGTGATCGACATGCCCTCCCTCCCGATCGGCGGCGCCCGCATCTCCTACGAGATCGACGGTGACACCGGCCCCCTGGTCGTCCAGCTGCACGGGCTGACCTCGAGCCGCGAGCGCGACGCCCTGCTGGGACTGGACATGGGCAGGGCGCTGCGCGGCCACCGCGTGCTCCGCGTCGACGCGAGGGGTCACGGCCAGTCGACGGGCACCCCGCGCGAGGCGGACTACGGCTGGGACGCGCTGGCCCGCGACCTGCTCGCCCTGCTCGACGACGTCGCCCCGGGCGAGCGCGTCCACGGCGTCGGCCCGTCGATGGGGACGGGGACGCTGCTGCATGCCGCCGTCGCCGACCCCGCCCGCTTCGCCAGTCTCACCCTGGTCACGCCCCCGACGGCGTGGAAGCGCCGCAGGGGCCAGCGCGACGTGTACCGCGCGCACGCCGAGCTCGTCGAGGCGCAGGGATCGGCCGCGCTCCGCGTCGCCGACCGGGCGGCGCCGGTCCCTCCCGCCATGGCGTTCGCGCCCGACACGGTGCTCTCGATCCCCGAGCCGCTGCTGCCCACCGTGCTCCGCGGAGCCGCCGCGACCGACCTGCCGCGCAAGTCGCAGATCCGCGGCATCACCGTTCCGACGCTCATCCTGGCCTGGACGAAGGACCGCACCCACCCGATGAAGACGGCCAGGCGCCTCGCCGAACTGGTCGAGGACAGCACGCTCGTCGTCGCCAGGACCCCCTACGGCGTGATGGCGTGGCCGGCGCTGTTCGCGGAGCACGTCACGATGAGCGAGGCGCGCGCTGCCGACACCGCAGCTCGGATCGGCTGAGAGGTTCCCGTTCGTCCCGTCCTCACGGATGCCGCGGCGAGGACCGGGGCACGGCCAGGAGCCGGCGTCCAGGGTTAGGGGGCAGCGTCAGGGGTCGAGCCGGGCGGCGAGCTCGGCGATCACAGCTCTCGTCGTGTGGACGACGACCGCGAGCTGCTCACGATCGAACGTTGAACGGCCTGCATCCTCAGACGTGACCTTCTCGAGGCGATGCAGCGCCTCCCGTGCTGCGTCGAACGCTCCGTCGGGGGCGAGTCCCGTCGCCGGATTCCATCCCTCGAGCAGTTCGGCCGCCGCAGTGCAGGTCTCGGCCACTGCCCGGCGGACCGTCGTCGAGCCGAGGGCGTCGCCGCCCGCAGTGTCCGCCGTTTTCGCGGTCTCGTCCGCGTGCGCCGAGGCGGATCCGCGTGCGAGGGCCTCGTCATCCGGTGGTGCATCGGCCCGCTCACTGTTCGTCTCCTCTCGCTCGAGGAACAGGTCGGCGAACTCGTACAGCTGGCGGATGATGCGCTGCAGGCTGAGCAGCATCTGGTCGGAGCTGGTCGTCTGACCCGGCTCCCTCCGTGCTCTGATGTTGCCCTTGCGGCTTTCATGCAGCTCGGCCAGTGAGCGGACGGCCGCCGCGGAGCGACGGTCGACGTCATTGAGCAACCGGGTCCAGCTGCTGTCGTCGTGCATGTCCTCCTTGGGGTCGAGCGAGTCGGCGAACAGTCGCAGGCAACGGCCGACGTCCTCGCGGAGCAGCGCGAGCGCATCCCCGGCTTCCTTCGTCTCAAGCGGTGGGGGGACGAGCATGTTGATGGCGACACCGACCGCCGCTCCGAGTGCCATCTGACTGATGTAGCCGAGGGAGAAGGCGTCGGCATCGGAAGCGCCGATGACGACCACGAACAGCGCGGCGATGGGGATGTAGTCCCGGCCGGGGCCCAGACGTGGCAGGCCAGCGATCAGGGTGCCGATTCCCACGGCGAGCGGGACCGTGATCCAGCCACCGGACCCCGTGAGCAGCAGCGCCCAGGCGACGAGCACTCCGATGACCACGCCGACGAGCGTCTGCACGCTCGCCCTGACGGAGACGGCGACGGTGGGAACCATCGCGATCAGTGTCCCTAGCGGTGCGTAGTAGGCGTATTCTCCCAGCTCACCCGGGACCAGGTGACCGAGGAACCATGCGATGGTCGCGGCGACGGCGGTCTTCGCGGTGTGCAGGAGCCGTCGCGGCGTGACCACCGTGGTCAGTTCCGCGCCTATGTGGTGGATGGCACGTCGGAACGGCCGGGCCGTGGGGGTGGTCATCCCTCCAGTGTGGGGGTGATTCCGGGGGTGTGTCGTCGCCGGCGGGCACCGTCCCCGGTCAGGAGGCGTCGACGCTGCGGATGAGGGCGGTGAGGAAGAGGGCCGCGCCCTCCCGCTCCCCGGGGGTGAGCGATTCGACCGCCTCGAGCATCCGCCTGTGCATCAGCCCGAGGGTCTGACGGACCTCCGCGTCGCTGTGGGCCGTCGGCACGACCGCGACCGAGCGCCGGTCGTCGGGGTGGGGGACCCGCTCGGCGTAGCCGTCCCGGCAGAGGCGGTCGATGAGGGCGCTCGCCGAGGCGGGCTTGATCTCGAGGACGTCGGCGAGCTCGCGCTGCCGCACGACGCGGCCGGCCGCGTGCGCCCGGAGCAGGTAGCGGAGAGCGACGAGGTCGGTCTCCCCCATGCCCATGTCGTTGCGGGTGCGCGCGCGCATCTGCCGCTCGGCGTCGCGGTACTTGCGGAGCAGGTTGAGCAGGTCGACCGGCCCGGTCTCCTGGGCGGAGTCGCGGTACCAGTACCCGCTCGACGGGGGCGCGGCGTCTTGCGCGGCGGCGGTCGCGGGCGGCTCCTGAGCGACGGTCGTGGGCGACCCCCAGGTGGCGGTCGCGGTCACGGCGTCCTCGCTCATCGGCTCCTCCGGGTGTCTCGGCTTGCAGCGTTGTGACGTGTATAGGTAGTCTGTCTAACAGTTCAATTGACTACCTGATTGTACCGCGAGTCGACAGCGAGTTCGACCTGGAACGGAGAACCCGGTGAACGACATGGCCGCCACCTCGACCGACTGGCTCGACCACCTCCGTCGTCGAGCCGCCGTCGTCGCCGCGCGTTACTCCGCGGCGCCCGAGGTGCACAGCGGCGTGCTCGAGGTCAGCGGCCCCCCGCACGAGCTCGCGCTCAACGGCACCTTCGTCATCGGGCACGACGCGCGACTCGAGACGATGATCTCGCGCCTCACCGTCGACATCGTCGCCGACGTCGAGGAGGCGGTCGGCGTGATGTTCGCGCACAAGCAGGTGGACGTGGTCGTGGCCCAGCCGAGCCGCGAGCCGGTCATCGACCTGCCGTCGCTGGCGATCTCCGGTGCCGGCGCTCGGAGCGGCATGAGGGACGAGCTGTCGGGGGTCGTGGCCTGAAAGCCCGGTGCGCCGCCGACCACGGCCGCGCACCATCGCCGCCCGCCGATCCGGCGGCGGCCGGGGCGGCGGACTGGGTACCCGCCGCCCCCACTCTCGTCGGAACGGTTGAGGGCCGCGCCCCTCCTCGGCGCGATGCCGCCGAGGCGATACCGTTGACCGATGACCCGAGTCCCGTACGACACCGTCCTGATCAACGGAAGCGTGGGGACGGGCAAGACGACGACGGCTGAACGGCTCGCCGCGGAACTGGAACGGCGTGACGTGCCCGGTGCGGTCATCGATGTGGACTGGCTGCGGCGGGCCTGGCCCGCCCCGGCGCATGACCCGTTCCGCGCCGGGCTGGCACGGGAGAACATGAGGGCGATCGCGACGAACGTCCGACGCGAAGGGGCGCAGGTTCTCGTCGTGGCGACGGTCGTCGAGAGTGTCGACCAGTTGCGCGGCGATGCGGCGGCTCTCGCGGCGGAGCGGCTGCTGCACGTTCGGCTGACCGCCTCCCCCGACACGGTGCGATCCCGGCTCGGCCGGCGCCACGCCGGCGACCCCGCCGAACTCGAGTGGCACCGTCGCCGCCACCCCGAACTGGCGGGAATCCTGGATCGGGCCGGGTTCACCGACGAGCTCCTCCTCGACACCACGGACGTGTCCGTCGATGAGGCGGTGACGACCATCCTCGCCGCCCTCGACCGCTGACGCGGCCGAGGGAGCAGCGGCTAGTCCCTCGACTCGATGTCGAGGCCGCCGCGGCGTGCCTGCTCGGCCTCGTCGGTGCGGCCGAGGCGCTCCAGCAGGGCGCCGAACTCCAGCCCGACGCCGTCCGCGGCCTCCGTCCCCCTCGGCAGGTGGTCGACGACGGACCGGTACACGGACACCGCCTCCTCGCCCCTGTCGTGCCCGGCCAGCACGCGCGCGGCGAACAGCTCCGCCATCGCCGAGGCGCCCTCGTCGCCCACGGCGAGGAAGCGGTCGGCGGCGGCCAGCGCCACCGGGACGGCCTCGTCGGTGCGGCCGAGCGCCTCGAGCGCCCTGGCGCGGGAGTCCTCGACGTCGGCGATCAGCCACTCCGCCTCGTTGTCGCGCGCGAACGCCGCCACCTCCGCCAGGTCGTCGAGGGCGGTGGCGTCGCCGAAGCGCGCCTTCGCCTGGGCCCTGCGGTGGAGCGCGGCGAGGCGCTGCTGCTCGTTCTCGCCCTGCGCGGCGGCGTCGGCCGCGGCGGTGAGGACGTCGACGGAGGACTCCTGACCCATCTGGAACAGCAGCTGGCCGAGGCTGATGCCCGCCTGCGCCGCCTGCACGGGGGCGTCGCCGGTCGTCGCCACCTCGATCGCGCCGTCCCAGAGGTTCGCGGCCAGGCCAGCCTCGCCCGAACCGAGCGCGGCCTCGCCCCACCACCACAGCACCTCGGAGACCACCGACGCGTCGGCGGCGGCGTCATGAGCCGCCCGGTAGGCGTCCTCGAGGGTCTCCGCCGCGACCTCGTGCGAGCCGAGCCCCTCCTGATACCTGCCGATGTCCAGCAGCAGCGCCAGGCGGAGGGCGTGCTCGCCGGGAGGGAGCTGGGCGAGCGCGAACTGGACCCGTGCGGCCGCCTCCTCCGGTCGGCCGCACTCGGCCAGCAGCTGTGCCGAGACGCGGGAGGTGTCGATGAGCGCATCCCTGTGGCCGATCGCCGTGGTGATGGCCATGAGCTCCTCGGCGTCGTCCAGGCCCGCGGCCGGGTCGCCGGTGGCCAGGTGCAGCTGCATCCGCAGCCGCAGGGCGGGGAGCCGGAGGAAGCGCGGCAGGTGCACGTCGGCGAGGATCGCGTCGACCTGCTCGACCGCGTCCTCGATGCGCTCCAGCGCGATGAGCGCGTGCGCGCGGAGGAAGCCGATGACGGCCCTGGTCTCGCGCGGCTCCGTCGTGCCGTCCGCCCGGTCGAGCGCGGCGTCCAGGGAGGCGACCGTCTCGGGGCCGACCCGTCCCTCGCGCAGCTCCAGCTCGGCGATGCTGACGCGCAGGTCGACGACGGTCTCGTCGTCCGCCCGACGGTCGATGGCGACGGCGAGCGCGTCGGAGAGACGGGGGAGGTCCTCCGCCGTGCCCCGCCCGAACAGGAGGACGCCGAGGTCGGCCTCGCTGTCGGCCCTGCTCGCCCGGCCGGCGGCCCGCAGCGCGGCGACGCGCTCCGCGATGAGCTCCTCGACCGCCTCGGCGTCGGCGTCCTCGTCGGCGAGCAGGATCTGCACCCTGAGCCCGAGCAGTGCCGTGAGGCTGCCGTCCTCCGGCAACGCCTCGGCGCGGGCGGCGGCGGCGGTCGCCTCGTCGAGGGCGCCGACGGACATGGCCTCCCGCGCGGCGAGCAGCCAGTCGGCCCTGGTCGACCTGGCCGGTCCGACGCCGGTGTGCACCCGGCTCTGGAAGCTGTCGCTGTTCACGGGCACGTCGTAGCGCTCCGCCGCGAGCGCCCGCGCCCCGTCGAGTGCCCGGCGCCGGGCCGCGGTGCCGTTCCTGGCGTCGAAGGCGTCGGCGAGCTCCTCGGCCCGCCGCCAGGCGACGGTGGCCAGCGACTCCGTCGTCCACGGCCCCTCGTGGTGGCCGAGGACGGCCTCGAGCTCGGGGGTGTCCGCGCCGCGGACGATCGCGTCCGGGTGGCCGGCCCGTGCGACCGCGTCGAGCAGCACGGCGACGGCGGTGAGCGCGTGCAGTCGGCCCGCGAGGTTCAGCGGGTCGGCGGCGAGCATGCCGATGTGGCGCTCGAGCATCGCCAGTCCCCTCGCCTCGTTGCCCGTGACCGCGCAGAACACCAGGTGGTTGGCGATGACGCCGACGTTGTCCGCGTCGTCCCTGCCGCGGACGGCGCGGTAGGAGCGCAGGTGCGCGCGTCTGGCGTCGTCGAGCCGTCCGGCGCGCAGGTACGGCAGCAGCGCCTCCGACTCGCTCGTCTCCGGCTCGGCACCGCAGCTGAGGCCGCCGTCGATGATCTCGTCGTACACGGCCAACGCCCGGTCGTGGTCGCCGCTGAGCTCGAAGAACAGCGCGTCCTCGTTGCGCACGCAGGCGTCGCAGTGGCTGTACTCGTCCTCGGGGGCGAGCTCGCGCTCCTCGCGCAGGCGCGCCGCCGCGGCCAGGTCGCCGCGCTGGATGGCCGTGAAGAACCGGGACTGCAGCACGCCGGAGGGGCCGACCCCCGCCGCGCGGTAGCGTTCGGCCATGTCCGCGTGGACGGCGTCGACCTCGCCGAGCGGGAAGTCGGGGTGGGCCATCAGCCTCGAGGCCATCCACTTGTACTGGAAGAGCAGGTCGTCGCCGCCGATGCGGGACGGGAACCGGGACGGGTCGCGGTCGTGCATGCCGACCGTCCAGCCGAAGGAGGCGATCATCGTCTCGGTGTCGCCGGTCATGTTCGCCGAGCTGGTCAGCCGGAGCCGGGCCTCGTAGGCGAGCTCCTCGTCGCCGGCCTCCTCGGCGACGGCGATCGCCTCCTCCAGCAGAGCCCGCTCCTCGGGGCCGTAGGGGAGTGTGTCGGCGCGGTCGAAGAGCTCCCTGATCCTGTCCTCGTGCTCGCTCATGCGGGTGTGTCCTCCTCGCCGTCGGCCTCCCGGCCCAGGCGGTCCAGTGCGGTGTCGTCCAGTTCCTCGGCCCCGACGCTGAGCTGCACCAGGTCGCCGATGGTCTCGTTGAGAATGACGCGGTCGCTGCGGCCGAGCGGCCGGTGGCCGGCGAGCATCGACTGCAGGTAGAGCAGGCGCACGCTCCGGGCGAACACGAGCTCGTCGCCGAGCTTCGCGAGCCGGCGCACGAGCGGCGAGGACCAGTTGAGGCACAGCTGCGCCCTCGACTCGGCCGTCCCTTGACCGGCGGCCCCCTCGACGAGGGCGTCGATGCGCCCGATGACGCCGCTCCACGGTCCAGGGGCGACGGTTCCGGCCGCGCCGCGGTTGATGCGGCGGATGACCGCGGGGTCGGAGACGTACAGCGCAGGGACATCGTCCGGCTGGAACAGCCGCACCGTCACCCGGCAGTCCGCGTCGGCCAGGGCCGCGCCGGCCCTCTCCTCGAGGGCGGTCGTCACCGGCCGGTCGTCCAGCGGGGCGACGTCGAAGGAGTCGACGACCCCTCCGACGGTGGCGCGCTCCACGCTGACGCCGTCGCGCAGCAGCGGCAGCCGGCGCAGCAGCTCCTCCTCGTAGACGAAGCCGGCGTTGATGAGGGGCACGTCGGCCTGGCTGACCGGCGCGAGCTGGCGGAACTCGTCGAGACTGGCGGCGTAGCGGACCGTGTCGGTGCCGGCGAGCAGCTGCTCGATGCTCATCTGCCCCTGGGAGGTGGACACGCTCAGCAGCGGGATGATGATCGCGGCGAGCTCGTCGTCGTGCACGGCGACGGCCTTCAGGGCGAGGTGGTGCACCGAGACGAACTCGGCGAGCCGGTGCGGGCGGGTCCGCGCCTGCAGCAGGATCCAGTTGCGCAGCGCCTCGGCGATCTGGTCGCGGGTGAACTCCAGCGAGGTGCCGCCGACCAGCTGCTCCCTCGACGCGGTCGGGGTGAGGTCCTCGCTGTCGACGACCACGCGGACGAAGAACGCCCACTCCGGGAGCAGCTCGTCGACGCGGTCGCTGAGCAGCATCCCGCGCAGGTACACGGTGCTCGCCTGGCGTGCGCCGGGGGGAGGGGCGGCGGGGAGCACCACGGCGACGCCCCGTGTTCCGGTCCCCGGCACGCTCAGCCGGATCACGTCGAGCGGTGCGCGGCCGATGAGCTCGCGGCCGAACTCGGCGAGCTCCCTGTCACCGGCGTCCTCCCGCGCGAACACGGGGTCGCGGTTGATCCGGGTCCTGCTGCCGTCCGGCTCGACGATCCCGACCGACACCGGCAGGTACTGGCCGTACTCGCGCGCGAGCCGGGCGACCCCGGGTCGGACGGCGACGGCGGCGTCCTGCGGACGCGGCACGAGCCTGACCTCCGTGCCGACGGGGACGTCCGCGTCCTCGGGGAGCTCCCTGATGCGGAAGCTGCCGTCGATCGACCCGGTCCACTCGATCGGCGGGTGTCCGTGGGCGGAGCGTGAGCGCACGACGATGCGGTCGGCGATGAGGAAGCAGCTGAGCAGGCCGATGCCGAAGCGGCCGAGGTAGCCGTCCGCGCCGGGCGTGTACAGCTCGCCCGACTTGGAGCTGCGCCCGACCGTGGCCAGCAGCTCCGCCGCCTCCTCGGCGCTCAGCCCGACGCCGTTGTCGCTGACGATGAGCTCGTCGCCGTCGTCGGCCGGGCGGATGCGCACCTCCGTGGCGGGGGCCTCCGGGTCGGCCCTCCGGCGCGCGCTCCCCGCGTCCACGGCGTTCTGCAGGAGTTCGCGCAGATAGACGGCCGGGGTGGAGTAGATGTGCCGGCTCAGCAGGGCGATGACCCCGCCCAGGTCGACGTGGAACGGCCGGGACTCGGCGTCGTCGGCGGACGGGGCGGAGGGGGACACGGGGGCCTTTCTGCTCGGGGCGTCGGCGTCCGGTGACGGTTCGGCGCCCCACCCATCCTATGGACCCGCGCGGCAGCGTCGGGTGAGGGTACGCTAACCCCGTGCCCTCTCCCGCGACAGCCCCCGCACGGCCCGCCTACCGCCCGTACTGCGCGGTCGTCACCGACGCCGTCCGGCTGAGCCCGTCCTTCGTCCGCGTGACCTTCGGCTGCGCGGAGTTCGAGCACTTCGGCACCTCCGGGCTCGACCAGCGCATCAAGCTCATCCTCCCCGGCCCCGACGGCACGATCAGCGACATCGGGCAGCGCGACGAGGCGGCCATCACGGAGGGCGGCTGGTACCAGATCTGGCGCGACATCCCGACCGAGCGGCGCAGCCCGCTGCGCACCTACACCGTGCGTCGCATCGACCCGGTCGCGCGGCGGCTCGTCATCGACTTCGTCGTCCACCCGGGCGCCGGTCCGGCCGGGGCGTGGGCGGAGGCGGCCGCCCCTGGTGCCGAGCTCGTCATCGTCGGGCCCGACCAGCGCAGCGAGGGCTCGGCCCTCGGCATCGACTGGCACCCCGGCCCTGCCCGGCGCGTCCTGCTCGCGGGCGACGAGACGGCCGTCCCCGCGATCGGCTCGATCCTTGAGTCGCTCGGGCCCGAGTACGACGTCGACGTGCTGCTGGAGGTGCCGACCTCCGCGGACGCGATCCCCATCGACGCCGCGGAAGGCGTGCGCCTGCGCTGGCTCCCCCGCGACGGGGCCGAGCACGGCGCGCCGCTCGTGGCGGCCATGGGGCAGTGGTGCGCGCGCTCGGCCGAGCTCCTGGCCCGCGCGGCCGCGCCGCGTCCGCAGGAGCTGGCCGACGTGGACGTCGACGTCGAGCTGCTGTGGGACAGCCCCGAGGGCTCCGACGGCGAGTTCTACGCCTGGATGGCGGGGGAGGCGGCGACGGTGAAGACGCTGCGCCGCATGCTGGTGACGGCCAACGGCGTCGACCGCAAACGCGTCGCCTTCATGGGCTACTGGCGTGCGGGAGTGTCCGAGCGGCAGGAGTAGGCCGACGCCCTCGGCCGCCTCGGCCACATCGGCCGCTTCGGCCGCCTCAGTCGCCGGCGAGCATCCGCTCCGTCCGGTCCCAGAGCGCCCTGGCCAACTCGGCGTCCTCCGCCTGCGGGTTGAGCGCCCCGCGGCGTCGGCCGCTGAGGTACTCGCCGCTCGGCACCTCCGCCGCGTCCGCCAGCCGCACGAGGGTGCGTGCCCCGTGGTCGGGGGAGCGAAGGAACAGGTGCTTCAGCGGTGTCTGGTAGAGCAGGTGCAGGGGGGTGCTCCGGTCCGAGGCGAAGCCGGTCGCGATGACGCCGGGGTGGAACGCCACGGCGCTGAGGCCGCGGTCGTGGTACCTGCGGTGCAGCTCCCTGGTGAACAGGATCTGGGCGAGCTTCGCGTCACCGTAGGCCTTCTGCGCGGAGTAGCCGTGCTCGGCGTCCAGGTCGTCGATGTCGAGGCGGCCGAACAGCCGGTTGGCGATGCTCGAGGTGCTGATGACCCTGCCCTGCGAGGCGAGCAGTCGCTCGGTGAGCAGCCGGGTGAGCAGGAAGGGGGCCAGGTAGTTCACCTGGAAGGTCTGCTCGTGGCCGTCGACGGTGGTCCGGCGCTCGCTGCCGAAGATTCCCCCCGCGTTGTTGGCGAGGACGTCGATGCGCCCGTGCGCGGCGAGGAGCTCGGCCGCCAGGGCGCGCACCGAGGACAGCTCGGCGAAGTCGGCGAGGTGGTGCTCCGCGCCGATCCGCTCGGCGACGGCCGCGGTCTTCTCGGCCGAGCGGCCGACGACGACGATCGTGTGCCCGCGCTCGGCGAGCTGCCGCGCCGCGCTGGCGCCGATCCCGTCACTCGCCCCGGTGATGACGATGACCCTGCCGCTCATGCCGGCCTCCTTTCGGGCGCCCACCCGGCCGTGCGGCTGGCTGCCATCGGCGCCGCACTCCGCGCCGCCCTCCGTCGAGCCTGACGCGTTCGGCGTCCTCGGGCAAGAGGACCCGCGGTAGCATCGCGCCATGAAAGCTCCCCCGTCCGGCACGCGCGGTGCCGCGCCCGCGGAGACCCGGCCGGGCGACGCGTCCTGGACGCCCTCGGCGTCGGGGTACCGCCGCTCGGAGCTCTCCCGCCGGGTGCGCCTCGGCGGCTCCCCCGCGGAGGCTCCCGTCACCGACGCCGACTGGTCGGAGCTGCGCCGCCTGCTTCTCGGCTGGGCGGTCAAGACACGCAGCGGCTTCGCGGTGCGTCCGGCCCGTCCGGTCGCCCCGGGGCAACGGCTCGATGTGATCGCACGCGTGCCGGGGGCGCGGGTGGTCGAGCCCGTCGAGATCGTCGAGGTCGTCGACCGCGAGGACAGGGTCGGCTTCGCGTACCGGACGCGACCGGGACACCCCGTCAGCGGGGAGGAGGCATTCGTGCTGCAGCGCTCGGACGGCGGGGTCGTGCTCACCGTCCGCTCGCTGACGCGGGCCGCACCGAGCGGGCCATGGCGGGCGGCCTATCCGCTCCTGCGGGTCGTCCAGATTGTCGTCCGGTACCGCTACCTGCGTTCGCTCGACGCCCGCTGAGGCCCGTCAGCCCGCGCCCTCCGGCTCACAGGGCGCCGAGCAGGGCCAGCGCCCCCAGGCCGATCAGTGTCGGCAGAGCCCCGATCGCCAGCACGATCGCCGAGGTCGTGATCCGGGATCGCCAGTGCCCGTCCGTGCGAGGTCTGCCGTGCGCCGTGAAACCGGTCATGGTCGGGGGCCTCCTCCGTGTCGTTCCGTGTTCCTCCAGCATCGTCGCGCCTCGGACGGAGGACGTCGTCCCCGCGGCGTGCGGCGGGTACCGCGTCCGCGGTAGGAGGGTGGGCGTCGTCCCTGATCGGGCGCAGGAGCATGAACGTGGCGATGAGCGCCACGAGCGCGCCCATGATCGCGCCGCAGAGGCCGTTGTAGAAGCTGAGGTCGCGCTCGTCCGTCATCGACAGCAGCGCTGTCTGCGTGAGCACGAGCAGGACGAGCGAGGCCGACAGGTTGCCGAGCTTGTTCAGCTCCATCAGCAGGTCCCCGCGTCGACGGGAGGACACCAGGCCGTGGATCGAGAGACCGAGCTCGGCGAAGGCGAGCGTCGCGATGGCCAGCGCGACCGGTCGGTCGTAGTCGCCGGTCCGCTCGGCGCCGAGCAGGTAGGGCAGGCACCCGGCCGTGTAGGCGAGGGCGAGCACGAGCAGCAGTGCTCCCCCCGTGCGATAGGCGGTGCGGGCACTGCGCCGCGAGCCGGCACGCCCCCGGCGATCGGCGACGACGATGAGCGTCTTCGCCCCGGCCAGGCCGAGCGTGAACACGGCGTTGGCGAGGACGAACAGCGAGGGGCTGACCAGGAGCAGGCTGCCCTTCCAGCCCGCCATCGCCACGTGGCCCGGGATCGCCGCGGCCGAGAAGTACACGTTCCTCCTCCCGGTGTCCCGCAAGGCGGCCATCATTCGGTTCCCGCGCCAGCGCACCTCAGCGCCGGGCACCGCCGGGGGCCGCGGGACCGGTGCCCCAGCACCGGACGGCCCGCCCCGCGCGGGTGCGGTGGGGCGGGCCGTCCGGTGCTGTCGATCGGTCACCGTGCCCTGCGTGCCACGACGACCCCTGCGACGGCGAGTGCGGCCAGAAGCGCCCCGGCCCCGGCGACGACGATGCGTGTGTTCATGATGATCTCCCTGTCTCGGCCGCGATCCGCGGCTGCTGTCTCGGTCCCCGTCAGTCTCGTGGCGCGCCGAGCCGCGGGCGTCGTCCAGGGGGAGCGCACCGTGTACCGCCGTTGGACGACGTCGGGGCGTGAGCCCGGCCCGAGCCGCCCGGCGAGATCAGGGCAGCAGCCCGGCCTGAACGGCGAGGGAGACCAGGTGGGCGCGGTCGCGGGCGCCGACCTTCATCATCGCCCGGTTGGCGTGCGTCTTCGCGGTGTATGGGGAGATGAAGACCTCGCGCCCGATCTCCGCGTTGTCCATGCCCCTGACGATCAGCCGTACGATCTCCAGCTCCCGGCGGGTGAGCTGCTCGAACAGCCGCTCGGTCTCGGGGTCGGGCGAGCTCACCGGCGTCTGCGCCACCGTTCCGACGAGCGCCCCGACCGCGTTCGGCGACAGGGCGTGTCCCCCCTCCGCGACCGCGAGGACTCCCTCCGTGAGCTCCGCGGGGCCCGCGCCCTTGCCGAGGAAGCCGTCGGCCCCCGCTCGCAGCGCAGCCAGGACGTTCTCGTCCTGGTCGAAGGTCGTCAGGACCAGCACCCGGGGTGTTCCCTCCCCGTGCGCGGACCGGATGCGCCTGGTCGTCTCGACGCCGTCCATCCCCGGCATGTTCAGGTCCATGAGGACGACGTCCACCGCGGTGCCCTCGAGCGTGCGCAGCGCGGCCCGGCCGTCGGCCGCGTCGGCGACGACCTCGATGCGGGCGTGGGCTTCGAGGATCACGCGCAGCCCGGCACGGATCATCTCCTGGTCGTCGACGATCATCACTCGTGTCACGGGGTCTCCTTCGTGGGCCGGGGGGCCGTCGGGTCGTGGGGGGCGTCCGGGGG
>NZ_FUKR01000005.1 GCF_900163835.1 Mycetocola reblochoni REB411 | reverse complement strand
TCACCCATCCAGAATCGCGCGTCAATCACGAACCATATGGGAGACACGCCCTAGCGCTACACGGCCCGTTCGCGGCCAGGCTCGATAGACTGGGCGCGGATCTGATCACCAACCTCGAGGAGTCCGTGCCATGGAATGGCTTATCCCCCTTCTGATCGTCGTCGGCCTCGCGGTGGTCGTCGGAATCTACTTCTGGGTCACCTACAACCGGCTGGTCACGCTCAACGTTCGCGTCGACGAGGCCTGGAGCGACATCACGGTCCAGCTCAAGCGCCGTGCGGACCTCATCCCCAACCTCATCGAGTCGGTGAAGGGCTACGCGACCCACGAGAAGGGCGTGTTCGAGGCCGTCACCCAGGCCAGGGCCGAGACCATCGACGCCTCGACGCCCGCCGAGGCGTCCGTGGCCGAGAACCACATGCAGTCCGCGCTGAAGAGCATCTTCGCCGTGGCCGAGGCCTACCCGCAGCTGCAGGCGAGCCAGAACTTCCTCCAGCTGCAGGCGGAGCTCGTCGACACCGAGGACAAGATCCAGGCCTCCCGCCGCTTCTACAACGGCGGTGTGCGCGAGCTGAACACCAAGATCAAGGTCTTCCCGAACAACCTCTTCGCCAAGGGCCTCGGTTTCACCGAGCGTGACTTCTTCGAGGTCGCCGACTCGGCCGCGATCGCCGAGCCGCCCCGCGTCCAGTTCTGACCCGACCCCCGACCGCCCGCGGACACGCACTCGCGTGACCCGCCCCTGCCGCGAGAGAACCCCATGTATCGCGCGATTGCGAAGAACAAGCGAAACACCGTCCTGATCATCCTCGCCTTCCTGGTGATCATCGGCGGCCTGGGCTGGCTGGCCGGATACATGTTCAACAGCACGGGGATCTTCTACGGCACGCTCATCGGCGCGGCGGCGTACACGATCATCCAGTACTTCGCCGCCGGCTCGCAGGCGCTGAGCATCAGCGGCGCGCAGGAGATCCAGAAGGCCGACAACCCCCGGCTGTACCGCATCGTCGAGAACCTGGCGATCACCACCGGGACCCCGATGCCGAAGGTGTACGTCATCGAGGACCCGGCGCCGAACGCCTTCGCGACCGGTCGTGACCCGCAGCACGCGAGCGTCGCGGCGACGACGGGGCTGCTCGCGATCATGGACGACGCCGAGCTGGAGGGCGTCATGGCGCACGAGCTCGGCCACGTGCGCAACTACGACATCCGGGTCTCGATGATCGTCTTCGGACTGGTCGTCGCGGTCGGCTTCATCGCCGACATGCTCGCGCGGATGACGTTCTGGGGAGGCATGAGCCGCAACAACAACTCCAACAACGGCGGCAACGTGATCATGCTCGTCCTCGGGCTCGTGGCGATGCTGCTCGCCCCATTGGCGGCGAGCATGATCCAGCTCGCCGTGTCGCGGCAGCGGGAGTACCTGGCCGACGCCACGGGTGCGATGACGACGCGACACCCCGAGGCGCTCGCCAGTGCGCTGCAGAAGCTCGGCGAGTACGGGCGCCCGATGAAGACGCAGAACAGCTCGATGGCGCACCTGTGGATCGCCGACCCGCTCAAGCCCGGGCTGATGGACCGGATGTTCGCGACCCACCCTCCGCTGCCGGACCGCATCGAGCGACTGAGGACCATGGGCGACGGCTTCTGATCCGCCGCGGCTGCCCCCGGGATCGCGTGCGGCGTCAGCCGCCGACCGGGTTGCCCGAACGGAGCACGGAGGCGAGCGGACCGGCGAGGGTGCCCCTGTCCTGAACGAGGATCGACTCGGAGCCCTGCCAGTGCGCTGTGCGGTGCAGCACTCCGGCGACACGCTCGGCCACGTCGGCGGGGGCGCCCGGCTCGACCCACGATGACTGGACGAGGATCTGGTTCGCCGCCCTGTCGTGCTTGAGGTCCAGCCGCGCGGCGATCCGGTCGCCGAGCAGAACCGGCAGGACGTAGTAGCCGTGGACGCGCTTGTGAGCGGGCGTGTAGATCTCGATGCGGTAGTGGAAGTCCCAGAGACGCTCCGCCCGGGGTCGGCACCAGACCAGCGGGTCGAAGGGACTGAGCAGCTCGTCCCTGCGTGCCCACCGCGGCAGCCGGTGGTCGGCCGACAGCCAGGCGTCCTCGTCCCTGCGCCGCCCCGCACCCCACTCCGGGACCGAGACGGGGGAGACGTCTCCGCGCTCGGCCAGCTCGACGAGCGCCGCCGCGGTCTCCGCCCTGCCCAGTCGGAAGTAGTCGGCGATGTCGGCGGTGGTCCCCACCCCGAGCCGGGAACTCGCCCGGCGCACGAGCTCCCGCACGGCGTCGCCCCTGTCGTAGTGCGCGGCGCGCAGCTCAGCGGGGATCTCGGTCTCCGCCGGTGCATACACCCGCTCGAATCCGCGTCGCCCCGACGACACCAGCTCGCCCCAGCGGAACAGGACCTCTAGCGCGCGCTTGCTGTCGGACCAGCCCCACCAGCTGCCGCTGCCCCTGTCGTCCGCCTCGGCGATGTCGCGCGAGGTGGCCGACCCGCGCTCCCTCACGGTCTCGTGCACCCGCCGGATCGTCTGCCCGTTCGCCGACGCCCAGCTGTCGGCGTCGCCGAGCTGGCGCTGCCTGGCCTCGTCCATCCGCCAGCGGAACAGCGGCCATGCCTCGACCGGCATGAAGGTCGCCTCGTGACCCCAGTACTCGACGACGCCGGTCCGGCTGCCGAGCGCGAGGCGGTCGAGGGCCGCCCGGTCGTACGCGCCCGCACGGGCAAGGACCGGCAGATAGTGGCTGCGCTCGAACACGTTCACCGAATCGATCTGGAGCACGCCCATGTCCTCGATGGTGCGGCGAAGCCGCCGCGTTCCGGGCCGGTCCGGCCGCGGACCGGCCAGCGTCTGAGCGGCCAGTGCGATGCGTCGGGCGGCGGAGGCTGAGAGGGTGTCCGGCATGTCCCCGACACTAGGGCAAACCGCAGACAGGGGAATATGCGCGGTCCTACACTTGACCCATGCCAGCACAGCGACGCAGGGGATTCCTGTCACGGCTCTTCGGAGGCCACACGCCAGAGGAGACCCCGGAGCCCCGACGCAACGCGGGACCGGTGAGCAACACGCAGATCGAGGAGTCCATCCCCGCGGGGGTGCGCATCGCCGGGGCATGGTCGTGGCGAATGCTGCTGATCATCGCCGTCCTCGCCGTCGTCGTGCTCATCATCGCCCAGCTGCGACTCATCGTTATCCCGCTGTTCATCGCGCTGCTGCTGACCACGCTGCTGCAGCCGGCCGTGGTGCTGCTGACCCGGTGGCGCGTTCCCCGGGGGCTGGCGATCGCCATCGCGATCCTTGGCACACTCGCCGTGGTGAGCGGGCTGATCATGCTCGTCAGCCAGCAGATCGCGAACGGCTTCGACGACGTCAGACAGCGGACGGTCGCCTCCTACGACGACCTCAAGCAGTTCCTGCTCGAGTCGCCGCTGCACCTGACCGAGGCCCAGATCAACGACTTCGTCGACGAGTGGGTGTCGGCGCTCGTGGCGGACTC
Organism: Mycetocola reblochoni REB411; assembly: GCF_900163835.1. Classification (GTDB taxonomy): domain Bacteria; phylum Actinomycetota; class Actinomycetes; order Actinomycetales; family Microbacteriaceae; genus Mycetocola_B; species Mycetocola_B reblochoni. The sequence goes on along the minus strand of NZ_FUKR01000005.1, from coordinate 27,572 downwards.
CAACGTGCTGCTCTCCGGCGCGCTGTCGGTCGGGTCCACGCTCGGCCACCTCGGCACCAGCGTGCTGCTGACCCTGTTTTGCCTGCTGTTCATGCTCATCGACGGCAGGGGCATCTGGCGCTGGGTGGTCAGCCTCTTCCCTCGCCGCGCCCGGCTGGCCGTGGACGGAGCCGGTGTCGCCGGCTGGTCGACGCTGTCGAACTACGTCAGGACCCAGATCCTCGTCGCGTCGATCGACGCCGTCGGGATCGGCCTGGGCGCCTTCTTCCTCGGGCTGCCGCTGGCGATCCCCATCGCCGTCGTCGTGTTCCTCGGCGCGTTCGTCCCCATCGTCGGTGCGGTCACGACCGGTGCCCTCGCCGTGTTCATCGCCCTCGTCTACAACGGGTGGCAGAGCGCGATCATCATGCTGATCATCGTGCTCGCCGTCCAGCAGATCGAGGGGCACGTGCTCCAGCCTCTGCTCATGGGGACCGCGGTGAAGGTCCACCCGCTCGCGGTCGTCCTCGTGGTCACCGCCGGCACCATACTGGCCGGCATCCCCGGTGCGCTGTTCGCCGTTCCGGTCACCGCAGGCATCAACGTGATGATCAAATACATCAGCAGCGGGGCCTGGAGACGCAACGCCGACCCGGAGGCCTTCGCGCTGAGCGACTCGATCTGGCAACGGGTGCCACAGCAGGTGCGCATCGGGAGACAGACGACCCCCACCCCCGAAGGAGACGCATGACCGAGCTGTCCGCGGCTATCCCCGCCCTCGACGAGTTCCTCCGGGCTCAGGAGACGGTCGGCCGCATCGTCCAGGAGACGCCCATCGAGTCGTCCCGCTTCCTCGCCGAGGTCCTGGGCTCGCCGGTGTACCTCAAGTGCGAGAACCTGCAGCGCACCGGCTCCTACAAGATCAGGGGGGCGTACAACCGTCTCGCCCAGCTCAGCGATGAGGAGCGTGCGCGCGGGGTCGTGGCCGCCTCGGCCGGCAACCACGCGCAGGGCGTCGCCTTCGCCGCACGGGAGCTCGGCATCGCCGCCACCATCTTCATGCCGGTCGGCGTCCCGCTTCCGAAGCTTCAGGCCACGCGCAACTACGGCGCGACCGTCGTGCTCGGCGGGCACACCGTCGAGGAGCCGCTGCGGGCGGCGGCGGAGTTCGCGGCCTCGACCGGCGCGCTGCTGATCCCTCCCTTCGACCACCACGACGTCATCGTCGGCCAGGGGACGCTCGGCCTCGAGATCTACGACTCCGTGCCCGAGCTGGACACGATCATCGTCCCCATCGGCGGGGGCGGCCTGATCTCCGGCGTCGCCTCGGCGGCCATCCAGCGAGCCCGGCAGGACGGGCGGACGGTCCGCGTCATCGGGGTGCAGTCGGAGAACGCCGCGGCCTACCCTCCCTCGCTCCTCGCCGGGGAGCCGACGACGGTGACGACCGCCCCGACCATCGCGGACGGCATCGCGGTCGCGCGCCCCGGCGTGAGCAACTTCGCGATCATCCGCGAGCTCGTCGACGACATCGTCACGGTGACGGAGGACGACATCGCGAAGGCGCTGCTTGTGCTGCTCGAACGCGCGAAGCTCGTGGTCGAGCCGGCCGGAGCGGTCGGTGTCGCTGCGATCCTCGCCGGCAAGGTCAGGGCGACGGGCACGACGGCCGTGATCCTGTCCGGTGGCAACATCGACCCCCTGCTGATGCAGCGCGTCGTGAGCCACGGGCTGGCCGCGTCGGACCGGTACCTGACCCTGCGCATCCCGCTACCCGATCTTCCCGGTCAGCTCGCGCGCACCTCCGAGCTGGTCGCCCAGGCGAACGCCAACGTCATCGAGGTCCTGCACACGCGGCACGGCCCGGGCATGCGGATCGACGAGGTCGTCCTCGAGCTCAGCATCGAGACGAGGGGACCCGACCACCGGTCGCTCGTCGTTGAAACGCTGCGTCAGGCCGGATACGACCCCGAGATCATCTGACGCCCGCCCCGACGCCGAACGCCGGTGCACTGCCCGAGGGGGCGTGCACCGGCGTTCGAGGTTTCGGCGACCGCGCGGTCACTGACCGGCGTAGGTCTCGACCTTCGTCACCGTGACGGCGATCTCCTTGCCGTTGGGGGCCTGGTAGCTCGTGCTCTCGCCGACCGCGAGGCCGAGGATCGCGGAACCGAGCGGGCTCGCCTCGCTGTAGACGTGCAGGCTCGAGTCGCCGGCGATCTCGCGGTTGCCCAGCAGGAACGTCTCGACGCCCCCGGCGATGTCCGCGGTCACGACGGTGCCGGACTGCACGGTCCCGTCGCTCTCCGGCGCGTCGCCGACGACGGCGTCGCGCAGCATCTGCGTGAGCGTGCGGATGCGCGCCTCCTGCTTCCCCTGCTCGTCCTTCGCGGCGTGGTAGCCGCCGTTCTCCTTGAGGTCGCCCTCTTCGCGTGCCGCCTCGATGCGCTTGGCGATCTCCTCGCGACCGGTGGTCGAGAGGCTCTCCAGCTCGGCGGAGAGTCGGTCGTAGGCCTCCTGGGTGAGGAAGCTCGCCTGGGCGTTGTCAGCCATTTCGGACTCCTTACAAGAATCGACGCCCCGACGAGTCGCCGGGGCGCGGTCCGCATGGTGCGGAATGAATATCAGACGATCCTACGGGAGCCAGCAGCGGTAGATCAATCCCGTGTTGGCGCGCTGTGTGGTGCGGACCGTCTCGGTCAGACCGCGCGTCCACTGATCGGAGGCGGGCACCTCGACGGTCTTCCAGCCGATCACGCCGAAGTTGTCGTCGAGGGCCTGGACGACGCACACGGTCTCCGTCCCCGGCGCGACGGTGAGCGAATACTTCACGTCGACGCTGCGGTCGTCGTTGACGACGTAGCCGCGGTCGCCGGTCTCGATCGACGACGACGGCGAGTCGATGGCGACCCAGATCACCCACACCACGGCGACGAGCAGGGCGAACGCCCCGATCGAGGCCAGGACGAGCCGCTCACGCCGCCGCGTCCCCGTCGTGCGTCCGTAGCGCGAGCCGATCGCCGGAGCCGCGTCGTCGAGCTGCCGGTCCTGATCCCTGAACGCCATCGCGCAGAACTCCTCATGGTCGAGCGAATAAGCTTGGTCGAGAGCCCATCCTTTCCATCCAGGATATGACCTGCGCCCGACCGAGGAGAACACGTGAGCCTGCGCCTGATGACCGTGCACGCCCACCCCGACGACGAGTCGAGCAAGGGGGCGGCCACGCTGGCCTACTACCGCTCGCGCGGCGCGGACGTGCTCGTGGTCAGCTGCACGGGAGGCGAGCGAGGCGACATCCTCAACCCTGCCGTGGAGGCCACGCCCCTGGCCTCTCGCGACCTCGCAGGGCTGCGCCGGAGGGAGATGGACGCCGCGCGCGACATCCTCGGCGTGCGCCAGCGCTGGCTGGGCTACCGTGACTCCGGCATGGCCAACGAGAACGGCTCCGTCCCGGCGGCGTCCTTCGCCGACATCCCGGTCGAGACCTCGGTGCTCCCTCTCGTCGCCCTCATCCGCGAGCAGCGTCCGCAGGTGTTGATCAGCTACGACGAGAACGGCGGGTACCCCCACCCCGACCACATCCGCTCGAACAGGATCGCCGTCCGGGCGCGGGAGCTCGCCGGGAGCGACGACCACCCCGAGCTCGGGGATCCGTGGAGCGTCCCGAAGCACTACTACGACCGTGTGTTCAGCAGCGAACGTTTCCGGGCCATCGTCGGTGCGATGATCGCGCGGTTCCCCGATGCGCCGGAGCGCGGGGAGTGGGAGGAGCTGCTCACCCGCTTCACCGAGCGCGAGGACGCGCTCACCGAGCGCGTCCTCGCCCGGGTGCCTGTCGCCGACTTCTTCGAGGTGCGCGACAATGCGCTCCGCGCGCACGCCTCCCAGGTCTCTCCGGAGAGCTCGTTCTTCTTTTGGCCCAACGACCTGCAGCGTGAGGTCTGGCCGACCGAGGACTACGAGCTCATCCACTCCACCGTTCCGAGCGCGCCCGTCGGCGCGGCGGAGTCCGACCTGTTCAATGGAATCGAGGATTCACCGGCATGATCGCCCCCGTATTCGACACCGCGCTCCGGCTGACCACCGGCAGCCCCGTTCCGACGCCGATGCCGACCGTCGATCCGAACGACGTGACCCCCGGCCCCGTGGGCTTCACGGCGATCTTCATCGTCGCGGTCCTCGCGATCCTGCTGATCGTGGACATGGCCAGGCGCGTGAGGCGCGTGGAGTACCGCGGCCGTGTGGCGGCCGACCGGGCGGCCGCGGACGACACCGCCGCCGAGCGGGATGATGCGGCGCGCTCCGGGCGCGCCCCGGCTCCGGGCGCGGCCGGCTCGGAGGGCGCGTCGGACACGGCAACGGACGCAGGCGCCTCTTCGGGCGGGGACGACGCCGCGGGCGGGGACGACCGCTCCGCGCGCTGACCCGTCGCTCGTGGGGACCGACGGTGCCGCTCGCCGTATCGTCGACCCGTGGTCGCAGCGCGCGCCGCGCCGCCGATCCGTGCCGCTGGGGTCGTGAGCCGGGTCAGGCGAGCGGCGGGTTGACCGCGAGCAGTAGCACGGCCGTCCAGTGGCAGAGGAACGCGAGCACTGTGCAGCTGTGGAAGATCTCGTGGAAGCCGAAGACGCCCGGAACCGGGTTCGGGCGCTTCATCCCGTAGACGACGGCCCCACCGCTGTAGAGCAGCCCGCCGATGACGACGAGGATCATCGTGACGGCGTTCGCTGCGACGATGTCGCCCAGGTACATCACGGCGGCCCAGCCGAGAGCGAGGTACAGGGGGACGTACAGCCAGCGGGGCGCCGTGATCCAGAAGACCCGGAAGCCGATCCCCAGCAGCGCCCCCGCCCACACGATCAGCAGCAGGAGCCGCCCCTTCTCCGGTGGGAGCGCGAGGACCGCGATCGGTGTGTAGGTCCCCGCGATGAGCAGGAAGATGTTCGCGTGGTCTAGGCGTTTGAGGGCGACCTTCATCCGGGGACCCCAGTTGAAGCGGTGGTAGAGCGCCGAGTTGCCGAACAGCAGCAGCGAGGTCAGGGCGAACACGGCCGAGGACCAGCTGGCGGCTGGACCGTCGGCGAGGACGACGAGCACGATCCCCGCCGCGACCGCCACGGGGAACGTCGCCGCGTGGATCCACCCCCGCCAGCTCGGTTTGACCTCGGCGGGATCGTCCGCGCGGGCGTCGATGAGCGGGATGTTGGGGAGCTCGGGCCCGGTGGCATCGTCGGCCGCGACGGCGGCCGCCGACTCCGGCAGCGGGACGTCCGAGCGTGCGTCCCGGTCGTTCTTCCTCTCGCCGCTTCCGCCCAGACTGACCATGACACAAGCTTAGGACCGTGCCCTGTCGCGGGGAACATGTTTCGCACCGCCCGCCGGTCGGGGCACCGTCGCCGTCCGCGGGCCGTGCGGGAACCGTGCGGACGCCGCGAGACGCCCGGAGGCGTCGCGAGGCGGATGCACTAACGTAGCCCTGTGGCAGCGTCTAACGGATTCCCGGCCCCCGGCTGGATGTACGGGCTCTACGAGAAGAGCCTCCGGCGCGGACTCACCCCCGACGTCATCCCGCACCACGTCGCGATGATCATCGACGGCAACCGGCGGTGGGCACGGCAGCTCGGTCTCGCCAGCGCGGCCGACGGGCACAGGGCCGGTGCGGCGAAGGTCGCCGAGTTCCTCGACTGGTGCGACGAGCTCGGCGTGGGCGTCGTCACCCTGTACCTGCTGTCCAGCGACAACCTCAGGCACCGCGACTCGGACGAGCTCCAGGATCTCATCGAGATCATCGCCGACCTGGCGGAGAAGATCTCCACGCACAGGGACTGGCAGGTCAAGCACGTCGGCTCGCTGCAGAACCTGCCCGAGCGTCTCGTCGGAGCGCTCCGCCAGGCGGAGGGCGCTAGCGCGGGCGGAACGGGCCTGCACGTCAATCTCGCGGTCGGCTACGGCGGCCGGACCGAGATCGTCGACGCGATCCGCAGCATCGTCGCCGACCACGGGGCGACCGGAGGCACGATCGACTCCCTCGCCGACGAGCTCACGCCCGAGCTGATCGGCGAGCACTTGTACACCAGCGGCCAGCCCGACCCCGACCTGGTGATCCGGACCTCGGGTGAGCAGCGGCTCAGCGATTTCATGCTCTGGCAGAGTGCGCACAGCGAGTTCTACTTCGTCGAGGCGCTGGGGCCGGACCTGCGACAGGTCGACTTCCTCCGCGCACTGCGCGACTACGCCGGGCGTCAGCGCCGCTTCGGCGGCTGAGCGACGGGCCCGGCGCGGCTGAGCGACGAGCGGGTGCGGCTGAGTGAGGTGCCCGGCGGCGCCTCCCGCGCGGTCCGATCTGTTTACGCAACCGTCACGCATCGTCGGCGTGTTGCCCTCCCGCGCGTCCGGACGGATGCCTAGTGTCGGCTGTATCGGGCACCGCGCCCGATCGGGACGGCCACATCCGTTCACCTGGTACAGATCACTGGCCGGCTCGACGACGAACCGGGCTCCGCGCCCGGGGGGCGGAGTGAGCGTGACCATCACAGATCCGATCCTGGCCGGTGCAGAACTGCTGCCGTCCGACACCGACGAGCAGACGCCGCCGAGCACGCGCGTCTACGTCATCGACACCTCGGTGCTTCTCGCCGACCCGCAGGCGATCCTCCGGTTCGCGGAGCACGAGGTCGTCCTGCCCATCGTCGTGCTCGGGGAGCTGGAGAAGAAGCGCCACGACCCGGAGCTCGGCTACTTCGCACGGAGGGCGCTGCGGCTGCTCGACGAGCTGCGGGTGCGCCACGGACGGCTCGACCGGCCGGTCCCGGTCGGCTCCGCCGGCGGGATGCTCCGCATCGAGCTCGGCACGGCCGATCAGAGCGGGGTGCCTTCCGCGCTGCGTGGCGCCGACAACGACTCCCGGATCCTCGCGACCGCCTCGGTGCTCGCTGCACAGGGCTCCGACGTCTGCGTGGTCAGCAAAGACCTGCCGATGCGTGTGAAGGCGTCGTCGCTCGGGCTCCTGGCCGAGGAATACCGCGCGGAGCAACGGCCGGACTCCGGGTGGACGGGGCTCGCGGAGCTCGCACTCAGCGCGAGCGAGATGAGCGACCTGTACGACAGCGAGGTCGCCCTGGCGGACGAGGTGGAGGACCTGCCGGTCAACACGGGGCTCGTCATCCAGTCGGAGCGCGGCTCGGCGCTCGGGCGGGTCACGGGGACGCGCGAGTTCCGGCTGGTCAGGGGCGACAGGGAGGTCTTCGGGCTGCGGGGGCGCTCCGCGGAGCAGAGGCTCGCGATCGACCTGCTCCTCGACCCCGACGTCGGGATCGTCAGCCTCGGCGGGCGCGCGGGAACGGGCAAGTCCGCCCTCGCCCTCTGCGCCGGGCTCGACGCGGTCCTGGAGCGACGTGAGCAGCGCAAGATCATGGTGTTCCGCCCGTTGTACGCCGTCGGAGGCCAGGAGCTCGGCTACCTGCCGGGGGACCAGGGCGAGAAGATGAACCCGTGGGGCCAGGCCGTGTTCGACACGCTCGGCTCGGTCGTGTCCGACAACGTGCTCGAGGAGGTCGTCGCCAGGGACCTGCTCGAGGTGCTCCCGCTGACCCACATCCGCGGTCGCTCGCTGCACGATGCCTTCGTGATCGTCGACGAGGCGCAGTCGTTGGAGCGCAGCGTGCTGCTGACCGTGCTCAGCCGCATCGGTCAGAACTCGCGCGTCGTGCTCACCCACGACGTAGCGCAGCGGGACAACCTGCGGGTGGGCAGGCATGACGGGATCGCGAGCGTGATCGAGACGCTGAAGGGGCACGCACTGTTCGGCCACGTCACGCTCACGCGCTCGGAGCGCTCCGAGATCGCCGCTCTGGTCACGGAGCTGCTGGAGGCCCAGGAGACGGCCTGACCACCTGATCAGCTGATCACCTGACCGCTCCGGCCGGCCCGCACGCACGGCGATCGCGGGCCGGCCGTCGCGGGACCGCAGGGGGCTGGGGACGCGTTCCCCGGCCGGCGGTGGGCGCTTCTACTGTGGTCGTCGTGCAGGGGGACGGGCTCAGGCCGAGCAGACGCGAGATCGGCCTGGGTGTCTGCCTCGCCGTGCTCGTCGCACTGGCCGGTGCCCGGTCATTCGACGGCCTCCTACCCACGCTCGTCTTCGCCGCGCCCGCGCTCGTCCTCGCCGTGGTCACGCCGACCCTGTGGCGCGTCGATGTCGTCGAGCATCGGCTCCCCGACGCGCTCGTGGGCCCCGTGCTCGCGGTCGGCGCCGCGGCCGTGGCGGTGCAGCCGGAGCGTCTCCCCGCCCTCCTCGCGGTCGTCGCCGTGCTCGTGGTGCCGCTCATCGTGGCCGCGCTGATCGGCGGAATGCGGCTCGGCGACGTCAAGCTCTCGCTCGGCTTCGCGCTCGCGCTGGCGGCGGGGGAGTGCCAGACCGCGCTCGCCGTGGAATCCGCTGTCAGACTCGGCGTCATCGCGCTCCTGGTGGGCGGCGGCGTCGCCATCGCGGAGGTGGTCCGTCGGGGCTGGAGACGGAGCATCCCGTTCGGTCCGGCGCTGCTCGTCGGGTTCTGGACGGAGGCGGTCGTCGTCGGGCCGTGACCACGCGAATCACCGACCGGATCGGCAGCCGGCCGCGTGGGGTGTCGGACGGCTCGGGTGCCGGGCGGCGCAGGAGATGGACGGCTCGCGTGCCGCACGGTGCGGATACCGCACGGCGCGGGCGCCGGACGGTGCGGATGCCGAGCGTGGGGCCCCGACCGGCGCCGACGCTGACCGGCCGGCGGGCCCCCGTCGGGGAGGGACGCGCCCGCCCCGACGGAACCGCTCTCAGCCCGGGTGCGTCATCGAGAGCAGGTCGAGGGCGGCGTCGAGCTGCTCCTCGCTGATCTCGCCACGCTCGACGAATCCGAGCTCGATCACGGCGTCGCGCACGGTCACACCCGCCGACACCGCATGCTTGGCGATCGTCGCGGCCGCCTCGTACCCGATGATCTTGTTGAGCGGGGTGACGATCGAGGGCGACATGCCGGCGAGCTCCGCGGCGCGCTCAAGGTTGGCGCTCAGCCCGTCGATGGTCTTGTCGGCGAGGACCCTGGCCGCGTTGCCCAGAAGCCTGATCGACTCGAGCAGGGCCGTGCCCATCACGGGGATCTGCACGTTCAGCTCGAACGCGCCGGACGCCCCCGCCCAGGCGATGGTGGCGTCGTTGCCGATGACGCGGGCCGACACCATCAGGACGGCCTCGGGGATGACCGGGTTGACCTTGCCCGGCATGATCGAGGAGCCCGGCTGCAGGTCGGGGATGTGCAGCTCGCCGAGGCCCGTGTTCGGACCGGAGGCCATCCAGCGCAGGTCGTTGGAGATCTTGGTCAGCCCCACCGCGACGGTGCGAAGGGCGCCCGAGGCGTCGACGAGGCCGTCCCTGTTCGCCTGCGCCTCGAAGTGGTCCTCGGCCTCGGTGATGGGAAGCCCGGTGGCCTCCTGCACGTGCGCGATCACCTTCTGTGGGAACCCGGCGGGGGTGTTGATGCCCGTCCCCACGGCGGTCCCGCCGAGCGGGACCTCGGCGACGCGGGGGAGCGCACTGCGCACCCGTTCGACGCCGAGCCTGACCTGCCGGGCGTAGCCGCCGAACTCCTGGCCGAGGGTGACAGGGGTGGCGTCCATGAGGTGCGTCCTGCCCGGCTTGACGGCGTCGGCCCAGAGCGCGGCCTTGGCCTCCAGAGCGGCGGCCAGGTGCTCGAGAGCGGGGATCAGGTCGGCGATGAGCGCCTGCGTGACCGCGATGTGCACCGAGCTGGGGAAGACGTCGTTGGAGGATTGCGAGGCGTTCACGTGGTCGTTGGGGTGAACGGGGGAGCCGAGCGTCGCCGTCGCGAGCCCCGCGAGGACCTCGTTCATGTTCATGTTGGACGAGGTCCCCGAGCCGGTCTGGTAGACGTCGACGGGGAACTGGTCCGCGTGCTCACCGGCGATGATCCGGTCGGCCGCGGAGACGATGGCGGCGGCGACGTCCTCGGGGAGTACCCCCAGCTCGGCGTTCGCCCTCGCGGCGGCACGCTTGACCTGGGCCAGCGCCACCACCTGGGCGTGCTCGAGTTGCGAGCCGGAGATGGGGAAGTTCTCGACGGCGCGCTGCGTCTGGGCGCCGTACAGGGCCGAGGCGGGGACCCGGACCTCTCCCATGGTGTCGTGCTCGATGCGGTAGTCGCCGTTGTCGTTGGCCACGGTGTGCTCTCCCTCTGTGTTAAGGGGCCGAACGCGTCGTTGTCGTCCGGCCGGTGGTGTTCTCGTGGTCGATGTCGCCGAAGACGACGTGCGCGGACGCCGTGCCGTTGACGAGCTCGTAGTTGGCGCCGACGATCCCGAGGGTGCCGTTGGTGACGGCGGCCGAGATGATCTCCGAGCCGCGGACCAGGTCCATGACGGTGTGGCGCAGGTGCTGTTTGCCGACGAGCGCGGCATCGATCTCCGAACCATCGTCCCCGTGACTGCGCTGGACGTGCTCGACGGCCGGCGTGATGCTGTTGATGATCGTCTGGATGTGCGGGGACTCGGACGGCACACCGCTCTCGACCGAGTCGATCGTCGCCCTGACGGCTCCGCAGTTGTCGTGGGCGAGCACGACGATCAGCGGGACGTGCAGCACCGCGACGGCGTACTCGAGGGAGCCGATCACCGAGTCGGAGATGATCTGACCGGCGTTGCGGACGACGAACAGGTCGCCGAGGCCCTTGTCGAAGATGATCTCGGCCGCGAGCCGCGAGTCGGCGCAGCCGAACAGGGCGACGCTCGGGGCCTGCGAGGTCGCCAGCTCCTGTCGCCGCTCGACGTCCTGCCGGGGGTGGCGGGGCCCGCCGGAGACGAAGCGGGCGTTGCCGCGCTTCATGCGCTGCCAGGCGCGTGCGGGGCTCTCGTACTCTGTCATCGTTCTGATGCCTCCGTGATCGTGGGGGTGAGGCTGCTGGCGAGTTCGGCGAACTCGTCGTCGGGTGCGGTTCCGACGAGCACGAAGGTGCTGCCGCCCCCGTCCGCGACCATGCCGTACTCGGCGTTGCCGACGTCGTCGGTGCTGTCGCGGTTGTCGTAGACCGTCCACGTGACGCCGTCGATCGTGACGGTGGTGTCCGCTGCGGTGTTGGCCAGCTGCTGGGCGACCCAGCTCGGGTTGGCGTCGAGCCCCTGCGCCAGTCCGATGTACTCGTCCGACGGGGTGAGGAATCCGATCTGCCAGCTGCTGACGCCGTCGGCCGTGCTCGTGCGGATCTCCGCGTAGTTCGACCGCCACCCCTCGGGCAGCGACGGGGCCGCCAGGCGCTGCTCGTGGTCGGACTGGGCGTTCTGCGCCAGGGCGGTGTAGTCGACGTCGCGGTGGCGGGGGGTGTCGTTCCTCGGCACGATCATCACGATCACGAGCACCAGCCCGAGCGTGACCAGCAGCGAGTAGACGAGGTTGCTCAGCGTCTTGCGCATGCGGTACTTGCGGGAGTCCTCGGCCTTGCGCTCCGCCGTCTCCTCCGGGGTCTCCGGGCGGCCGAGCTCGGCGACGACCCGGGGCTCGCTGGTCTTACTCATCGCCGTTCGGCTCCGCACCGGCGCGCTCGCTCCTGGCACGGTCGAGCCGGTCGCGCGCCCCGATCAGCCAGTGCTCGCATCGCTGGGCCAGCGCCTCGCCGCGCTCCCAGAGGGCGAGCGACTCCTCGAGGGTGGTCTGGCCCTGTTCGAGGCGGGAGACGACGGCCACCAGCTCATCCCTGGCCTGCTCGTAGCTGAGCTCGCCGACGTCGGAGGTGCGGGGTTCTGCCATGGTGTTCATCCTAGTCGTCGCGGGAATCGGGAACGGCGGGCGCGGACGCGGCCGGGCCGAGCGAGCGGGCGGCGAGGCGCCCGCCGGAGAGGGACACGACCAGCTCGCGACCGTCGGGCGCGTCGGACGGAGTCCGGACGACGCCGCCGTCGGCGCCCTGGACGATCGCGTAGCCGCGATCGAGCGTGGCACGGGGGGAGAGCGCACGCATCTGTGCGCAAAGCCGCTCGACCAGGGCGAGCTCGTCGCCCACCCGTCTGACCGCGAGCTCGTCACCGCGGGCGACGAGCATCGTCAGCTCCTGGGAGCGCTGGTCGACGATCCATCCGCCGTCGACGAGCACGGGCCTGCTGCGCAGCTGCTGGATGCGCTCCTGCTCGTTCTGGATGAGCGAGGTCACTCGCTGGGACAGGCGGCTCCTGGCCTGGTCGACGCGGAGGAGCTCCTCCGCCAGGTCGGGGACGACGCGTTTGGCCGCGTCGGTGGGCGTCGACGCGCGCAGATCGGCGACCTCGTCGAGCAGGGGGCGGTCGGCCTCGTGGCCGATCGCGGAGACGACGGGGGTCGTCGCCGCGGCGACCGCGCGGAGGATGCGTTCGTCGCTGAAGCCGAGGAGGTTCTGGAAGTCGCCCCCACCCCTGGCGATGATGATGACCTCGACCGCGGGGTCGGCGTCGAGCGTCGCCAGGGCGCTCAGCACCTCGGGCACGGTGCGCTCTCCCTGCACGGCGGCGTGAACGGTCCGGAAGCGCACGTGGGGCCAGCGGAGCTGGGCGTTGCGGAGGACGTCCTTCTCGGCGTCGGAGTCCTTGCCCGTGATCAGGCCGATGGTGCCGGGGAGGAACGGGAGGCGCTTCTTGCGCTCGGGGGCGAACAACCCCTCGGCACCGAGCTGCGCCCTCAGCTGCTCGATGCGCTCCAGCAGGGCGCCGAGCCCGAGCTGCTTCATCTGCATCACCTGGACGGTGAGTGTCCCGCCCTTGACCCAGTAGTTGACCTTGACCAGCGCGACCACCCGATCGCCCTGCGAGAGCGTGGCCGGCAGCTTGGACCTGACGGAGGACCAGATGGTGAAGCTCACCGTGGCGTCCTGCTCGAGGTCCTTGAGCTTGCCGTAGACGTTGCCGCCGGAGACGCCCCACTGGGTGATCTCGCCCTCGATCCAGATCGTGCCGAGGCGGTCGATGTACTCGCGCAGCCGTGCGCCGAGCTCGGCTACGGGCCAGGGCGCCTCCATGGTGGCGGGCTGCGGGCTCATCGGTGCTCCTCTAGACTGACCGCGGCGGACACCGCCGGAATGATCGTTCTCGTCAACGATAACGGTCATCCGGCCCCCGATCGGACGAGCTCCGCCACTGTGCTCGGACGGCCCCGGACGGGCCGCTGTGAAGGAGAACCGTGCCGGAAGACGACAAGAGACCAGAGCCGGAGTTCGGCGTCTACGCGACGCCGGAGGAGCAGCGACGCCGGATGGGTCTACCCGCCGAGCCGGAGGCCGAGGCGTCGGCGCAGGGACAGGGCGTCCCCGGCACGGCGCAGGCGAGCGCCCCGCAGCGGCCGTCGGTTCGCCCCGGCCCCGCGGCGCTTCCCGGGACTCCGGCTCCCTTCAACTGGAACAGGGCGCTGACCTTCCTCCTGCTCGGAGTGGGGCTGTACGTCACCCTCACCTCGGTGCCCGGTCTCCTGGACCTCTACGGCACGTTCAGCGTCGTCGCCGAACAGCTCGGCGTCGACGGCGACACCGGCCTGGTCAACAGCCTCGGGCTGCGGATCATCGGCGTCGTCATCGCCCTGAGCTACATCGTCGGCTGGATCGCCGCGCTCTGGCTGTCGCTGCGGCGTCTGCGCCGCCAGGTGTCCAGCTGGTGGATCCCTCTCGTGATCGGTGTGGTGGTCACCGTGATCGTCTTCGCCCTTCTCATGGCGGCGATGCTCTCCCAGCCCGACTTCGTCACCACGCTCATGGATAGCGCGGTCGTCGTGCCGAGCGGCGTTCCGACCCCCTCGTCGACTCCCTGAGCGGATCCGGGGCAGACGACGGGGCCCGGTGGACGGTAGCGATACCGTGCACCGGGCCCCGTGCCGTGGGTCGGGTCAGCGACCCGAGTGACCCGCGGAGCCCAGCTGCGTCGCGGACTCGACCACGCGCGCGGCCATCGCGGTCTCGGCCTTCTTGCCCCAGGCGCGGGGGTCGTAGACCTTCTTGTTGCCGACCTCGCCGTCGACCTTGAGGAACCCGTCGTAGTCGCGCAGCACGCTGTCGGCGACCGAGCGGCTGAAGGCGTACTGCGTGTCGGTGTCGATGTTCATCTTGATGACGCCGTTCGCGACGGCCTCGGAGATCTCCGCCTCCGTCGAGCCCGACCCGCCGTGGAAGACGAGGTCGAGCGGCTTGTCGCCGGTGCCGAACTCGGCCTTGAGGCCGTCCTGGATGTCCTTGAGCAGCTCGGGGCGGAGCCGGACGTTGCCCGGCTTGTAGACGCCGTGGACGTTGCCGAAGGTCAGCGCGGCCATGTAGCGGCCCTTCTCGCCGAGGCCGAGGGCCTTGACCGTCTTCACCGCGTCGTCGAGCGTGGTGTAGAGGTGCTCGTTGATGTCGTGGCTGACACCGTCCTCCTCGCCGCCGACGACGCCGATCTCGACCTCGAGGATGGCGTTGATCGCCCGCGTGCGCTCGAGCATCTCCTCGGCGATGGCGAGGTTCTCGTCGAGCGGGACGGCCGAGCCGTCCCACATGTGCGACTGGAAGAGCGGCTCGCGGCCGGCGGCGATCTCCTGCTCGCTGGCGGCGATGAGCGGACGGACGAAATCGTCGAGCGCGTTCTTCGGGCAGTGGTCGGTGTGCAGGGCGACGGTGACGGGGTAGTTCGCCGCGACCTCCCGCGCGAAGCGGGCGAAGGCGATGGCGCCGGTCGCGCGCGCCTTCACCGTGTGCCCGGCGAAGTAGTCGGCACCGCCGGTGGTGACCTGGATGATGCCGTCGGAGCCGGCCTCGGTCAGTCCCTGCAGGACGGCGTTCAGCGTCTGAGAGCTCGAGACGTTGAACGCTGGGTAGGCGAAGCCGGACCGCTTGGCGGTGTCGAGCATCTCGGCGTACTGGTCTGGGGTAGCCACGGGCATGGTGAAGCTCCTTCGGAGTGACGGCTCGGCGCGTCCGTGCTCCGGCGCGCAGATGAGATGGCTTCAGTCTAGGGAATCGCCGGGGCGGGGTGGGGATGCCACTCGTCGCGGAATCCTATAGGATTACAGGACCCCGATCAGTGACCAAGGAGAGCGCAATGACGCGACTGTTTAACGAACCCGCCGACTTCGCCGACGAGATGATCGCGGGCTTCGTCGCCGCGGCCTCGCGGTGGGTCCAGGCCGCACCGGGCGGAGTCGTGCGCTCCACCCGCGCGCCCGAGCCGACCGTCTCACTCGTGGTCGGCGGCGGCAGCGGGCACTATCCGGCCTTCGGCGGGCTCGTCGGACCGGGCCTCGCCCACGGCGCCGCGATGGGCAACCTCTTCGCCTCGCCCTCGGGAACGCAGGTCTACAACGTCGCCAAGCGCACGGAGCAGGGCAGGGGGATCCTGCTCAGCTACGGGAACTACGCCGGCGACGTGCTGCACTTCGGCCAGGCTCAGGACCGGCTGCGGGCCGAGGGCCACGACGTCCGCACGGTGCTCGTCACCGACGACATCTGGAGCGCGCCGGCCGACCAGATCGAGAAGCGCCGCGGCATCGCCGGCGACCTCGTCGTGTTCAAGGTCGCCGGGGCGGCGGCCGAGGCCGGGCACGACCTCGACGCCGTCGAGGAGCTCGCCCGGAGGGCCAACGCCAGGACGCGCTCCTTCGGCGTCGCGTTCTCCGGCTGCACCCTGCCCGGAGCGGACGAGCCGCTGTTCACCGTTCCGGAGGGCCGCATGGCGGTCGGACTGGGCATCCACGGCGAGCCGGGCATCGACGAGACCGACATCCCGACGGCGAACGAGCTGGCGGAGATGTTCGTGGAGAAGCTGCTGACCGAGCTGCCCGAGGGCGTCACCGTCGCCGGCTCCCGTGTCGTGCCGCTGCTCAACGGCCTCGGCTCGGTGAAGTACGAGGAGATGTTCGTCGTGTTCAAGCGCGTGAGCGAGCTGCTCGGCGAGGCCGGCGTCACCGTCGTCGAGCCGGAGGTCGGCGAGCTGTGCACGAGCTTCGACATGGCGGGCGTCTCGCTCACCCTGTTCTGGCTGGACGAGCAGCTCGAGGAGTTGTGGTCGGCTCCGGCCGACAGCTCGGGGTTCCGCAAGGGCAGCGTCGCCCCGCAGCTCGTCGCCGAAAAGGTCGATGCCGAGGAAGAGGCGGAGGCCATTGCGGTGGCCTCGGAGGAGTCCCGCGCGCTGGCGGCGACCGTCCTCGCCGCGCTCGACGCGGTCGTCGACGTGGTCGACGCGAACGCCGAGGAACTGGGCCGGATCGACAGGATCGCCGGTGACGGCGACCACGGCATCGGCATGCAGCGCGGCTCCCACGCCGGGCGCGACGCCGCTCGCGGGGTCGTCGCGGCCGGAGCCGGCGCGCAGACGACGCTCAACCGTGCGGCCGAGGCGTGGTCGGACCGGGCCGGGGGCACCTCCGGCGCGATCTGGGCCGAGATCCTCCGCTCCCTCGGGGCCGAGCTCGGCGACGAGTCCGCGGCGGATGCCGCGACCGTCGCTCGCGGCGTGGTCGCGGCCAGCGACGCGGTGATGGCGTTCGGCAAGGCCAAGCCGGGGGACAAGACGATGGTGGATGCGATCGTGCCGTTCGCCGAGACGCTCGCGGCGGAGGTCGCCTCGGGCGCCGAGACCGTCGCCGCCTGGACGACCGCGGCGGCCGCCTCCGAGGACGCCGCGGACAAGACCGCGGACCTCACGGCTAAACTCGGACGTGCACGGTCCCACGGCGACAAGTCGCAGGGGACCCCCGATCCCGGAGCGATCTCGTTCGCCCTGATCGTGGCGGCGGTCCTCCCGGTGCTGGCCGCGAGCTGAGCGGCCCCCTGTTCCTGTTGTGAAATCAGTTCGATGAAGGAGACGTGCGATGGCTGAGAAGCTTCGTCTGGTGATCGGTTCGGATGATGCCGGTTTTGGGTACAAGGAGATCGTGAAGGGGATGGTGCAGGACGAGGGTCTTGTGGCGTCGCTGGTGGATGTGGGCGTGGATGCGGAGTCGCACACGGCGTATCCGAGTGTCGCGGTCGCGGCGGCGGAGAAGGTGGCCTCGGGTGAGGTGGATCGTGCGTTGATCTTCTGCGGGACGGGTCTGGGTGTGGCGATTGCGGCGAACAAGGTCGCGGGTGTGCGTGCGGTGACGGCGCATGATTCGTTCTCGGTGGAGCGTGCGGTGTTGAGCAATGATGCGCAGGTGTTGTGCATGGGTCAGCGTGTGGTCGGGATCGAGTTGGCGAAGCGTTTGGTGCGTGAGTGGTTGACGTATCGTTTTGATCCGTCGAGTGCGTCGGCGGAGAAGGTCGCGTTGATCGGTGAGTATGAGGCGGGTCATCCGATCGCTGTGGAGGGCGCACCATCGTGTTGACCACCGACCGGGCGGGCGCCCCGGCGTCCCGCCTCGGCCGTGGCCGGTTCCTCATCGGTTCCAGCCTGAAGATGTACTTCAGCCGCGAGCGTTCCGTCGAGTGGAGCGAGGCGGTCGCCGACATCGTGCGCGAGCACAGGGCGACGGCCGCGGGCGCGGCCACCGTCTTCGTCATCCCGAGCTTCCTCGCCGTCGAGGCCGTGGGACGCGCGCTCGGCGACAGCGGCGTCCTGCTTGGTGCGCAGGACATGTACTGGGAGGACGGCGGGGCGTTCACCGGCGAGGTGTCCGGTCCACAGATCCGCGAGCTCGGGGCCGTGCTGGTCGAGATCGGGCACGCCGAACGGCGCGCCTTGTTCGGCGAGACCGACGACACCGTCGCGCTCAAGGTCGCCGCGGCGTGGCGCAACGGGCTCACGCCTGTGCTCTGCATCGGCGAGGTCGCCGAGCAGGACCCCCGCTCGGCTGCGATCGAGTGCAGGACCCAGCTGAGCGCGTCGCTGTCGGCGGCGCGCGAGGCCGGCCTCACCGGCGACCTGGTGGTCGCCTACGAGCCGGTCTGGGCGATCGGGGCGGCCGAGCCCGCCGGCGCCGACCACATCAGGGCGGTCTGCGCCTCGCTGGGGGAGCAGGTCGCTGACGACCCCGCCGTCGGTGAGCACCGCGTGATCTACGGCGGCAGCGCCGGACCCGGGTTGCTCCCCGGCATCGCCGACTCCGTGGACGGCATGTTCCTCGGACGCTTCGCGCACGACCCGGAGGCCGTCAGGCTGATCCTCGACGAGATCGCCGGCATCGCACGGATCGGCGAGCCCACGGCATGAGCCGACAGCAGGGGGCCTCGCCGGCGGGCATCGACCGCCGTGGTCTGCGTGACCGCGTCTACGACATGATCCTGCGCAAGCTCCTCGAGGGCGAGATCCCCGCGGGCGCACGGCTGTCGATCGACAGCATGGCGAAGGTCCTCAACGTGTCGCCGACGCCGGTGCGCGAGGCGCTCGTCGAGCTCGAACGCACGGGACTGGTCACCCGCGAGGCCTTGAAGGGCTATCGCGTCGCCCCTCCGCTGAACACCGAGCAGCTCGAGGAGCTGTTCCAGGCCCGTACCGTCCTCGAGGTCGAGGCTGCCCGTCTGGCGGGCGCGCATGTGCCCGCCATGCTGCCGGAGCTCAGGGAGCGCCAGCGGCGACACAGCGAGGAGGGCGACCGCATCCTCGCCAGGGGCAGCGCGGACGAGCCGGTGCCGCTGCAGCTGACCCAGGACTACTTCCAGAGCGACTTCGAGTTCCACCGCGCCGTGTTCGAGCACTCGGGCAACCGCTACCTGGTCGGCATGTACGAGTCGCTCGGTGCGCTGACGCACCGCATGCGTCAGGCCGTGGTGCGCGGGCCCGATGACGTCACCGAGGCCGCCGCGGAGCATCTCGCGGTCGTGCTGGCCTATGAGGCCGGTGACGTGGACGGCGCCGTCGAGGCGATGCGGGCGCACATCGCGAACGTCAGGCAGCGGTCGATGGCGGCGTCCGGCGACGGCGTCTGATCCAGCCCACCGCGTCGCGACCGGACGCACGGTGCGTCGCATCGGCGAACGCGCGAACGTGAGCGTCTGATCCGGTCCCCGCGTCGTGCTGCGCGGGGGTGCATCGGTGAGCCCTCGAGCCTGAGCGCCCTCGAGCCCGACTGCCCTCGCGCCCGAGCGGTCGTCGCATGTCGTTCGTGCCGTCCTGAACGGGCGAGGGGAGGGCGCGGGCGCGGCCGGCCGGACGCGCTGTCGAGCGTGCTTGCATCCGCCGCGAGCACGGCCTATATTTCCTATAGGATATTTCAGGTGCGGTTCCCGCGCCCCCACCCCCACTCATGCAATGGAGCACAATGTCTAGCGTTGACACCCGCTATACCGCCGAGACGTGGCCGATCGCCACCTGCCTCCACGGGATCCCCGCCGTCGACAGGAACGGGGTGGCACTGCACGACGCCCCCGCCGAGGTCTGGGACGACGTCTTCGCCCAGGTCGCCAGCGTCGGCTTCACCCTCGCCGAGCTCGCCGACAGCCACGTCCGCCCGGCCGACCTGTCGGCCAGCCGCCGCGACGAGTTCCTCTCCATCGCCGCCTCGCACGGCGTCAGCATCCCCTCCGTGCACGTCCAGCGCCAGAGCGTCATCCAGCCGGGCAAGGGCGAGGAGAACCTCGCCTACGCGCACCGCAGCATCGACGCCGCCGCCGAGTGGGGCATGTCGGTCTTCTCGACCGGACTGCACCAGCCCTTCACCCAGGCGCAGAAGGACGCGCTCTGGTTCTGGACCGCGCAGGGCCCCGTCGACCCCGACGACCGCGAGACCTGGGACCTGGCCGTCAGCCGCATCCGCGAGCTCGGAAAGCACGCCGCAGAGGTGGGCCTGCCGGTCTCCCTGGAGATGTACGAGGACACCTACCTCGGCACCGCGGACAGTGCCGTGCGCTTCGTCGAGGCCGTCGGCCTGGACAACGTCGGCCTCAACCCTGACGTGGCGAACCTCATCCGCCTGCACCGCCCCGTCGAGGACTGGCGCGAGCTGTACCGCAAGACGCTTCCCTACGCGAACTACTGGCACGTCAAGAACTACACCCGTGACGAGGCCAAGGACGGCAGCTGGGCCACGAGCGTCCCCTCCACGATGGAGGCGGGACTCATCAACTACCGCGAGGTCGTGCGCGAGGCCATCTCCGTCGGCTTCAACGGCATCATCCTGTGCGAGCAGTACGGCGGCGACAGCCTCGGCGTCTGCGGCACCAACCAGACGTACATCCGCACCCTGCTGCCCCAGGGCTGAGCGCACTCGACGAAGAGTTAGGAGACAACCATGAGCACTCGCACCATCGCCGTCGTCGGTTCCGGATACATGGGTGGAGGGATCGCCCAGGTCCTCGCCCTGTCCGGCGCGACCGTCGTCATCGCCGACATCTCCGAGGAGATCGCCACCAAGAACTACGCCCGGCTGGTCGAGGAGGCCAGGCAGTTCGTCGCCGACGGCCTGTTCCCCGCCGACGCCGTCGAGCGCATCGAGGCGAACCTGCGCCCCGCCGCGAGCATCGAGGACGCCGTCGCCGACGCCGACTTCATCGAGGAGGCCGTCCCCGAGAAGATCGAGATCAAGCACGAGACGCTCCGTCGCATCAGCGCCGCCGCGCGCCCCGACGCGATCATCGGCTCCAACACCTCGACGATCCTCATCGGTTCGCTCGCCGAGGCCGTCACCGGCCCCGAGCGATTCCTCGGCGTGCACTTCTCGAACCCGGCCCCGTTCATCCCCGGCGTCGAGCTCATCCCGCACGCGGGCACCTCGCCGGAGGTCCTTCCCGTCGTCGAGGAGATCGTCGCCGCGACCGGCAAGCAGACCGCACGCGTCTCGGATGCGACGGGCTTCGTGCTCAACCGCCTCCAGTACGCGCTGTTCCACGAGGCCACGCAGCTGGTCGAGGAGGGCGTCGCGACGCCGGAGGACATCGACACGATCGTCCGCACCACCTTCGGCTTCCGCCTGCCGTTCTTCGGGCCGTTTGCGATCGCCGACATGGCCGGGCTCGACGTGTACTCGTTCTGCTACGCCTCGCTCCAGACGCGCTGGCCCGAGCGCTTCGCCACGCCCGAGGTGCTGTCCGATCTGGTCGACGCCGGCAAGCTCGGCACCAAGACCGGCGCGGGCTTCCTCGACGTCCCCGCCGACCGCACCCCCGAGCTGGTCGCCTACCGAAACAAGGCCTACGTCGCCATGCAGAAGCTCATCGACGAGCTCGGCCCGGCCCCCATCCACCCGGCCAACTGACCAGGGCAGAAAGAACAGAAGGAACACCAACCATGAGCATCGCCTTCCCCGAATCGCGCACCGTCGTCCTCACCGGCGCCGCCTCGCCGCGCGGCATCGGCCGCGCCAGCGCCCACTACCTGGCCGAGCAGGGCTGGAACATCGGCATCATCGACCTGGACGCCGACGCGGCCGCCGCCGTCGCCGCCGAGATCGCCGAGCAGCACGGCGTCCTCGCCGCCGGCGCCGGAGCCAACGTCGCCGACGAGGCCCAGGTCCGGGCCGCCTTCGACTCGCTCGAGGCGGCGCTGCCGCAGCTCGTCGCCCTCGTGAACCTCGCCGGCGTGTCCTCGCCGGTGCCCTACCTCGAGGTGACGAACGAGGAGTGGAACCGTGTCATGAACATCAACATGAACGGCGTCCACTACGCGACCCGTCGCGCCGTCGAGTCGATGGTCGGCAACGGCGTCGGCCGTGTCGTCAACCTGTCCTCCGTCTCGGCCCAGCGCGGCGGCGGCACCTTCTCCAAGACGGTCTACTCGGCGGCGAAGGCCGGCGTGATCGGCTTCACCCGCAGCGTCGCCCGCGAGCTCGGACACCAGGGCGTCACGGTCAACGCGATCTCGCCCGGGCCGATCGACACCGACATCATGGGCGGCACCCTGACCGAGGAGCGCAAGACCGCGATGGCCGCCGACGGCGTCCTGCCGCGCATCGGCACGCCCCGCGACATCGCCGCCGCCATCGCCTACCTCATCAGCGAGGACTCCGGATTCGTGACGGGCCAGACCCTGAACGTCGACGGCGGCCTCTACATGCACTAGGCCGTCATGGCACTGAACACGGAGCCGGGCCGCTGGAAGGCCCCCCGCATCATCGCGCTCTGCCTCGGGATCATCTGCGTCGGCGTCGGGATCGTCATGATCGCCCCCACGCTGTTCGGCTGACCGGACCGCGCCGGTCCGGCGGCCGATCCGCTCGCTCGGCTGGCCCGGTCGGCCCGCTGACCGGGCCACACGCCCTGCCCCTGCCAGCGGGGCGGACGACACCGTCGCCGCCCCGCCCCCCTTCGTCACACCCCCATTCGCATCACCGTCACACCCCGCACCTCAAAGGAGAGAACGTTGAGTTCATCAACCCGCGCGGACTCCCAGGCGCTGCTGAACAGCCCGCACCTGAAGTCCGGAATCAAGAAGGCCGCCACCCGGCTCATGCCGATGCTGGTCATCCTCTACTTCGTCGCCTTCCTCGACCGGACCAACGTCGGCTTCGCCGAGGAGGCCCTGTCCATCGACCGCGGCATCACGGCCGGCGCCTACGCGCTCGGCGCCGGAATCTTCTTCATCGGCTACGCCATCTTCGAGATCCCCTCGAACCTGCTGCTGGAGAAGTTCGGTGCCCGCGTCTGGCTCGCCCGCATCGCCATCACCTGGGGTATCGTCGCCACGGCGTTCGCCTGGGTGCAGAACGACACCATGTTCGTCATCCTGCGCTTCCTGCTCGGCGTGACCGAGGCCGGTCTGTTCCCCGGCGTCATCATGTTCCTGGCGCAGTGGTTCCCGAACAAGATGCGTGTGCAGATGTTCGCCATCTTCTACCTCGCGCAGCCGTTCTCGCAGATGCTCGGCGCTCCGCTCAGCGGTGGTCTGATCAGCTTCGGCGACCAGTTCACGCCGTGGCACGGCTGGCAGGTGATGTTCTTCGTCGAGGGCATGATGGCCGTCGTGGCCGGTATCGCCGCGCTGTTCTTCCTCATCAACTCGCCGCAGCAGGCCAAATGGCTGAGCGTCGAGGAGAAGAAGGCCCTCGCCGACGTCATGGCCGACGAGCAGAAGGTCAAGGAGTCGGACGGCCCGAAGGGCATCGGCGCCGCACTGGTCAACTGGAAGGTGTGGTACTTCACCATCATCTACTTCGGCCTCCAGGTCGCGGTGTACGGCACGACCTTCTACCTGCCGCAGCAGGTCGGCAACCTCCTCGGGCAGTCGGTCGGCTGGCAGGTCGGTCTGGTCTCCGCCATCCCGTGGGCGGTCGGACTGTTCAGCTGCTACTACATCGGCAAGTACGCGAACACGGTCCGCCGCCGTCGCACCTGGGGCACCTGGTTCTACGTGATCACCGGTCTGAGCATCCTCGGCTCCGCGTGGGCGGGCGCCAACGGCCAGCCGATCCTCGGCATCTTCTTCATCACCCTCGCCGTCGCCAGCTTCCTCGGCTGCGGTCCGATCACCTGGTCCTACCCGACGGCGTTCCTCAGCGGTGCGGCCGCTGCGGCGGGCATCGGCCTGATCAACTCCCTCGGTAACCTCGGTGGCTTCGTCGCGCCGATCATGAGGACGAGCATCAACGAGTCCATCCCGACCGATTCCGGCGCCTGGGGCGTCGTCTCGCTCGGCGTGTTCGCGTTCCTGTCCGCCGCGATGCTGTGGGGCACCCGCTTCTTCAGCTCGAAGGCCGACGCGCTGCTCGAGGAGGAGGCGAAGACGGCCACCCCCGGCCACTGACCCGTCGAACCGCCTGACCGGGCGGGCCGTCCCCTCGGGGGCGGCCCGCCCGGTCGCGTGTGGAGACGCGGCCGACGACGTCGGTGGTCGCGCGCGGGCAGCGGCGGTCCGGCCGGTAGCCTCGAGGAATGGTCTTCGACGCGTTCGACGAGTGGGCGTCCCGCCGGGGCGTTCCGGTGTCCTCCGTCGTGGTGGAGGCGCAGAACAGCGACTACGAGTCCGGCCTCGCCCGTATCGACGGGCAGGACTGGCACGTCAGGACGGCACGAACGACGCCGACGAAGCCGGGGGCGTTCCTCGCCTTCTGGCGAAGGCGGCCGGACGGAGCCACCGCGCCGTTCGAGCGGGACGCCGTGGGCGCCGGTCTGCTCGTGTTCGTCCGCCAGCAGGAGCGGCGCGGCGTGTTCGCCTTCACCGCGGCGCACCTGGACGCGCTCGACGTCACGGCGGGGTCGGGCCGGGGCAAGCGCGGCTTCCGGGTGTACCCATCCTGGTGCGGGGGCCTCAACCCCGCAGCGCTCGCCACTCAGCGGCGCCAGGCTCCGGCGTTCGAGGAGTTCTGAGGCCGCACCCTGTCGCCGTGCGGGTGATCCGTCGCCGTGCGGACGACGAACGGGGAGGGCACCATATGGTGCCCTCACCGTTCGGCGTTCCGTCCTCGCCGGGACTAGGCGGTCCCGCCCTCGTCCGTCACCGTGCCCGTGCCCGTGGCCGTGGCGGCGTCGCCCGCGGCCTCGGCGTCGGGGGCAGCCCCGGTCGCCGTCGTGAACAGCGACGCGGCGATCGGCTCGACCTCCAGGCGGAGCACGTCGTTGAACTTGTTGAAGAAGGTGCAGGTCGTCAGCCGCATGGTCAGCTCGAGGACCTGCGAGTCCGTGAACGCGGCGCGCAGCCCGGCGAAGAGCTCGTCGCTCACCCGGTTCGCATCCGCGGTGACCTGCTCGGCGTACTCCAGGACGAGCCGGTCGGTGTCGTCGAAGTCGTCCCTGCCCCTCCAGTCGCCCTCGACGACCGCAGTCGTCTGCTCCAGGGTGAGGCCGGTGCCGACCGCCTGCGGCGTGTGGTGCACGACGCAGTACTCGCAGGCGTTGCGGGCGCTGACGGCGAGCACGCCGAGCTCCAGGTAACGCTGCGGAACCTCGCTGTGGTGGTAGTAGGCCAGCAGCAGGTTGGTGACCGCCTCCAGCAGCGGCGGGTGGTGCGCGAGGGACTCCGCCTGGTGCATGAACTTGTCCAGGCCCGCCTCGTGGAACCGGCGGTAGGACGCCTTCACCTCGTCGCTCGCCTCGTCGTAGGGGATCAGGGGCAGTCTGCTCATGGATGCTCTCCGTGCTCGTCGGTGGGTGTCGTCGCCCGCCTCTCCGGTGACCGGGGCGGCGGGACGGCGGGGACAGGGGTGCCGCGGACCGCCGGTCGGGTGATCGCCCGAGCGGCGGAGCGCTCCGCCGGGTTCAGCGCACGCTGTCCGGCAGCCAGGCCGGGCTCGCGGTGACGTAGTCGGCGATCGTGATGGGGGTGTCGAACAGGCCGGCGTCGTAGAAGGTGTCGGCGAGCTGCTGCTGCGCCTCGACCGCCGCGTCGTCGACCGGCTGCACGCCGAAGGTGCGGCGTTCGTGCGCCGCCTCGAGCGGCTCCACGTCGAGGCCGAGCTCGTCGGCGAGGATCTGCGCGGCCTCGTCCTTGTTCTGCTCCGCCCACTGGTCCGACTCCTGCAGCTCGTCGAGGATGATCGACAGCACCTCGGAGTCCTCGGTCTGCAGCTTCTCGGAGGCGAAGTAGAAGGTGCGGTTGTCGGCCAGGCCGGTCGCGTCGGTGACCGTCGTCGTGTCGACCGTCTGCTGGATGATCGCCAGGTACGGGTCCCAGGTGCCGAGCACGTCGAAGGAGCCCTGCTGGAACGCGGACAGACCGTCCGCGGCGGCCTTGTAGTACTTCACGTCGACATCGTCGATGCTGTGGCCGGCCTCCTCCAGCGCCCGGATGAGGAGGTAGTGCATGTTGCCGCCCTCGATCACGCCGACGCTGCGGCCGACGAGGTCGTCGACGTCGTCGATGCCGGAGCCCGCCTTCGACACCAGGGCGACGCCGGTGGGGTAGGGGGTCTCGGACGCGGCGTACTCGACGGGCTTGCCGCCCGCGGCGGAGAACACCGCGTTCGCGTCGGAGGAGTGGCCGAAGTCGATGTTGCCGGTGTTCAGCGCCTCCAGGACGGCGATGCCGATGGACAGCTCGGTCCACTCCACGTCGTAGCCCTCCTCGGCGAGGCGCTCGTCGAGGTTGCCCCTGGCCTTGAGGATGTTGACCGTGTTGCCCTTCTGGTACCCGATGCGGACCGTGCCGTTCTCGGCGTCGCCGCCGCCCTGCGAGGTGGAGCACGCGGCGGTCCCGGCGACGAGGGCGGCGAGGAGGCCGGCGGTGAGGATGGTGCGGATCTTGGTCATGAGGTGAGTCCCTGCCTGTCGATGATTCGGTTGAAGATGTCCTCTTCGTGGCTGTAGAACGCCTGGTCGCGCCGCCGGGGGCGGGGCAGGTCGATGCGCCGGTCGACGGACACCCGGCCGTCGGCGAGGACGATGACGCGGTCCGCCAGGGCGACGGCCTCCGCGACGTCGTGGGTGACGAGGACGGCGGTGAAGCCGCGCTCCTCCCAGAGGTTCTCGATGAGCTTCTGCATCTCGACGCGGGTGAACGCGTCCAGCGCACCGAGTGGCTCGTCGAAGAGGATCAGCTCAGGGTCGCTCGCGAGCGCGCGGGCCAGGGCGACGCGCTGGCGTTGGCCTCCGGACAGGGTGCTGGGCCACGCGTCCGCCTTGGCACCCAGCCCGACGCTGTCGAGCACCTGCGCGGTGGCGGCGGGGTCCTTCGTCACCAGCTCGATGTTGCGGCCGACGGTCTGCCACGGCAGCAGCCGGTCGTCCTGGAACATGACGCGCACCCGGTTCGACGGACCGTCGACCCGCTCGCCGTCCAGCTCGATCCGCCCCGCGCTGATCGGCTCGAGACCGGCGATGGCGCGCAGCAGCGTGCTCTTGCCGCAGCCGCTCTGGCCGACGACGGCGACGAACTCGCCGCGGGGGATCCGCAGCTCGAGGCCGTCGAGGACGGTGACGTCGCCGAACCGCTTGGTCACGCTCTCCAGTGCTACCTCGACGCTCATCGGCTGGTCTCCTTCGTCGTGCGTCGGGTGGAGGGTGTCCGGACGAACGCCGGGTTCCAGCGGAGCAGGCGCTGCTCGAGGAGCACGGCGACGACGTCGGACAGCTTGCCGAGGATGGCGTACAGCAGGATGCAGAGCACGACGATGTCCATCTGGACGAAGTCCCTCGCGCGGTTGGCCAGGTAGCCGATCCCCGCGTCGGAGCCGATCGTCTCCGCCACGATGAGCGACATCCACATGATGCCCAGGGCGTAGCGCACGCCGACGAGGATCGACGGCATCGCGCCCGGGATGATGACCCGGAGGTACAGGTCGCGCGGGCTGAAGCGGTAGACCTGCGCCATCTCGATGAGCGCCGGGTCGATGTTCTTGATGCCGTTGTAGGTGTTGAGGTACACCGGGAACGCCACGCCGAGTGCGACGAGGAACACCTTCCCCTCCTCACCGAGGCCGAAGGCCACGATCACCACGGGGATGAGCGCCAGATGCGGCACGGTCCTGATCATCTGGATGGAGGTGTCGAGCAGGTTCGCAAGGATGCGTGAGGTGCCGTTGACGAGGCCGAGCACCAGCCCGATGATCCCGCCGATGAGGAATCCGGTGAAGGCGCGCTGCGTGCTCACCCAGACGTGCTCGGCCAGCTCGCCGCTGAGCAGCAGACGGTACCCCGCCTCGGCGACCTCGGTCGGCTTGGGCAGGTACTCGGTGTCGATCAGCTGCCAGAGCACGACGGCGACGACGGGAATGATCCAGGGGACCAGGGGGGAGCGCGCGAGCGCTCGTCTGAGGGGTGACATGGTGGGGGCTTCCATGGAGG
>NZ_FUKR01000077.1 GCF_900163835.1 Mycetocola reblochoni REB411 | reverse complement strand
GCCCGGCACCACACGACCTCCCCGACCCGCACCACCACCCGCACCACGACCCGCAAAGGAACCAACCATGTCGCACCACCGCTCCCCCCTTCTCCGTCTCGCCAGCGCCGCGGCGGCGGCCGGCGCCGTCGTCCTCCTCGCCGGCTGCTCGGCCTCAGCCGACGGCGAGACGGCGGACGCCGCCTCGGAGCCGC
Organism: Mycetocola reblochoni REB411; assembly: GCF_900163835.1. Taxonomy (GTDB): domain Bacteria; phylum Actinomycetota; class Actinomycetes; order Actinomycetales; family Microbacteriaceae; genus Mycetocola_B; species Mycetocola_B reblochoni. The sequence goes on along the minus strand of NZ_FUKR01000077.1, from coordinate 15,607 downwards.
TGCGCATCGTCGCCGCCGCCACGCCCCACCAGGAGATCCTCGAGTACATCAGGGACGAGCTGGTCACGCCGGAGGACGGCCTCGAGCTCGACATCGTGACGGAGACGGAGGGCGTCCAGTCGAACCAGCTCATCGTCGACGACGAGGTGGACGGCTCCTTCACCCAGCACCTGCCGTACCTGACACAGTGGCTCGTCGACGCCGGGCAGCCGGAGGACGCCATCGTGCCGACGGCGACCGTGCACGTCGAGCCGCTGGGGCTGTACTACAACGCCTCGGGTGACGTCACGACGCTCGACGACGTCACGGAGGGGACGAGCATCGCCATCACCAACGACGTGGTCAACCAGAACCGCGCGCTGCTGCTGCTCGCGGCCAACGACCTGATCACCCTGCCGGACGGCTTCGACGTCGCCACCGACACCCTCACCGTGAAGGACGTCCTCGGCGACGACGCGATCAACACCACCGGGCTCGAGCTCAGCGAGGTCGACTACTCGCTCACGGCGAGGGCCGTCGCCGACGGGGAGACCGACCTCGCCGTGGTCAACGGGAACGTCGCCCTCCAGACGGGTCTGTCCATCGACGACGACACCCTGGCGCTGGAGAGCGCGACGGACAACCCGTACGCGAACCTGCTGACGGTGCGGAAGGAGTTCGCGGACGACCCGCGGGTCGCGACGCTGTCCGAGTACCTGGAGTCACCCGAAGTCGCCAGCTGGATCACGGAGACGTACGGCTCCGCCGTGCTGCCGGTCAACCCGACGTCCTGACCCGCGAACGCCGTCATCGGCCCCCTCGCGACGAGCGCCCAGCCCGTCCGAGGGGGCCGATGCACGCCCGGGGCCCTCCGGTCACGTCTACTCCGCGGCGGCGACCGACGCGCCGAGACGTTTGCCCTCACGGGGTTCGATTACTAGGCTCGCTAATAGTTAGATCATCTACGAATTGGAGAGTGATTCTGATGAGCACGACGACCATCACCGTTCCGCAGCCCTCCGGGGCCGAGCAGACCAGCGAGGAGAACGCCGAGCACGGCTTCCTCGCCAGCCAGTCCCTCGCCGACGACCTCCAGGCCGTCCTCATCGACCTGACCGCCCTGCACCTGGTCGGCAAGCAGGCCCACTGGAACATCGTCGGCCCCAACTTCCGGGACCTGCACCTCAACCTGGACGAGGTGGTCGGGATCGCCCGCGCCAGCTCCGACGATGTCGCCGAGCGCATGCGCGCCCTGCACGCGACCCCCGACGGCCGACCGGCGGTCATCGCGGCGCAGACCACCCTGCCGGAGTTCCCGCAGGGGGAGGTCCTCACCCACGACGCCATCGACCTGATCACGCGCGCCATCGAGTCGACCGTCGCGACCATGCGCCGCGTGCACGATGCCGTCGACGCCGCCGACCCCACATCCGCCGACATCCTGCACGGCGTCATCGAGAAGCTCGAGCAGCAGGCCTGGTTCATCAGCGCGGAGACACGACGTCCGTCGAACTGAGCCACGGGCCAGGGAACACCGTGGAGCAGCGAGGATCATCCCGATGACACCGACCACGCCGATGACCGTCCTCGCGCTGCACGGGCTCGGCGGCGCGGCGGCCACCTTCGGCCCGCTGGCCGATCACCTGCCCCCTGAGCTCACGCTCGTCCCGATCGACCTGCCCGGCTTCGGCTCGGCGGCCGACGATCCGCGCGGCGGTGACCTCCGCTCGATGACCGATGCGGCGATCGCCCGGGCGCCGAGGGACCTCCCCTGGGTCGTGCTGGGCCACAGCATGGGCGGCAAGGTCGCGCTCCTCGTCGCCGCCGCCCTCGCGGGCACAGCCATCGGCCCGTCGGCCGCGGTGCTGCTCGCCGGGTCGCCCGCGACGCCCGAGCCCATGCCCGACGACAAGCGCGAGCAGATGATCGGCTGGGCGCGCACCGGCCTGACCGCCGAGCGCGCGGAGCAGTTCCTCGACGACGACTGCGCGTCGCCCCTGCCCGCCGCCGAGCACTCCATCGCGGTCGGCACGATCACGGCGAGCGCACCGCGCGCCTGGGAGTCCTGGTTCACCAGGGGCAGCCGGGAGGACGTCAGCGAGGAGACCGCAGGGCTCGCCCTCCCCGCTCTCGTGCTCGGCGGCACCGAGGACGAGACGCTCGGCGCCGCGGCGCAGCCGGCGCTCCAGGCCCGGTCGCTGCCGAACGCCCGTCACGTCGCCCTCCCCGCGACGGGGCACCAGATACCGCTCGAACGCCCCCACGAGACCGCGGAGCAGATCCTCCGCTTCATCCGCACCATCCCGAGCACGACAGACGCATAGGAGAACGCATGGACCTCAACATCGCCGACAAGACCGCCCTCATCACCGGAGCCGACTCCGGGATCGGCTGGGAGACCGCGAGGCTGCTGCTGGCGGAGGGCGCCACCGTCTTCCTCACCGACGTGGACGAGGACTCGCTCGCGGAGGCCGCCGCCCGGCTCTCGCCCAAGACGCGCGTACACCATGCGGCCGCCGACATCACCAGCGTCGACGAGGTCGCCGCGCTGCACGCGGCCGTCCAGGAGGCGGTCGGCGACATCGACATCCTCGTCCAGAGCGCGGGCGTCACCGGCGCCCAGGGGCTGTTCCACGAGATCACCGACGAGGGCTGGACGAAGACCATCGAGACCGACCTCATCGGCCCGGTCCGACTGATCCGCGAGTTCCTCCCGGAGCTGCGCTCGGGCGGCTGGGGGCGACTGGTGCTGCTGGCCTCGGAGGACGCCGTCCAGCCCTACGACGACGAGCTGCCCTACTGCGCCGCCAAGGCGGGGATCCTCGCCCTGGCGAAGGGGCTCTCGCGCTCGTACGCCCGGGAGGGGCTGCTCGTCAACGCCGTCTCGCCCGCGTTCATCCACACGCCGATGACGGACGCCATGATGCAGAAGCGCTCCGCCGAGCTCGGCGTCTCCTTCGACGCGGCGATCGAGTCGTTCCTCGACGAGCAGCGCCCCTACATGGAGCTCGGCCGCCGCGGTGAGCCGCAGGAGGTCGCGGCCGTGATCGCATTCCTGTGCTCGGACCTGGCGTCCTTCGTCAACGGCTCCAACTACCGCGTCGACTCCGGCTCCGTCGCCACCATCTGACCACCGCGCCGGGACCGCCCCGGCACACAGTGAGCACCGCACGAACGAATCGAAGGGACATCCCCATGACCGATCAGTACACGCTCCGCAACCCCGTCACCATGTACCGGGACATCATCCCGACCGCCCAGTACCAGGAGGGCTCGGGCCTGGACCGCGACCTCGACAACCGTGCCGACCTCGGCGAGGACAGCTACCGCGGCAGCGGGCGGCTCGCCGGGCGAAAGGCGCTCATCACCGGCGGCGACTCCGGCATCGGGGCGGCGACCGCGATCGCCTACGCCAGGGAGGGGGCGGACGTGGCCCTGTCCTACCTGCCGGAGGAGCAGGCCGACGCCGAGCGCATCGCCGGCCTCATCCGCGACGCCGGGAGGACGGCACTGCTGCTCCCCGGCGACCTGACCGACAGGGAGTACTGCGAGGGCCTCGTCCGCGACGCGTTCGAGGGCCTCGGCGGCCTGGACATCCTCGTGAGCAACGGAGGCAAGCAGCAGTACTGCACCCGGGTCGAGAACCTGCCGTCCGAGCAGTTCGAGGAGACGTACCGCACCAACGTCTTCGCGCTGTTCTGGCTGACCCGCGCCGCCGTCGAGTTCCTCCCGGCCGGCTCGTCCATCATCGCCAGCTCCTCCATCCAGGCCTACAAGCCCTCCGCCCACCTGCTCGACTACGCCAGCACCAAGTCCGCGATCAACGCGTACTGCAAGGGCCTGGCCGAGCAGCTGGCCCCGCGCGGAATCCGCGTGAACGTGGTCGCACCGGGGCCGGTGTGGACGCCGTTGCAGACGGCGGGGGGCCAGCCGACCGAGGACCTGCCCGACTTCGGCGACGACGTCGCCCTGGGGCGCCCCGGGCAGCCGGCCGAGCTCGCGCCCGCGTACGTGTTCCTCGCCTCGGCCGAATCCAGCTTCGTCATCGGCGAGACGCTGCACGTCAACGGCGGGATGCCCACCCCGTGACCGGACCGTGGGCGGTCGGGACCCGGCCGCTCCCGGCACGGTCCGAGCCGTCCGCGCCGGACGAGCGCGACGCGGACGGCTACGCCGACCTCGCCGGCTACGCGAGCATCGGCAACGGCAGGACCGTCGCGCTCGTCGCCAGGGACGGACGCATCGACTGGCTTCCGCTGCCGAACCTGGACTCGCCGCCCGCCTTCGGCGCCCTCCTCGACGCGGAGCTCGGCGGACACATCGCGCTGAGGCCGGACCGGCCGTTCACGGTGACGCGCCGCTACCGCGAGGGCTCCGACGTGCTGGAGACGACGTTCCGCACCGACCGGGGCGTCGCCAGGGTCGTCGACGGGCTCACCATCGGCCTGTCGGGGCAGCTGCCGTGGAACGAGCTGGCGAGACGCATCGAGGGCGTGGAGGGAGAGGTCTCGTTCACGGCGGAGGTCGCCCCCGGCACCCTGCTGCGCACCGCGTCACCGTGGGTCTCGCGGACCGTGCACGGCCCGGTGCTCCGCGTCGACGGGCTCACCCTCGGGGTGCGCACCCTCGGCGAGGCGTCGACGGAGATCCTGGCCGACCGCGTCCTCGCGCGCTACCGCACCTCGCCGGGGTCGACGCACCTGCTCGCCGTCGTCGCGAGCGACCACGAGCCGCTGACGCTGCCCGACGCGCGGCTGATCGACGACCGGCTCTCGCTCACCGAGCGGGTCAGGGGCGAGTGGTCCTCCTCGTTCGACTACCGCGGCCCGCACGCGGACCAGGTGCGGACCTCGGCCCTCATCCTCCGCCAGCTGATTTTCCGGCCGACCGGCGCGATCGCGGCGGCGGCGACCACGTCCCTTCCCGAGTCGCTGACCGTCGCGAAGAACTGGGACTACCGCTTCTCCTGGATCCGCGACACCGCCTTCACCCTCAGCGCCCTCTACCAGTTCGGCGTCCGCGAGGAGACGCACGCGGCGATGAGCCGGATGCTCTCGCAGATCGGCGGCTTCGCACGGGAGCTCGTCGTCCTCGCCGGGCTGGACGGCAACGACCCCGGAGACGGCGTGCACGAGCACGACGTGCCCGGGTGGCGGAACAGCCGCCCCGTCGTGACCGGCAACCGGGCCACGGGCCAGCTGCAGCTCGGCGTCTACGGCGACCTGTTCACCATCGTCGGCGAGTACGTCGATCACGGCAACGTCCTCGACGACGACACCGCCAGGCTCATGGGCGACGTCGCCAACCAGGCCGCGGACCACTGGCGCATCCCCGACTCAGGGATCTGGGAGCTGCCCGAGATCCGGCAGTACACGACTTCGAAGCTCGGCTGCTGGCAGGCACTCGACCGGGCGGTGCGCCTCGCCGATGCCGGCCAGATCACCGGGGAGGTGGACCGGTGGCGCACCGCGATGGAGGACATCCGCGAGTGGGTGGAGACCGAGTGCTGGTCCGAGGATCTCGGCGCCTACGAGTTCTTCCCCGGCAGCGGCCGGCTGGACGCCTCGATCCTGCTGCACGCGATCAGCGGCTTCGACCGCGGCGAGAGGATGCGCTCGACCCTCGACGCGCTCGTCGACCGGCTCGGCTCCGGCCCGCACCTGTACCGCTTCTCCGGGGCGGACGAGGAGGAGGGGGCGTTCGTCGCGTGCGGGTTCTGGCTCGTCGCCGCATTCGTTCACACCGGGCAGATCGACAGGGCGAGCGAGCTCATGGACGCCCTCGTGGACGCCTGCCCGAACGACGTCGGGGTGCTCGCCGAGATGATCGACCCCGCCAGCGGAGCGGCCGTCGGCAACCTGCCCCAGGCGCTCAGCCACCTGGCGCTGATCAACGCGGGGCTGACGATCGCTGCGGCACGGCGCTAGCCGATCAGCAGGTCCCTCAGCGCCGCATCCGGTGACCGGGCGGTGTCGAGCACGCGGCCGGAGCGGTAGCGCGCGAACAGCCGGGGGTCGATGTAGGAGCTGCGGGCGACCGACGGCGTGTTGCCGAGTCCGGCGGCGCACGCGGCGACGGCCGTCCGCTCCGCGGCGAGCCGGGCCGCGCGCTTCCGCTGCGGGCCCGACTCGGCGAGCGCCTGCGCCGCGATGATCGTGCCCCTCAGGGTGCGGAAGTCCTTGGCGGTGAACGTTCCGCCGGTCAGCTCGCCGAGGTAGGCGTTGAGCCGGGCCGGGGTGATCGACCGGCGCCGGCGGCCCTCGCGCCAGCTCAGCAGCACGGTGCGCGCCGATCCCTCCGCGAGCCGGGCGAGGACGGTAACGACGTCGGCGTCCTCGAGCGGTATCTCCTGCCGCTTCCCCGACTTCCCCCTGAACACCAGGCGGACGGCGGTGCCGTCGACGACGAGGTGACGCCGCTGCAGGGTCGTCAGGCCCCTGTTGCCCGAGCGACGCAGGTAGGCGGTCGAGCCCATCCGCACACCGGTGAGGTCGAGCAGCCGGAACGCGACGGCGAGCACCGTCTCCTCCGTGGCGGCGCCCTCCGCCCTGAGGCTCCGCGTCGCCCGCCCCCTGGCGGTGGGCAGGGCGGCGGCGAGCGCGAGCGCCCTGTCGTACTTCGCCCCGTCCCTGCGACGGCGCCAGTCGGGGTGGTAGATGTACTGCGTGCGCCCGTCGGCATCCGTCCCGACGGCCTGGACGTGCCCGGTCGGCCGGGCGCAGATCCAGACGTCCGTCCAGGCGGGCGGGATGGCGAGCGCGTCGATCCGTTCCGCGTCCGCGGGGTCGACAGGGTGGCCGTCCGCCGTGACGTAGCCGAAGCGGTCGTCGCTGCGGGTCCGCGAGATGCCGGCATCCCTGCGGGGTCTGACGCGTCGCACGCGAGCCATGCGGGGCCTTTCGACGGGGGTGTGACGCGGGTGGGGCCGGCCCGCACCGGGACGATTCTACTGTCGGGGGAACGCGGGATACTTGACCGGTGCGCGCCATCGACCGATCCATCCTGCGCCTGGCCGTGCCCGCGCTGGGTGCGCTCATCGCAGAGCCGCTGTTCCTGCTCACCGACTCGGCGCTGATCGGCCACCTGGGGACCGTGCCCCTCGCCGGGCTCGGGATCGCCGCGGCCGTGCTGCAGACGATCATCGGGCTGCTCGTGTTCCTCGCCTACGCGACCACCCCCGCCGTCGCCAGGCGGCTGGGGGCCGGCGACCGCAGGGGCGCGGTGGCGGCCGGCGTCGACGCGGTCTGGCTGTCGGTCGGCATCGGGGTCGTCGTCGCGACGGCGGGTGCCGCGGCCACACCGGCCCTCGTCGGCCTGTTCGGCGCCTCCGAGGCCGTGTCGGAGCAGGCCGCGATCTACCTGTCCGTGTCGATGGCCGGGGTTCCGGCGATGCTCATCGTCTTCGCGGCGACGGGGCTGCTCAGGGGCCTGCAGGACACGACGACCCCGCTCGTGGTCGCGGTGGTGGGCTTCGCTGCCAACGCGGCGCTCAACGTCGCCCTCGTCTACGGCGCGCAGCTGGGCATCGCCGGGTCGGCGCTCGGCACGGTCATCGCGCAGTGGGGCATGGTGGCGGCGTACCTGGTGGTGATCCGGCGGCACGTCCGCCGCACCGGTGCTGGGCTGCGCCCCGCATTCGCCGGCATCAGGGAGTCCGCGTCGGCCGGGGGCTGGCTGCTGCTGCGCACCGCGAGCCTGCGCGCGGCGATGCTCCTCGCGGTCGGCGTCGCCAGCGGCGTCGGGACGGACACCCTGGCCGGCTACCAGCTGGTCATCACGATCTTCTCGACGACGGCCTTCGCCCTCGACGCGCTCGCGATCGCCGCGCAGGCGCTCGTCGGCCACGGCCTCGGCGCGGGCGACACCGCGGAGGTGTCGCTCGTGCTCCGGCGCTGCCTGCTGTGGGGCGTCGGCTTCGGAGTCGTCGTCGGGGCGGTCGTCGTGGCGTGCTCCGGCGTCATCGGGCTGGCCCTCAGCGGCGATCCGGCGCTGGCGGAGCTGATCAGGCCCTCGCTGATCGCGCTGGGGGTGGCGAGTCCGCTCGCCGGGTTCGTGTTCGTCCTCGACGGGGTCCTCATCGGGGCGGGCGATGCGCGCTACCTGGCGCTGACCGGGGTCGTGAACCTGGCGGTCTCGGTGCCCCTGTTCCTGCTCGCCCCCGCCCTGCCCGGCAGCGGCGCCACCACGCTGCTGTGGCTCACCATCGCGGTCACCGGCGGCTACATGCTGGCCAGGGCCGTCACACTCGGACTCAGAGCGCGCTCCGATGCCTGGCGGCGCCTGGGCGTGTGAGACGATCGGCGGGAAAGGACCAGCGGCCATGACCACACCCCCCGAGCACGGCTCCCCGCGGGTCGTCGTGCTGCACGGCTACTCCGCGCACCCGGACAAGCACTGGTTCCCCTGGCTGCGCGACCGACTGGAGCCGGGAGCCGTGCGCGTGCCGCCGCTGCCCCGCCCCGAGGCCCCGGACGCCGACGACTGGCTGTCGGCGGCGCGCACGGCGCTGGCCGACGCGGACGGCGACACGGTCGTCGTGGCGCACAGCCTGGGCTGCCTGACCGCGCTGCGCGCCCTGGCCGCGCTGCCGCAGGGACGGCGGCTGAGCGGGGTCGTGCTCGTGGCGGGGTTCACCGAGCCGCTGCCCGCGCTGCCCGAGCTGGACGCGTTCATCGGCGACGGCGTCGACCTGGCCGCGGCGCGCGCCCACGCCGATGCCTGGACCGTGCTGGTCTCCTCCGACGACCCGATCGTCCCTCCGGCGGCGACGCGGTCGCTCGCGGCGCGCCTCGGCGCGGAGCTGATCGAGGCGGGCCCGGTCGGGCACTTCATGGCGGACGACGGCGTGACCCGTCTGCCCACGCTGCTTCCGCTGCTCGGGGAGGCCGGCGAGGCCGGGGGCGGATGGCGCGACGCCGGAGGGCCCGGGACCGGATCGTCCACCCGGTAGCGCCCTCGACGGCACCGGTCCGCACGCACGACGGACGGTAGCATCGCATCGAGCCGTTCCCGCCAGCAGAGGACCCCATGACCCCCAGCAGAATCGACCGTGCCGTCCGGCTGTTCTTCCAGGCCACCCTGCTCACGGAGGGCGTCACCTGGTGCGGGCTGCTCGTGGCCCTGGCGTTCAAGTACCTCATCAACGGGTGGACGTTCGGCGTGACCGTGTTCGGCTGGATCCACGGCGTCGTGTGGCTCGCCGTCGTGCTGGCCATCCTGCTCGCGGCCGTGCGGTTCCGCTGGCCGATCTGGCTCGCCCCTGTGGGGCTGGCGATGTCGGTCCTGCCGTTCCTGACGCTGCCGTTCGAGTGGTGGATGCGGCGTGCCGACCGGCTGCGCCGGGCGGGCCGAGAGGCCGAGGGCGCGCCGACGGAGGACGCACCCGTGGTGGCCGATGCGCGCCGCGGGCACGACACCGACCCGACCCCGGCGTGAGCGTGCCGCCGCGGGCGGGCGACGGTATCGGTGCCGGTGCCGGTGCCGGAGCCGGAGCTGGAGCTGGAGCCGGAGCGGATCGCCTGGAGCTGCGCCCCGCACGCGCGTCCGACGTGGACTGGCTCGCCGAGCTGCGCGCCGAGGTCATGCGCCCCGACCTGGAACGCGTCGGCGTGTTCACGCCCGTCCGGGTCCGCGAGAGGTTCCGCAGCGGCTACCGGCCGGAGAACACGATGATCGTCGTCGTCGACGGCACGGACGTCGGCTGCATCGCCGTGCGGCCGGACGGTGACGAGCGCTGGGTCGAGCACTTCTACCTGCCGCGGCGGCTGCAGGGCGCAGGGATCGGCACGGCCGTCCTCGACCGCGTCCTCGCCCTGCACGGCGGGCGGGTGCTTCGGCTCAACGTCCTGCGTGGATCGCGTGCGCAACGGCTGTATGAGCGCGCCGGCTTTCGCTACGACAGTGACGAGGGCGTGGACGTGTTCCTCCGCCGCGACCCCGACCGGTGCGCCGCGAGCGAGCCGTCCTCGGCGGACGAGGGCTGACCCCGGTCGCGCCGAACCGGCGCAGCGGGCGGGCGCACCGGGCGGGCGCTATCGGGCGAAGTCCGGGCCGGGCATGCGCGGACGAGACAAACGCCCGGACCGGACACGAGCGGCGGACCGGACACACGCCGCGGGACGCGTTCAGCCTGTCGCAGCCCCCGTGTCCCCCGACGGAACGGCGCGGACGCGGAAGCGCCGCTCCCCAACCCAGAGCACCTCTCCGCTGCGGACGAAGGCCGGCTGCCCGGCGACCAGCTCGAGGACGCCGCCGTCGCGCTCGATGCGCGTCCCGTTGGCGCTCCCCGTGTCGGTGACGCTGAGCACGGCGGAGGCGTCGGGGCGCAGCCGCAGGTGGACGCGGGACACCGAGCGGAGCGGGTCGTCGACGGCGATCGAGGCGAGGCCCTCCGCCTGGGCGTAGGCATCGGGACGGCGGCCGAGCACGGTGTCGCCGCCGACACGGAAGGCGATCCCGTCGTCGTCGCGGAGCACCCACTCGACCGGGGCGGCCACCCGGCGCGGCGCTGCGGGGGGAGGCGCTGTCGGGGTCACGCGCGGAGGCGTCGTCGCGCTGATGGCCGAATCCACGGCGGGAGCGGAGGCGGCGGGAGCCCCCGAAGCTGGGGGAACCGCGGCTGGAGGAACCGGCGCGGGGGTCGCAGCGGGAGCAATGGGAGCAGCGGGAGGGGCGGCGACCCGCTGCGCAGCCGGCCGCTCAGGGGAGTCGTCGCCGAGCGGTCGCGGCACGTAGCCCAGCGACGGCGGCGGGGCGACCCGGGGAGAGGCCGTCCCGTCGGTGCGACCGCCCGCCGTTCCGCCCGTGGTGTTCCTGACCCCCGGGTCGGCGGTGCGGGTCCCGCCCGAGGAGCCCGCGCGCACGATCCGCACCTGCTGCCCGCAGTCGAGGCAGAACCGGGCGTTCGGACGGAGCGCGGCGCCGCAGTAGTCACAGCGGGCGGACATGGCTCCTCCGGGGGTTTCTCGACGAGGTCACGCCGAGTCTACCCGGCGCTCCCCCGCGCTCCGGCTCAGCCGTTGAGCGCGATGATCCCGGCGTTCAGCGTGGAGGCGAACAGCAGCCACGCCAGGTACGGCAGCAGCAGGATCGCCGCCGCGACGCTCACCCTCCGGGCCACGACGATCAGTGCGACGACGAGCACGATGAGGACCACCATGATGCCCATCGCCGCCCACCACGCCGCGACACCGGCCACCGGGTACCCGGCGAAGAACACCGGGGTCCAGAGCCCGTTCGCGAGCAGCTGGGCGGCGAACAGGACCAGGGTTCCCGTGGCGGCGTTCCGGCTGCCCCTGCCGCGGAAACCGCGACGCCAGACGAGGTAGCCGGCGACCGCCATCAGCAGGTACAGCACCGTCCACGCCGGCCCGAAGACGCTGTTCGGCGGGTTCCACGGCACCTTCTCGACGGTCGCGTACCAGCCGTCCGTATTGCCGATCGCCGCGAGGGAGCCGAGCGACGCGACCGCGAACACCGCCGCCAGCAGGAGCACCGCGACGACGATTTGCCGGGACAGCGGAGGGCGCGGGGTCGCGGGTGTCACCGGCGAGCCGGGCGTTCGACCGTCGGTCGGCGGGTTCGTGGCGGTCATGCGGTGTCCCCTCGTCGGCGCGAGCGCGGACCGACGGGGCCCGTCGTCCCGGTGCGCCCCACCCTACTGCCGCCCCGGCGTCCGGCACTGCCTCGGCCAGGCGCGGCGTGGGCCCCGCGTGCAGACAGGAGCCGCCGGCACCGACCGCCGGCCCAGGTCGCGGCACCTGATCCGCACGGGGACGAGGCGGAGCAGCGCGTCACACACCACCAAGATGTCCTGCACGACGGCCGAGGCGCGAACCTATCGAATCGGCATCGGGGACCTGTTCCTTTTGGACTAAGCGAAGAGGGCAAATCATCGGAGTATTCGTGCTGACACCGCGCTACGACGAAATGGCGGCCCCGGGGGGCTGCTGCACGGTTAGGTGACAGTTTGTCGTCACGCCGCGAGGGCGACGTCCTTGGCCATAACGGCCGCGCAATCAATTACGCCACAATCAAAATAATTCATTGGACCAGGATCACCAGCATGCAGAGCCCACACAGGTAGATCACAAACAGTGCGATCAGCGATCCGTAGCCGAGCCACGTAATACGCCGGCGCACGATCGTGTAGGTCTTCACACTGAACCCATGGCGTTGTTGGATAACGGGACGCTTCCGCTGCTTCGCCCCACGCCAGACGACAACACTTCGTGGATAGATTCGGCTGATCTCGATGACATTGCTGCAGTACACCACGGCCACCATAAGCGCGGCCACCGTGATAGCGGTGCCGAAAGCGAGGAACGCACGCAGATTATCTCCGTTGGCGGCGGAGAGAACTGCCCCCAAGGCCACGAACAGCGCCGCCGAGCCCGTGCATGCGCCCAAGGTCGTCCCGCTGGCGTTGTGCAAGGTGAGCAGTTCCTCAACGCGCTCACCTCGACGAACGAGCGCCACACGACGAGCCGTCGCGGCTTGCGTGCGTGTACGGATGCGCTGTGCGCCGGTATGTTTAGACACCGAATACCTTCTTCATGAGGGGTGCTGGCGGGTCGGCAGACTCGGCATCGATGCGGAACTTCAATTCCAGGTTCCGGCCGGCGCCGACACCGGTTCCCCGACGGTAGCATCCACGGTGGTCGCCGGGATCACACGGTATTCCCTGATTGGGAAGACCGTGGCGGCTTTCTCCTCGACCGAGTAGCGACGCATCGGGGGCTTTCCGGCGGCCTGTTCTTTCGGGACAACTCCATCCTCGCTTCCACGGTCAGGAGCCTTTAGCTAACCCAGGACGATTCATCTAGTTGATAAGGAGAAAACGATGAGCAACAACGCAAGGGTGAGAAGAAAGCTCGTACTGTTTCTCTTTATGTTTTTCCTATCTTCCGGCTGCTTCGTAGTCGCACTCATGTATGTCACAGATCCGGTGGCGAAGACGTTTTCCGCTGTTGGCACCGGTCTCGCTTCCTTGTCCTTAATCAGTTCGGTTGCAGTTCTCAGCGCCCGGCTCGGTCGACAGTCCGACGATTGAGCAGGAAGTGACCGGCATCCCGCCAACGAACTAACGGCCGGCGCAGCCGGCCCGGGAGCCTGAGGGGCGCAGCCCATCTGCGGGAGGCGCAGCCCCTCTGCGGGAGGCGCAGCCGACCAGCAAACACCGCAGGGTTCGTCCCCACTGGGTGCAGGACAGCCGCGGAGCGGATAGAGCTGTGCTGTGCCCATTGGGGGCCGACTCCCCCGCTCGCGCTCGTCCACACTGGGCGGCAGACGCGCCCAGCGCGGCTGTCCCCACTGGGGGCGCAGCACACCAGGAGCACGAGGGCGGGTCGCCCTCATAAGACACCAACGGCGGCATGCGAGGAGCGCGAGGGGCCAGCCCCCTCGCAGTGCGCCGAGAGGCGTACTGCCGGCGGGGTGGGCTTAGCTGTTGATGAGCTGGCTGACGCGGCCGCGGGAGACGCCAAGGATCGCGGCAATGTCAGTACCGGAGAGGTTCTGTGCGTGCAGCTCGGCGGCGACATCGCGGGACTGGCGGGCAGCGGCGAGCTGGCGGGCTTCGGCGTCGCGCTTGGCCTCCTGCGCCTCGCGGATGCGTTCACTGAGCGCGCCGAGCTCGGGTACAACGTGAACCTCGATGCTGCTGTGGTCGGCGTCGGGGTGCAGGGTATCGAGGTAGTCGCGGACCTGCTGCGGAGCCTTGTCGAAGGTGCGAACCTGCGTGGCGTTGTCGGCGTCGATGTCAAGTTCCCAGCCGTGCTCCCAACGGCACGGGAGGTGCCGCACAAGTACCTGAGACCTGGTCCGGTTTGCCGACGGTGTGGGCCAGGAGGGATGCTGCCGTGCTCCCGCTCTACCCCTCCGAGTGCCGTGGCGACGTTACGCGCGCAGCGGGGATCCGCGAGCCCGTGTGACGATCGTGAGCGCAGAGGACGGCCCGCGCCCGCCACCCCGAAGGGACACCTGACGGTGGAGCGTGGGATCGGGATTCCCGGCGTCGTGCCGAATCCCGCACCGGTGGCCGGTGGGGGTCGCGGCTCGATCGGTGTCGTTGATTGTCCCCCTAACGGTCGCCGAGAACGGCACGGGACGTAACGTCCGCCGGTCACCACGAACGGCGAGATACCGCCCCGCTAGCATGAGCTCATGTTGCCCTCTGTCGCGGTGATCGCTTCCTTCTCCCTCGTCGTCGGACTTCTCACCGTGACCCCCGGCCTGGACACAGCGCTGGTGCTCCGCAGCGCCGCGGTCGGCGGAAAGCGACGAGCATTCGGAGTCATCGCCGGCATCCAGACCGGAACACTCATCTGGGGATTCCTGGCCGCAATTGGCGTGAGTGCACTCCTGCTTGCCTCGGCCCAGCTCTACGACGTCATCCGCCTGATCGGCGCTGCGTACCTGATCTGGATGGGTGGCAGAATGCTCTGGTCGACGATCCATGGAACCAGGGCAGCGGCGTCGAGCAGCGGCCCGATCGGTGACGACTCGTTCTTCAGCGGGTGGCGCCAAGGCGCTCTGACGAATCTCCTGAACCCGAAGATGGGCGCGTTCTACGTGGCGATCCTCCCTCAGTTCATCCCCGAATCAGCACCACACCTGATGTGGGGGCTCACGCTCGCCGGGGTGCATGTGCTCCTCGGCACCGCCTGGTTGTCGGCGCTGGCGCTCGTCGCCCAACGATTCAGCCGGTGGCTTCAACGCCGGAAGGTGGCTCGCACCATCGACGGCGTCACAGGGACGGTTCTCATCGGCTTCGGCGTCGGGGTCGCCATGGAGGGCGCTCCGCGGTAGACGAAGCACCTGACCGAGGAGCGCCCGTCTGTGCTGCGTGTTCGGGGCTCGTAGTCGGTGATCGCTCTGGCTTCGGCGTCCGCGCCGGCACCACGCGCACCCCGCCCTCCCTCGCCGACGCCGACGCCGACGCCTCAACGGTCAGGACAACAGCGGCCCAACCGGTCAGTCGAACCACTGATCCCGCGGCAACGCCGCACGCTTCTTGTTCAACTCAACCGCCTCCGCCAGACGCTGCCGCAACCACTCCGGCGTATGCGCCTCATCACGAGGGAACTTCTCGAACTCAATCTTGTACGCGACCGGATCAAAGCCCTGACCGCCCGGCCCCTCCGGCTCATCGTCATAGTTGTACGACACCGACGCACGACCCTCAGCCGTCACCGTCACCACCGCCGAAAACCACGTCCCCTTACCCGGCTCAAACATCAACTCACGCAACGCACGCGCCGCGCTATCCGCCGAACTCGGAACCTCCGCCGAGAAAAACCGACCTGCCGAATCCTGCAGATTCCCCGCAGGGTTGTAACGCAACGCGACAATTCTCCCCGTCAGACCAACCAAGGAAACCCGATACTCGATATGCGAATCGCCCTCGCCCAGCGCGCTGTACACCGCCAGCCCCAGCTCGCGGAACCGCTCCATCTGCTCACCCTGAATTGCCACAGCCATCAATTCCTATTCCAGAACGGAACACGTTCCACCACGCCACCGTCGACCTGCCAGCGCACCTCAAACAACTCCGGCACCGTCGGGTGATCCGCGCCGAACACCGGACGCACATCAAGCATCACAGAACCCGGCACACCACCATCACCGA
>NZ_FUKR01000027.1 GCF_900163835.1 Mycetocola reblochoni REB411 | reverse complement strand
GGACATGACGGGTCCTGTTCGACGGATGGGGCGGGGGGTGAATGCCCCAGCACAGCGGATCGAGGTGAACCACCGGTGGCCGGCAGGGGTGCTGCCGGTGTCCTGGAGGTTCCGTGCCGCCCGTGGTCAGCCCGCCCGCCCGGCGGATAGGCTGGGACCGTGGCGCAGAGCATCTACATCACCTCCGCAGAGGGGCACACCGGCAAATCCACGATCGTCCTCGGACTGCTCGACGCCGTCGGGCGCACGAGCCCGCGGGTCGGCGTGTTCCGTCCCGTGGCGCGCAGCAGCGACCGCCGCGACTACGTGCTCGAGCTGCTGCTCGACCACCCCAGCCTCGACCAGGACTACGACGAGAGCATCGGCGTCAGCTACGAGGCCGTCCACGAGGACCCGGAGCGAGCCCTCGGCCAGATCGTGGAGCGCTACCAGTCGCTGCAGTCCCGGTTCGACGTCGTGATCGTCATCGGCAGTGACTACACCGACGTCGGCAGCCCGACCGAGCTCCGCTTCAACGCCCGCGTCGCCGCCAACCTGGGCTCCCCGGTGCTGCTCGTGCTCGGCGGGCGCCAGCACCAGGGCGGCGAGGAGGAGCTCGGCCGCAGCCTGCCCCGCAGCGCCGAGGACCTGCGTCACCTCACCGAGGTCGCCGTCGCCGAGCTCCGGGGCGAGCACGCCGAGCTGCTCGCCGTCATCGCCAACCGCGCCGACCCGGCCGCGCTCGACGGCATCAGCCGGGCGATCGGCACCGCGCTCGCCGCGGAGCTGCCCGAGGTGCCCGTCTGGGCGATCCCCGAGGACGCCGTGCTCAACTCGCCCACCGTGCAGAGCGTCCTCGAGTCCGTCGACGGCACACTCGTCGGCGGCGACGCCTCCCTGCTCAGCCGCGAGGCGCTCGGCGTCGTCGTCTCGGCCATGTCGATGGAGAACGTCCTCGACCGCCTGCTCGACGGTGCCATCGTCGTCGTCCCGGCCGACCGGTCGGAGGTGCTGCTCGCCGTGCTGCTCGCGCAGAAGTCCGAGACCTTCCCCTCCGTGTCCGGCGTCGTCGTCAACGGCGGGTTCCCGCTGCCCGACAGCGTGACCCGGCTGCTCGACGGCCTCGACAGCAAGCTGCCGATCATCACGTCCCCCTACGGCAGCTACGAGACGGCCGTGCGGATCATGCGCACCAGGGGCCGCCTCGCCGCCGACTCCCAGCGCAAGTACGACACCGCGCTGTCGCTGTTCGAGACCCACGTCGACGTCGCCGCGCTGGTCGACCGGCTGCAGCTGAGCGGCACCGAGGTCGTCACGCCCCTCATGCTGGAGTACCGCCTCATCGAGCGCGCCCGCAGCGCGGGCAAGCGCATCGTGCTGCCCGAGGGGGAGGACGACAGGATCCTCCGCGCCGCCCACACCGTGCTCGCGCGCGGGATCGCCGATCTCACCATCCTCGGCGAGGAGATCGAGGTCCGCGCCAGGGCCATCGAGCTCGGCCTCGACCTCAGGGCGGCGACCGTCACGTCGCCGTTCGACCCGGTGCTCCGGCTGCGCTTCGCCGAGGAGTACCAGCGGCTGAGGGCGCACAAGGGCGTCACGCTGGAGCAGGCGATGGAGACGGTGACCGACGTCAGCTACTTCGGCACGATGATGGTGCACACCGGGCTCGCGGACGGCATGGTCTCCGGCGCGGCGCACACCACCGCGCACACCATCCGTCCCGGCTTCGAGATCATCAAGACGCGCCCCGGCGTCGGCGTCGTGTCCAGCGTGTTCCTCATGGCGCTCGCCGACCGCGTGCTCGTCTACGGCGACTGCGCGGTCATCCCCGACCCGACCGCCCCGCAGCTGGCCGACATCGCGGTGTCGTCGGCGGCGACGGCGGCCCAGTTCGGCATCGACCCGCTCGTCGCGATGCTGTCCTACTCGACCGGCTCGTCCGGCACGGGGGCCGACGTCGACAAGGTCCGCGAGGCGACCGCGCTGCTACGCGAGCGCGCTCCCGAGCTGCAGGTCGAGGGACCCATCCAGTACGACGCCGCCGCCGACGCGGCCGTGGCCAAGGCCAAGCTGCCCGGGTCGGCCGTCGCCGGCCGGGCGACCGTGTTCGTCTTCCCCGACCTCAACACCGGCAACAACACGTACAAGGCCGTGCAGCGCTCGGCGGGCGCGGTCGCCATCGGGCCGGTCCTGCAGGGGCTGAACAAGCCGATCAACGACCTGAGCAGAGGAGCACTCGTGCAGGACATCGTCAACACTGTGGCCATCACCGCGATCCAGGCGGCGACGGCATGAGCGTCGTCCTCGTCGTCAACTCCGGGTCGTCGTCGTTCAAGTACCAGCTGATCGACGTCGAGACCGAGCAGGTGCACGCCTCGGGGCTCATCGAGCGCATCGGCCAGGACATGGGCGCCGTCGTGCACTCCAACGCGGACGGCAAGATCGTGCGGGAGCTGCCGATCACCGACCACACCCACGGCTTCACGGTGATGCAGGAGGCGTTCGCGACGCTCGGGCCGAGCCTGGAGCTGTTCCCTCCCGTCGCCGTCGGCCACCGCGTCGTCCACGGGGGGAAGCGCTTCTTCGAGCCGACGCTCGTCACCGAGCTGGTGAAGATCAACATCGCCGACATCGCCGAGCTCGCGCCGCTGCACAACCCGGCGCACCTGCAGGGCATCTCCGCCGCCGAGCTCGCCTTCCCGTCCATCCCGCACGTGGTCGTGTTCGACACCGCCTTCCACCGGACCCTGCCGGAGGCGGCGTGGCGCTACGCGATCGACCGCGAGCTCGCCGACCGTCACCGCCTGCGCCGCTACGGCTTCCACGGGACCTCGCACAAGTTCGTCTCCGAGGCGACCGCCGCGTTCCTCGGCCGCCCGCTGGCGGAGCTCAACCAGATCGTCCTCCACCTCGGCAACGGCGCCTCCGCCTGCGCGATCCGCGGCGGCGAGTCGGTGGAGACGTCGATGGGACTCACCCCGCTGGAGGGCCTGGTGATGGGCACCCGCTCGGGCGACCTCGACCCGGCCGTGCTGTTCCAGCTGCACCGCAAGACCCACATGACGGTCCCCGAGCTGGACGACCTGCTCAACCGCCGCAGCGGCATCCTCGGGCTCTCCGGCGACGGCGACATGCGCGAGCTCATCGCCCACGCGGAGGAGGGCGTCCCCGCAGCGGTCAGCGCTCTCGACGTGTACGTGCACCGGCTGCGCGCCTACATCGGCGCCTACTACGCCCAGCTCGGGCTCGTCGACACGATCGTCTTCACCGCCGGCGTCGGTGAGAACACGCCACTGGTGCGGGAGCGGGCACTCGCCGGGCTCGACCGGCTCGGCATCGTCCTCGACCCGGAGCGCAACGCCTCACCCGAGCGGGGCGCGCGGGTCATCTCCGCGGACGACTCCGAGGTGACGGTGCTCGTCGTCCCCACCAACGAGGAGCTCGAGATCGCCAGGCAGACGCTGTCGATCGTCGACCCCGGCGCCACGACCGCGGGCGGCTGAGCCGTGTCGCGCGCGGTCGTCATCGGCTCGGGCCCCAACGGCCTGAGCGCGGCGGTCGTGCTCGCGCGCGCCGGGATGGACGTCGAGGTCGTCGAGGCGGCCGACGACGCCGGAGGGGGGCTGCGCACCCGGGAGCTGACGGTGCCGGGTTTCCGTCACGACGTGTGCTCGGCGATCCACCCGATGGCGATCACCTCGCCGTTCTTCCGCGCATTCCAGCTGCAGCGTCGCGTCGAGTACCTCGCCGCCGACATCTCCTACGCCCAGTCGATCAGCCCGAGCAGGGCGGCGGTGGCGTACAGGGACATCGAGCGCACCGCGGAGCGCCTCGGTCCGGACGCGGCCGCCTACCGCTCACTTCTCGGCCCTCTGTCGGAGCGCATCGACGACGTCGCCGAGCTGTCGATGAACTCGCTGCTGCGCCTGCCCCGGCACCCCGTCACGGCGGCGCGCTTCGGTGCGAGGGTGCTCGAGCAGGCCGGGCCGTGGTGGCGTGGCCGCTTCGGCTCCGAGGACGCGCCCTCGCTCCTGGCCGGCGTCGCCGCGCACGCGATCAGCCGGCTGCCGAGCCTGAGCGGAGCGGCCGTGGGGCTCGCCCTCGCCGCCCACGCGCACGCGCCGGGCGGCTGGCCGGCCCCGCGCGGCGGGGCCTCCGCCGTCGCCGGAGCGATGATCGACGACCTCCTCGCGCACGGCGGACGCGTCACGGTGGGGCGCAGGGTCGACGACCTCGCCGAGTTCGCCGACGCCGAGGTCGTCATCGCCGACACCTCGGCGCGCGAGCTGGTGCGGCTGGCGGGCGAGCGGCTGCCCGACCGCTACGCCGCGGCGCTGCGCCGGTTCCGCTACGGCAACGCGGTGGCGAAGATCGACGTGGCCCTGGACGGGCCGGTGCCGTGGACGCGACCGGAGCTCGCCGCCGCTCCGACGGTGCACCTCGGCGGCAGCTGGCGCGAGACGCTGCACGCCGAGAACGAGGTCGCTGCGGGCCGGTATCCCGACACCCCCTATGTGCTCATCGCCCAGCCGAGCGTCGTCGACGACAGCCGTGCCCCCGCGGGCGGCCACGTGCTCTGGGCGTACACGCACGTCCCGTCCGGTTCCACGCGCGACATGCGCGAGGCCATCCTCGATCGCATCGAGTCGCACGCGCCGGGTCTGCGGCAGCGGGTGCTGGGCGTCCACGCGACGACCGCCGCCGACGAAGAGGCCCTGAACGCCAACTACGTCGGGGGTGACATCTCCTCGGGCGCGGCGACGATCGCCCAGCTCCTGGCCCGCCCTGTGCTCTCGCCCCAGCCGTGGCGGACGCCGGCCGCCGGGCTCTACCTGGCGTCGTCGTCGGCGGTGCCGGGGCCGGGGATCCACGGTATGGGCGGCTACCTCGCGGCGAGGACGGCGCTGGCCGACCGCGGGGTGGCCGTGCCGGAGCTCGGGCTCCACTAGCCGCGGGTGGCTCGGATGGTGCGGGATGCCCGGCCGACCACCGCCTCGGCCGCGGCACCGGCCTGACCGTCTGGCCGGTCAGCTGCAGAAGAAGCCGCCGATGAGTCCAAGCACGGGCAACACGACCCGCACACTGCGGGAGGACGGGGGCGATGACCACGTCGTCGCCCCCGTGGCGGGATCGATGGCGACGGTGCGAACGCTGACCGTCGCCGTCCCGTTGGTGAACAGGAAGTCGATGAGGCCTCCGAGCCCCAGCAGTCCGGGGCTGAACGTCGTGCTGTACTCGCCGGGGACGAGGTAGCTGTCGGTGTTGTTCCCCTGCGTGACGGTGACCTCGTACTGCGTGTTCGGCTGCGTCACCGTGGGTGCTGGCCAGGAGATGGTGGCCGAGGTGCCGACCAGGATCACGTAGTTCTGGGTGCAGCCCAGCGTTCCCGGTGCGGCCAGGACCACTGAGCCGACCGCGGCGCCGGCGGCGGCGTCGGAGGTGAACGCGGCGTCGGTCGGGGTCGGGTCGAGCGCGGACGGGAGCAGCAGCACCGCTCCGGCGAGGGCCAGCGCGGCCGTCCGTCGCGCCACGCGGCCACGCCGCCCGCGGACGGGGCGTGACCGCTGGGGGCGGACCGCCGCCGTGCTCGGGCCGGTCATCGCGGTGTGTCCGCTCGGGGCCGGTCATCGGCGGTCCCGGCGCGTGACCGGCGGGCCAGGCCCGACGCGACCAGGCCCGCGACGACCGCGAGGACGGCGGGCACGAGTGCGGCCAGGTGCCCCCCTGTGCCCGCGAGCGGGCCGGGGGCGCGCATCGCTGCGAGGCCGCTCCCGGTGGAGAGCTGCTCGGTGGCCGCCGGGTCGTCGCCGGACGACGCTCCGTCGCCGCGGGGCCCCTCGGCGTCGACCCTGATCCCGATGTCCGCCGCGGCGCCGTCCGGATCCGCCCCGTCGCCGAGCGTCACGGCGACGTCGAGCCAGCGGACCTCCCCTCCCGCGTCGACCGGCGCGAGCGCGAGACCGG
This sequence comes from Mycetocola reblochoni REB411, assembly GCF_900163835.1. Lineage (GTDB taxonomy): Bacteria > Actinomycetota > Actinomycetes > Actinomycetales > Microbacteriaceae > Mycetocola_B > Mycetocola_B reblochoni. The sequence continues at coordinate 4,604 of NZ_FUKR01000027.1, read as the reverse complement.
GGAGCTGCTCGGCAGGGACATCGCGGACGACGGCCTCCGAGTCCGGCGGGCAGCGCTGCGTCGAGGTGAGCCGGTCGCAGCGCAGAACGGTCGCCTCGAGCGCCGCGAGGAGCGGGCCGCTCGCCGTGACGGTGGTCCTCAGCCGGAGCCGTTCGTCCGCGTGCGTGGGGGCGACGCCGAAGACGACGGGCTCGGCCCGCTCCGGCGTCAGTGCGCGGGCCGTCGGGCTCTCGAGCATGGTGATCGTGATGCGGTCGCCGGTCAGGACGCTGCGCACGGGGGCGCTCGCCGGGGTAGCCGGCGCCGCGTCCGCGGGGGCGGGCGGTGCGGGCGCGGCGGATCCTGGAGCCGCGGCGGGTGCGGGCGAGGGCGCAGCGTGTGCCGGGGCGGCGGAGAGGGTGAGGGCCGTGGACGCCGCCGCGATGAGGACAGCGACGGAGAGGGCGGATCCGGTGCGACGCGGGGCGTCGTCCGGCCGCCCCTGGCGGTCGTCGTCGGGGCGGGGGGCGTCATCGTTGCCGCTGTGGGTCCCGTCGCTGCCGCCGGCCCCGTCGTCGTTGCCGTTGCCGTCACCGTCACCGCTCCGCCCGCCGTCCCTCGGCCAGAACGCCCAGGTGACCAGCGCCGCCGCGGCGACGCTGAGCAGGAGCAGCAGCCAGGGCTGCGACAGCAGCGCCACGGTGTGGGCGAGGCCCGGCGCAGCCCACACCACCGTCCGAACCGTCGTCGCGGAGTACAGCTCGAGGTCGGGGGCCGCGTTCGCGTCCCCCTGCATCCGGAACGTCACCGGGCCGGAGTCGTCCACGACCTCGATCACCCGGTGGGTGACCGGCAGCACTTCGCCCCGGTCGACCGTGACGACGTCGCCGACCGCGATGTCCGCGGCCGGGGCCTCGCGCACGAGAGCGAGCGAGCCCGCCGGGATGGTGGGCGCCATGGACCCCGTCTTGAACATCACCAGCGAGAAGCCGCCGAGCAGGGCCGCCACGAAGAGCGCGATGCAGAGCACGCCGGCCGCGGCCGCGGCCCAGAGCCCGACCTCGCGCAGCAGCCGCAGGGCGCGCATCGGCTCAGGTCCCCGGCACCACGGACCGGGCGGAGAAGGTCCAGACAACGCTCGCCCCGGCTCCCTGCGCGGCGTTGTCCGCCGAGGACAGCAGGGTGATGGCGATGCAGTAGTGCACGGGGGACTGCCGGTCCGCGGCAAGCGGACGGGCCGCGGAGTCCTGCGCCTGGCCGAGCGGTCCCGGCGGGATCACCGTCGTCCCCGCGGCGAAGGTCCCGGCGTCGCACGCCGCGCCGGACGGGATGGTCCGTACCTCCGAGCTGTACACGGCGTCGAGCGGGACGGCGGTGGTCCCCGTCGCGGTGACGGCTGGCGAGGGGAGGGTGACCTCCCCGGCGACCGAGCCGGCGACCGTCCGGACCGAGAACCCGCCGTAGACGGTCTGCCCCGGCACCATCGACGTCGCAGCCGTCGTGAGGGTGACGGTCGTCGGCGTCGAGGCGGAGCTCTGTGTGAAGGTGGTCCCGTCGGCGGAGCCCTCGATGCCGAAGCGCCCCGCCGTGACGGTCGTCCGGGCGCTCTCGCTGTCCGTCCAGCTCGCCAGGGTCGCCCCGACGCCGATGGTGAGCACGACGCCGCCGGCGAGCACGGCGCGCACGCGCGGGCCGCGACGCGGACGCGCGCGCGCGTGCTCGCTCATCGTGGTTCCTGCCCGCTCAGCTGGTGCTCGCGGTGAAGGTCCAGGTCGCGCTGGCCGTGGAGGACTGGACCAGGTCGTCGGAGGCGGTGACGATGATGCAGAGGTTGGCGCTGGCCCCCGGCGCCGAGCCGGCCCCCGGCGCGAGCGCGACGTCCGTCACGGTCCCGAGCGAGCCGAGTGCGGCCTCGCCCGCGACCGTCGTGCCGGTCGCGTCGACCGTGCAGTCACCCGGCGCCGCGACCTGGATCACGCGGTGGCTCAGCTGCGCGGTGGCCGACCCGGTCGCCGCCGCGGTCGTCGCGACGTTCGCGTCCACGGTCGTGGCCGAGTCGAGCCGGATGGCGAAGAGCGAGGCGGTCGCCTGTCCGGGACGCAGGTTCCCGACGTCCGCCGTGAAGCTGAGCTCGGCGGCATCGGCCGAGGTGGGGTGCTCCTCGAAGGTGGTGCCGTCGACCGACCCCTCCAGATTGAACTGGCCCGCGGCGAAGGTGCTCTGCGCCCACTCGGAATCGGACCACTGGGCGAGCGTGTACGCCGCACCCAGGCCGAGGACGACACCGCCGGCGAGGAGCGCGCGCGTCTTCTTCGTGCGTGAGGCGCGCGTGGACGCTGATTTCTCGGACATTGTTTCCTCTCGGGGGTTGTGGGCTCGAAGAATGTGCCCCGCCAATCGTTGTCGATTAATGTGGGGAAATGGGTGAGGGCAGAGAGCCTTCATCAATCCTCTCGTTGTTCTCGACGACGCTACAACCCCTTTTCGGGTTACGAATTGGCGGACAATTCGTTTTCGGCGCGCAGAAGCGATGGAATATCGGTGCGCCGTCGCGCTCCGAGTTTCGACCTGGCCTGAAGGACGTGGGATTCCACGGTCCGAACGCTGAGATGGAGCCGTGCGGCGATTTCCTTGTTCCTCAGCCCGAGCGCGATGAGTCCGCAGATCTCCTTTTCGCGTGCGCTCAGCTCGCTGCGGGGTCCCGGAACGGTGGCGGAGGGGCGTGTGCGGCGCGCCCCGTCGACCGGTCGCGGGTCCTCGTCCGCACGGCCGGAACGCGGTCCGCTCGGGGAGGCGGGCGGAGCCCAGGTGGGGGCGACGGGCGGGAGCGGCCCGGCCACGGTCGACGCCGCTGCGCGCTCCGCCGCGTCGAACGGGGACGACGCGACGCGGCGTCCCCCGGCGGCGCCGACGCCGACGCCGGCATCGTCCCTGGCACGGAACCCCAGCCTGTCCCGCCAGATCGCGCAGGCCAGTGCCGTCTCCTCCCTGCCGTCCGCGATCGCCAGACGTCGCCCGAGCTCGAGGACATGCGCGGCTGCGAGCGGGTTGCGCTGAGCGACGAGGCGGTCGCAGATCAGCGCGATCTCCTCGTCATCCCGCAGCGAGGAGCGCAGCGCGCTCAGCAGCGCCGCGACGGTGGGCGGCTCGGTCGCGCCGTCGATCGGGGGGAGCCCGTCGGCGAGCCGGAGCCAGTAGCCGTCCTCGGCCAGGGCGAGCCGGAACTCGGCGAGGGTGAGCATCCACTCCGGTGTCTGGGGCTCGCCGACCGGGCGGGCGGGGGAGCTGGCCTGCTCGGCGAGCGCCAGCGCGTCGGCGACGCCGTCGAGCTCGGCGTTCCGCCTCCGTGTACGGGGGACGCCGCGCCGGTCCGGGGGCAGAAGCGTCTCCGGCAGGGTGATCCAGCGGCAGATGTGGATGATGGTGCGGTTGAGGCCGGCGAAGGAGTGCCTGGTCAGGCTTCGGAGCAGTCTCTCGACGTTCGCGACGACGATGTCCTCCCTGCCCGACGCCAACGCGTCGAGGGCGCGGAGGACGTAGGCCCCCGTGCGCCGGATGCGGGAGTCGGGGCCGCCGGGGGCCGTCGCCGTCCAGGCGGCGCCGCCCCAGCCGTCGTCGGGGTGGGACTCCGCGGCGCCGCTGAGTTGAACGACCAGGCGGATGGTCAGCCAGAGCACGGCATCGGCGTCGGCCGCGTAGTAGTCCTCGGGGACCCAGCCCGCGCTGGTGTGCTCGCGTCGGGTGTGCCGGGCGAGCGGGAGGAGCTCCTCGACGCGCCTCCGATCGTCGCGATGCGCGCTGGCGCCGAGGGCGAGGGCCAGGGCCCAGCACCGCGTCGAGCTGTCGGTCGCGGGGTCCGCGGCGATGCGGCTGAGCGTCGCGTCGGCGTCGGCTCCGACGCTGTACGGCTCCTGTTCGCTCCACAGCTCGATCACCGTCTCCGGGGCGGTCAGGGCTCGGGGGGACGCCGGGTGGGCCGACCAGCTCCGGATGATCCCTCTGAGGTAGCACTCGTTCCGGTGCAGAACGGGGTCGTCGTCCTCGGCCACGCCGTCCGCCTGCCGTTCGCCGTCGACCAGCCGGAGCGGCTGCGTGTCGCTCGCCGTCCGCACAGCCTCGGCGAACGCCCGGACGACGGCCGTCCGGCGCGGTGCCGTCGCCTCCGCGGTGGCCAGGAGCGCCCGCGCCTCGGCGTGCGCGCCCTGCTGGTGGGCGATGGCCGCGGCGCGGGCGGTCAGCAGTCCCGCGTCGCGCAGGGCGCCGGGGGAGAGCTCCATCTCCGCCAGGAGGACGAGCTCGTCCGGGCTGAGCGTCTCGCCCCTGTTCCACGCGGCGGCGAGGAGCAGGGCGGAGCGCCGCAGCTCCTCGACCGGTGCGTCGTGCCGGAGCCGGAGTGTCGCCCCGATCAGCGGAGCGACCTGGATCATGCCGTCGTCCAGGGGCCGGAGCACGCCGTGCTGGATGAGCGCGTCGACCGCGTCGTCGCCGACGTGCCTCGACGCGGCACGGTAGCTCTGCGGCCCCAGCCTGTGCAGCACGGCCGCTGCGAGCTCCTGCCCGGGGGTGAGCGGGGGGAGGGTGACGCGCTCGACGCTGTCCACCGCCGTCGGGGGGAAGAGCACGGG
>NZ_FUKR01000043.1 GCF_900163835.1 Mycetocola reblochoni REB411 | reverse complement strand
AAGACCGACCCGAAAACCGGCGAGATCATGAGTTGACAACTATAGGAGCATCAACGCCCTCGTGGAGTCCCAGATCGGGCTCTACAAGTCCGAACTCATCCACCACGAAGGCCCGTGGCGCGACGTCGATCAGGTCGAGGTCGCGACCGCCGGCTGGGTGCAGTGGTTCAACACCGACCGAATCCACGGCTCGATCGACGACCTCACCCCGCTCGAGGCCGAGCAGTTCAGCTACGCTCTGACCGAACCCCTCGAACGAGCGGGCTGACACCAGAAATCAGCCCTCCGGACACGCCGGGGCGACTCACTCACTCCCCGGCGGCACGAGCTCGCGCGGAGCGTAAGAGAAGATGCGTTTGGCCTCCGGCTGTGGTCACGCTTTCGCTGTCGATCGCGAAGACTTCGAGAACCCGAGACTTCGTCAGCACGGCGTCGGGGTGTCCGTGTGCGCGCAACTGCCCCTCGGCGAGGAGGAGCATGTCGTCCGTGTAGCGGATCGCGAGGTCGAGGTCGTGGAGGGCGCAGAGGACCGTTACCCGAAGGTCTTGCAGGAGCTCCATGAGGGCGAATCTGTGCTGGACGTCGAGGTGGTTCGTGGGCTCGTCCAGCACCAGCAGAGTGGGGTCGTGACGGAGGGCTCGTGCGAGAAGTGCGCGTTGCAGTTGTCCGCCGGAGAGAGCCGCGACTGGTTCGGTCGCGAGTTCGTCGAGTCCGACGCGCGCCAGGGTGCGATTGACCTGGTGCGTGGAGAGTGTCTGAGGGCCCAGAGCGACGAGTTCGGTCACGGTGACGTCGGGAAGGGGCCCCGTGTGTTGCCGGAGAACTCCGATCTTCCGAGCCCTGTCGCGAGCGCGCATCGTGCTGATGTCTTCACCGTCGACCGTGACGGTGCCGGTGAAGGCCGGATGGTGTCCGGTAAGGAGGCTCAGGAGAGTTGACTTGCCGCATCCGTTGGGTCCGACGATGGCGACGATCTCACCCGCTGCGATTGTGGCGCTGACGTTGTCGAGCGCGCGCCGTGGTCCGTAGTTCACGGACACGGCGTTGAAAGCCACTTCGGATGGCGTCGTATGCGATGAGCTCATGAGAGGGCCATGGCGCGATTCTTGCGCATGAGGAGGATGAAGATTGGCACGCCGATCGCCGCGGTGAAGATCCCGACTGGAAGCTCTGACGGTGCTAGCACGGTGCGCGCGGCGAGGTCCGCCGAGCTGAGCAGGATCGCCCCCAGCAACGCAGACACGGGAATGACGCGCTTGTGCATACCGCCCACGAGGAGACGGGCGATGTGCGGCACGATGAGGCCCACGAAGCCGATAGTCCCCGAGACGGCGACTGCGGCGCCGGTCATCAGGGAAGCGAGAGCGAAGACGAGCACCCGGGAACGCCCCGGATGCACCCCTGACGCGGCCGCTTGAGCGTCTCCGAGGCCGAGGAGGTCAAGGCGCCCGCTAGACATTGCGACGAGAACGATCGCGACGATGATCACGGGGCCGATGACGAGCAGCAGTCGCCATTGGGCGCCTGCCAGACTCCCGAGAAGCCAGAACATCACCTGCTGAGTGGCATCGGAATTCCCGGATCGGATAAGGAGAAAGGACATCACCCCTCCGAGAAGTTGACCGATCGCGACTCCGGACAGCACCAGTCGGCCTGCGGACATCCCCCAGCGTGAGGTCGCTGTGGCCGCGACGATGATTCCGGTCGCAGCGGCACCGACGAAAGAGGCGACCGGGAGCAACAGCACTCCGAAGGTGGCAACACCGACGGAAGTGATGACCAGGACCGCCGCGACCCCGGCTCCGGAAGACAGGCCGAGGACGTAGGGGTCGGCGATGGGGTTGCGGACGAGGACCTGTGCGCACGCTCCGGCGACTGCCAGGGCGGCGCCGACCACTGCGGCCTGCAACACGCGCGGCATGCGTAGTTCCCAGACGATGAAATCCAGGGAGCCAAGCTCGGGTTTTCCCGCCACGCGCCCGGAGATGACCTCGATCACCTCTCCGGGGGCGATCGATACCGCGCCGACACCGACGCTGATCACCATCACTGTCAGAAGCAGGAAGAGGAGCCCGATGAGGATGGCGGTCAGAGGGATGGCGCGCAAGGCCCCGGTTCGGCGTATGCGCGTCTCCTCAGGAAGCGTTCGCGACCGCATCCGCGATGATCTGGACGGCGTCCGCATTCAGCAGGCTCGGTGACAGGAGGATGCGCTGCGGCACCACGACGACGTTCTCGTTCTTGACGGCGTCGGTCTCGGCCAACAGCGGGCTGGCGATGATGGCCGCCTTCAGGTCCTCATCGCTGGAATCCGCGAAACCGGACACCACCACGATCACAGCCGGGTTGGCCTCTGTCACCGCCTCCGCAGACAAGCTTGCGAAGTCCTGGAGCTGGTCACGGGCGATGTTGGTACCGCCGGCCAAGGTGATGATGCCGTTCGCGAAGCTTGATCCGCCGTTGGTATTGATGCCCGCGCCAGCGTCGGGCACGGAGGACAAGCTGAGCACGGGCACGTCTGCGTCCCGCGAGGCCGCCGTCGCGTCTGAGACCTGAGTACGAATCCGGTCGATCAGCTCCTCGCCACGCTCGGTAACGTCGAATGCATCGGAGAGCGCGCTTATATACCTGTACGTCTCATCGATGTTGTCCATCGGGACATCCTGCACCGCGCCGCAGGCGGACAGGGCGGCAGATCCCGCGGACTCCAGCTGATCGACAGACGCGGTGCCGTCGAAACCGCCGAACTCGTACTGCGAGATTCCCGTGACCAGGTCCGGGTCGGAGGCGATCACTGCCTCAGCTGACCCCTGTCCGTCGTCAAGAACGGGCACTGCGTCGAGTTGAGCGCGGATGTCTCCGGAGAAGTCGGTCTTGAAGCCTGGAGCCGCAGTGCCCACAACCGTGTCGCCGAGTCCGAGTTCGATGAGAAAGGCCGCCGCTCCGGCGTCCATGGTCACAACGCGCTCGGGGACGGATTCGAGTGAGACAACCGCCGGGCATGTGGGGTCGGTAACGACGTCGGCGGCGCCGGTGGGAGAAGCCGAGGAGCCGGCGGAGTGCCCGCTGTGGTCGGAATGGTCCATCGACCCGCCACCGCATCCCGCGAGGGCGGCGATCGTCAGGGTGGCGAGGAAAGCAGAGGGGAGGATGCGTCGCGAAGTCACCTCTTAACTCTACACTATGTAGAGATAACGGCCTCGCCGCGAGCTTCTGGATGCCACGGGTACTCCATCACGCTGCAGATTCGGTGAGCGACGGCGCGGGAGTCGAACCGATCTACGAGGTGCAGGGCCATGTCGATTCCGGCCGACACGCCGGCGCTCGTGACGACATCGCCAGAGTCGACCCATCGTTCGCCCGACGAGATGCGCGCTGACGGGTGGGACTTCTGGAGCTGGCCGCGGGCCATCCAGTGGGTCGTCGCATTGATCCCGTCGAGAAGGCCAGCAGCGCCGAGCACCTGGGCGCCAGTGCACACGGACGCCATCGTTGCTCCCTGTTCAGCGAGGCGCGAGATCCGCCCGACCTGTTCGAGATCCCCCGCGAGGATGTCGGCACCGCGACCACCCGGGACTATAAGAAGATCGATGGGGCGGTCGCCAAGGCTACCGTCGACATCGACGGTGAGCCCCTTCGCGCAACGGACCGACTTGCCGTCCAAACTCACCGCACGCACGTCGACGCGTCGGTCACCAAGCTCCGCCCAGAAGCGGAGCACTTCCCAGGGACCGATTGCATCGAGTTCCTCGGCCCCGTCGAAGAAAAGCACGTCGACTGCGAGGTCGGGCGCGTTCGTAGTCGAACCGAGGAAGCTCATCGCATCAACACGAGCGAGTGCGAATGCGCCGCCGGCGTGTAGTACGCCCTCGACCTCGCCGTCCGTGAGCTCACGGTCGGCGACCACGCTCACCGTGGATACGCCACCCTCGACGAGATCGATGTTCACCTCTTTGACGCCGCGCACAGCAATCAACTGCGCGGTGACCGTCTCGACACAACCGTGACAGGTCAAGCCCGTCACCGGGGAGCTCCATGTGTTCGTGCTCATTCTCAACCTTCCGTTAGCTTCGGATGCGACTGCCGTCTCCCAGCCGCACGCGTTCCCTTTCAATCTACGCCTGGGCGTTCCGGATTGGGTGCAGTCTCCTGGGAGCTCGGTCATCAGATCCGAGGGGAGTTTGGGACCGAAAACGGGCAGATTCAGCGAATCTTGCGCAAGAACAGCCGCCCGAAAATGCCTGCCAGACCTAAGTATCGACCACCGTTTGCGGCGCGGCGCTCCTGACACCCCTCCGGAACCAGCCGAAAACGATCGTTCTCGGCTGGGCCGTCGCGTGCACTCCGCGCATGAGTTCGGCGTTGGTTCACGATGCAGCCCATCCCGGACGTAGGCCACTCCTTCGCTTCACGATGAAACGCACCGTGTCCGGGCGGGTATCGAGCCAGACGCTGATGAGATCGCGAGCTTGACTCGGCACTTCTTGCAGCGTCAGCGCCTGCGAGACGGTGTTGAGTTCTGGAACTCTGATGTGCCACCACCGCCCGTCGGGATGGACGGTGACAACGTAGGGACGGGCCCGATTCGCGTTCGGCATAAGAGGGGTACTTTACGCCGAGTCGCGGCTAGGGCGTGTTGATCAAGTTGATTTGTCTTCGTGTGGGTGAGTCTTGAAGGGTGGCGCGACAGGAGATTTCTGATGAGGTGTGGTCTGTGATGGAGCCGTTGATGCCGATCGTGTCGGGTCGGTCGCGGCCGTGGACGGATCACCGGCTTGCTGTGGAGGGCATGGCGTGGAAGTACCGCACTGGTGCGCCGTGGCGGGACGTGCCGGAGCGGTTCGGGAAGTGGAACTCGATCTACAAGCGCTTCAACCGATGGGCTGAGGGTGGCAGCAGCGAGTAGAAGCTGTTGATGTTGAGGCACTCGTCGCGGATCCGGCTGTTGAACGACTCGACGTACCCGTTGCGCCACGGCGAGCCCGGAGGGATGTAGGACAGGCCGGTGCGGGTGCCGGCCCAGTCGGCCATCGCCTCGCTGATGAACTCCGGCCCGTTGTCCGACCTGAGCACCGCCGGGGCGCCCCGGGCGGCGACGAGGTCCTCGAGGTGGGCGGTGAGTCGGTCGGCGGTAATCGAGCACTCCACGAGGCCGCCGATGCACTCCCGGGTGTGTTCGTCGACGATCGAGCAGATCTTGATCGGTCGGCCGTGCTCGTCGGCGTCGAACTGAAAGTCCACCGCCCACACCACGTTCGGCGCGTCCGCCGTCGGCGCGTCGACGGTCGAGGACCCGACGCGCTTGCGTCGACGCCGCTGCGGGACCCGGAGCCCTTCGTCACGCCACAGGCGTTGGATCTTCTTGTGGTTCACCACCCACCCCTCGGCGCGGGCGTCGTGATACGCCCGCCGGTACCCGTAGCGGGGATGGTCCTTCGCCCAGGCGCGCAGCCACTCCCTGAACGCCCGATCCGGGTCCGCGACCGTGTCGCCCTTGAGCGGTCGCCGATACGCGGAGCGGCTCAGCCCGACCAGACGGCACGCCATCCGTTCGCTCACCCGCAAGCTTGCGCTTGAGGTGATCGACGGCGGCGCGGCGCCTGTCCGGGCTTAGAAGTTTCCCTCAGCCAGCTCCTTGAGCGCGGCCTTCTCCAGCTCCGCTTCCGCGAGCAGACGCTTCAGGGTCGCATTCTGCTTCTCCAGCTCCTTCAGGCGCTTTGCGTCGTCGGCCTTGAGGCCGCCGTACTGGTTCCGCCACCGGTAGGACGTCTGCTCGGACACCACGAGCTCCCGGCACACCGCCGCGACGTCCTGACCGTCGGCGAGCATCCTGTCGGCCTGCCCGAGCTTACGGACGACCTGCTCCGGGGTGTGACGCTTCCTGCTGTTCGTCATGATCTGACCAGTCTCCCTGCCCGCGACCGCGGACAACAGGACGACTCTCATAACGACTGGACCTACGAAACGGGGTCAGCCCACCGGCACTGTCCGGCGGCGAGGTGCAACGGCTGAAACTCGTCTCCGATCTCGAGCGGCACCAGGACGGGACACTGTTCATCTTCGATGAACCCAGCGTGGGGCTGCATCCGGTCGATATCAGGGTGCTCCTCGGCGTGCTTCAGCGTCTCATCGATGCAGGGGCGACGGTCATCGTCATCGAACACGACATCGACATGATCGTGAACGCAGACCACGTCATCGACCTCGGCCCCGGCGGCGGCGACCAGGGCGGACGGATCGTCGCCTCGATGACGCCCGATGAATTGGCCCACGCACCCGGAAGCGTCACCGGGCGATACCTGATCGAAGCACTCTCGCGACACGCGACGAACTGAGGAACGCCGAACTGCTCAGAACGCACGCGATGTGCGGACGGTATGCCTGACGTACTATGTCCGGGCAACGATCGCCAACAGCTCCTGCGCCACGGTCGGCAGCAGAATTCCGGGCGTTCAGTCGGCGCTCAGGAGGCAGAACCATCCACGGGAAGGTCGACAGAGGGAAAGCACGCCGGGATCGTGAGACGAGGGTCTGGAATCCGGTGGAAGCCCGCCCCGCGGCGAATCGACTACGACGCCGCGACGATGGCGATGGCTGCTTCCGGGGTGTTGACGCGGAAAGTGAGTGTCTCCTCGAGGTAGAGGTGGATGTCGGTGACATCATGGCGGGTATAGCCGAGGGAGAAGTCTTCGCCGAGCTCGAGGACGAAATCCTCGCCGCGGGTGCTGAGAACGATGGCGCCCTCGATTCCTGGCGTCCATTCGATGGGCCCGCTGAGAATGGACTCCAGGTGGCGCAGCACCGGGTAGCCGTCGTCTCCTGCTTCGATCACGGCGACCCAGTCCTCAGGGCCGACGGCGAGGGCGTACGGCCCACCGATGCCGCTGTGCTTCAGGACGGATACCGCCTGGGTGACCTGCTGGAGGTAGTGCGCGGGGCTGCCGTCGTGCACAAGAGCCTGGTGCGGGGAGGCCTGGGCGATCCCGGTGATACCGGCAGCCTCCCACCCAAAAAATACCGCGCGGTTCTCGACACCGGCGAGGCGCAAAGCGGCCGCGTCCAGGGCGCCGAGGTCGACGTCCTCGGCGCCGCGGGAGTTTGCTTCGAGCTCGAGCAGGTCGAGACTGAAGTCGGCGCGCACCTCGGTCACCGGCAGCACTCTGCGGGTGCGGGCGGCGATTGACTCCGCCTGGGCGTCGATCGTCGGCCCGACGCGACCCAGATTGGTCGCCGAGTACGACCAACCGAATGGACCTCGCAGGTCGACGAGTCGCCGCGCGGCGAGGGCGACGCGCAGGCGGGTGGAGGCTTCCTCGTCGAGCAGAGCCCAGTCCTCAGGTGAGAGTGGGGCAAGGTCGCGCAGGAGGTGATTCACGGGCGGTGTCCTTCCGATTGGGGTGTCTTCAACGAACCGATCCTCAGCGAGGTGTCCTCGTCAGCGGGCAGCGGTACGGGTGCTTCGGCCTCTGTGGCCTGCATACTCGGAGCACTGGTCACGGGCGTGACCGGCTGCGGCTCGCCGAGGTCGGCCAGATACTGGCGAGAGGGGACGAAGAACGTCGCGCCGGTGACGGGGGCGGAGAAGTCGAGGATGCGGTCGTAGGAGCCGATCGGGTCGCCGAGAAACATGTTGTGCAGCATCTTCTCGGTAACCCAGAGCCGCCGCGAGTAGCCGATGAAGTAGGTACCGAACTCGCCCTGGCCTGGTCGGCCGAACGGCATGTTGTCGCGAAGTATGTCGAGCTCGTTGCCGTCGTCATCGACGATCGTGGACAGCGACTTGTGAGACTTGCGGGCCTCGGTCGCGCTGGCGCGCTCGACGTTGTCGCTCTTGGAGCGGCCGATGATCTCTTCCTGCACCGCTGTGCCGACCTCTCCCCAGGCCGCGAGGTCGTGCAGGTATTTCTGCACGACGACATAGCTGCCGCCGGCGAAATCGGGGTCCTCGTCGCCGATGACGGCGGAGTCGATCAGCTCGTCGGCGACCGGGTTGGCGGTGCCGTCGACGAAGCCGAGCAGGTCACGGGAGTCGAAGTAGCGGAAGCCGGTCACCTCATCGACCACGGCCACGCTCTCGCCGAGAGCGTCGAGCAGCAGCCGTTCGAACTCGAAGCACAGATCGGCGCGTTCGGCGCGGATATGGAACAGTAGATCGCCCGGAGTCGCGGGAGCGCGATGCACGCCGCCGTCGATCTCCGCGAACGCGTGCAACTCCTTCGGACGGGATCGTGGTGAGAGGCGGTCCCAGGCTGCGTCACCGATCCCGACCACGCAGGAGAGCCGCCCGTCCAGGTCACGGAATCCGACGGTCTTGACCAAATCGTCAATACCGGCAATCACGGAGCGTGCGATGTCGAGCGCTGCGTCGGTCGGCCCGATCGTCATCGTGAGGAAGACGGCAGAGCGGGAGAGCGGAGCGTCGACACTTTGCGCATCGATTCCGACCCTGTCCCACGAAGGATGTGACATGACCTGACTTTCCGGTGACGGCGCGTATTGATTACGCCTCACAACCTACCCGAGGGCAGGGGAGACCGTGTTGCTGGTCCACCCCGATTCTCGCCCGCAACCTTGGGAATGGCAGAGTCCGGGACTGATCGAGGCGTCCATGTGATCCGACATCCAACTGGCGATGTCCACGGAAGAATCCCGTTCGTTGGTGGTGTTTTCCCTGCGCGGGCGGGGAGAAGGACGATCCTCAGCCCATCGGTTGAAGCGCTTGTAGATCGAGTTCCACTTCCCGAACCGCTCCGGCACGTCCCGCCACGGCGCACCAGTGCGGTACTTCCACGCCATGCCCTCCACAGCAAGCCGGTGATCCGTCCACGGCCGCGACCGACCCGACACGATCGGCATCAACGGCTCCATCACAGACCACACCTCATCAGAAATCTCCTGTCGCGCCACCCTTCAAGACTCACCCACACGAAGACAAATCAACTTGATCAACACGCCCTAGGAGAGGGCGCCGGCGCTGCCGCTCCACGCTTTTTCCTGATCAGGCTTGATTTGCTCGCGCGGTGGGCGCATTTCGATTCTCGTTAAATCGGTGTTCCCGGGACCAAACCGGGACCAGGGCCGATTTAGCGCACTTGACCGCCGGGCAAGTGCCTTCCGCTATGCGGTTGGTCGACAGTGGGGCTCATCGAGCTTCAAGGCCGTGCTCGATAGTGGCGTAGAAGTCCCGCGCCAGCGCTGTGAGCTCGTTCCCGGCGCTCTCCGGCGTCCCGGTCCCGAAGGGCGGTTGCGGAGCATACTCGGCTCCGAGTTCGAGGAAGCGCGCGTAGTCGTCCCCGCGAAGCTGGGCAACGAGTTGTATCGCGAGGTCCATGCCGGCGGTGACTCCTGCTGCGGTCATGATGTTCCCGTCGGTCACGACGCGTTCGTTGATGGGTGTTGCGCCGTATCCGGTCAGGAGGTGTCGGACCGACCAGTGGGATGTGGCTTGTCGTCCGCGGAGGATCCCGGAGGCACCGAGGGCGATGGCTCCGGTGCACACGCTCGTGACGACCGCTGCCGTCTCGCCGAGGCGCCGGATGTCGGATATTGCTTGCGGGTCTTTGAGAAGGACGCTGGTGTCGCCGCCGGGCACGAGGAGAACTGTCGGCGCATCTTCGACGTCCGAGAGTCTGACTGTCGGCGTGAGGGGGAGTCCTCCGGCGCTAGTTACGGGGTGGTCGAGGTCTCCGGTGGTGGCGAGGTGGATGGTCGCACCGAGCATCGAGCTGAGGAAGTAGTGCGGGCCGACCGCGTCGAGCGTGTCGAATCCGGGGTGCAGGACGATGATGACGGTTTCGTCACCCTGCAACGTCACGCCGGGGCGTGCTGCGAGCGCGTGGTGCGCGGCCACGGATCTGTCCCACGCCGCCTGAGCCTGTGGGTCGCGAACGATATCGGCGGCGAGCGACGGCTGATCCTGATGGATGGCGTCCCAGTCGACGCCTGCGCTATCCCTGTCGTGCGTGTCGGTCATGGTGTGCTCCTGTGGGTGTAGACGAGTTGCGGGCGATTGGTCAGCGGGTTGGTGATGATGGCGGCGGTGACCCCGAAGACGCGCTGCAGAAGTTGCGGAGTGAAGACGTCGCGAGGCGCACCCGTGGCGACGATCGCACCGCGGGAGAGGACGACGATGCGATCGCAGTAGGAGGCAGCGAGGTTGAGGTCGTGCAGGGTCACGACGGTAGTGATATCGAGGTCGCGCACCAGGGCGAGCAGTTCGAGCTGGTGCCGGATGTCGAGGTGGTTCGTGGGCTCGTCGAGCACTAGCACGCTCGGCTTCTGGGCGAGGGCCCGCGCGAGCTGCACCCGTTGCCGTTCTCCTCCGGAGAGGGAACTCATATCCCGATGCGCGAGCTTGACGACGCCGGCCAGTGTCATCGCTTGCTCGACCGCCTCTGCGTCTTCCGGGCGGTCGCCGCCGAGCATCGTTCCGTGAGCGACCCGGCCCGTAGCGACGCACTCGGCGACGGTGAGTTCGAGGTCGCTGGGTGCATCCTGTACGACAGCGGCAAGAACCCGTGCAGCGTTGCGCGCGCTCGTCGCCCATACGTCATTGCCTGCGGCGTGAACGCTGCCTGTGGCGGGTCGCAGCATCCGGTACACGGTGCGCAGGATGGTGGACTTTCCGCTTCCGTTCGGACCGACGAGACCAACCACCTCGCCGTGAGCACTGATCGATATGCCCTCGACGATGCGGCGTCCTGCGATGTCGACGGCGACGTCGTCGATCTCGAGCGCGGCAGAGACCGACGCGGCTTTGCCGTCCCTGATCATGCCTCGCCTCGGCTCTGTCGGCGCAGCATCCAGAGGAAGAACGGGGCCCCGATCGCCGCGGTGAGCAGCCCCACCGGCAGCTCCGACGGCGCAATAATCAGGCGCGCGGCGATGTCCACGACTACGAGCAGCAATCCGCCCGCGAGTGCTGATACGGGCAGGACCCAGCGGTGGTCCGAGCCGACGACCATGCGCACCGCGTGTGGCACGACGAGACCGATGAAGCCGATGGCGCCGCTCACCGCGACAACGACACCGACAAGCAGTGACGTCACGATGAACAAGACCAGGCGCGTCCGGGCGACGTCGATGCCGACGCTGGTTGCTGTCTCGTCGCCGATGAGCAGGGCGTTCAGGACGCGGGCGAGGAGTACCAGTATGGTCGTCGCGAGAACGAGTACGACAGCCGGGATGCCCAGGTCGCCCCAATCGGCGGCGGCGAGGCTTCCGGAGAGCCAGGAGAGCACCTGCCCGACGTTCGACTGTCCGGGCAGCGTCGCACGCAGCACGAGGTAGCTCGTCACTGCGCTCAGCAGATACGACATCGCCACGCCCGCAAGTACGAGTCGGCCCGGGGTCACACGACCACGACGCTGTGCGAGGGCGAAGACGACCAGGGTCGTCGCGAGCGCACCGAGGAATGCCGCGATAGGCACCGACACGAACGAGAATGCACCGGCAGCGAGGGTGAGGACCGAGACGGCGGCGGCCGAAGCGCCGGATGAGACGCCGAAGACGTAGGGATCGGCGAGGGGATTGCGCACGACCGCCTGTAGGACGGCGCCCGCGACAGCGAGGGCGGCACCGACGACGAACCCGAGCAGGGCCCGCGGCAGACGGAACTCCCAGACGATGCGGGACTCGACCTCGCTCGCCGTGGTCGGTACCGGCCACGGGACCACATGCCCGAAGATGACGCTGATGACCCGTCCCGGATCGATCGTCACCGACCCCACGGCGACCGAGAGCACGAGAGCGGTGACCACCGCGACGACCAGGACGATCGTGGTGAGGCGCCGGCGAGCCGCCGGCGCCTCACCCGAGACCGAGGTCACGACGAGGGCACCGGCAGGTCGAGTCCGTGGATGGCATTGGCGATCTCGGTGAGCCCGCGCATGACGGAGATCGACGCGTCCGTGTCGGCGACCGGCAGCTCATACACGCGCCCGTTCTTCACGGCAGGAAGATCGGGGAAGGTCTCCTCGAGGTAGGCCAGACGGGAGGCGAAGTCTTGCCCTTCGAAGGTGGCGACGAGGAGCACTTCCGCATCGGAGGCGGCGAAGTCCTCCCGGCTGACATCGGCCTCGGTCGGGAACGCACTGGTTCCGCCTGCCGTCTCGATCGCCGAGGTGTAGATGCCGCCCGCGAGGACGTGGATCGGCCCCTCACCACCTTGGTAGTAGACCACGCTCGGCGCATCGAGCCCGGAGACAGCATCGACGACCGCCTGCTTCTGTGCGGCGATCTTCGCGATGAGAGCTTCGGCCTCGTCTTCAACGCCGAAGATCCTGCCGAGGTCGGCGAGCGTCTCCGACGAGGTGTCGACCGTCATCGAGAGCGAATCCTCCGGCACGCACATGTTCGCTCCGTAGAGGTCGATCCCCGCATCCTCGAGTTCCTCTGCGGTGGCATAACCGTACGACGCGTCGAAGGCGAATCCCTCGAGCGACTGGCCGATCACGAGGTCGGGATCCTGGCTGAGCACGACCTCCTTCGATGGCCAACCCATCGCGGAACCGATCGAATTCAGCGCTGCCGCATCGTCGGCGATGCTCTCCGGGTAGGGGGCGTAGTCGCCCGCGGTCGCCACGATCCGGTCACCGAGACCGAGCGCGAGGAGCATCTCGGTCGCCGACTGCCACAGGCTCACGACGCGGTCGGGCGCCGCATCGAACGTGGTCTCACGATCGCAGTTGTCGATCGTGACCGGGTATCCGGCATTCGAGGGGCTCGCTCCGGGGGAGTGAGCAGTCGTGTCGGTGGTGCTCGAACACCCCGCGAGGGCGAGCGAAACCATGATCGCGCCAGCGGCGACGATACGACGAGAGGGCAGAGGCATGCGATGGTCTTTCCGGGGATAGGATTCTGTATCTACATGTTGTAGAGATAACAATTCTCCCCGCCACGCGACGCCAGAAACAGTGGCATGAACGACGCAGAAGGATAGATCTCCGCCATGACCTCCCCGCTGGCCTCCACCGCGATTCCCGCACATCGCATCGCGGTCCTCGTCCTCGACCACGCCCTGCCGCTGGAGATCGGCATGCCCTTCGTCGTCTTCGGGGCACCCCAGCTCCCATACGACGTTCTGCTGTGCGCGCGCGAACCCGGCCCCGTCGCCACCGACCATGGCTGGCCGATCATCATCGAGCAGGGACTCGATGCCCTGTCGACGGCCGATACGGTGATCATCCCCGCCTACCGCGACTTCCTCGAACCCGTCCCCGACGCCGTCATCGACGCGCTCCGTGCTGCCCACGCCCGCGGCGCCCGCATCGCCTCCATCTGCACCGGGGCATTCGCGCTCGCTGCGGCAGGCCTCCTCGACGGCAAACGGGCGACGACCCACTGGTATCACGCAGACGAACTCGCTCGGCGTTGCCCGACCGCGCAGATCGACCCCGACGTGCTCTACGTCGACTCCGACGACATCCTCACCTCCGCCGGCGTCGTCAGCGGCATCGACCTCTGCCTACACCTCCTTCGCACAGATCACGGCGCGGCCATCGCCAACGACATCGCCCGCGGAATCGTCGCAGCGCCCTACCGGGACGGGGGCCAGGCGCAGTTCATCCGCCTGCCGTCACGACCGCTCACGTCGGCCGATCTCGGCGCGACCCAAGAATGGGCCCTGCGCCACCTCGGAGACCCGCTGACGGTGGCTGAACTCGCCTCCCACGCGCATCTTCCCCTGCGCACCTTCGAGCGCCGGTTCACCGCAGAGACCGGGACCACTCCGATGAAGTGGCTCAACGCCGCACGCGTGGACCACGCCCGCGAACTCCTCGAGACCACGGACGCGGCCGTCGATCACATCGGCCACCAGTGCGGGCTCGGCACAGCGGCGAACTTCCGACACCACTTCCGCAACATCACCGGCACCACCCCACGCGAGTACCGCCGCCGCTTCGCCAGTAGGTGAGAAACTCGTGTCCCTGACCTCCATCATGACTACTACATAATGTAGAGTAAATGATGGATAACAGAATACGCGGCGGGCCGGTCGTCACGCGGGCCCGCCGCATCTGTTTCGGCCCGCAACGCCTATGTCGTGCTCAGAGCGTGAAGATGAGTTGCGCAATCCCGTCGCGGTCGACGCGCTCGGCGGAGATCCCGTAGACGTCTTTGACGATACGCGGCGTCAGCACCTCGGCGGGGTGGCCCTCGACGGCTACCGTGCCGGCGTCGAGCAGGACGAGCCGGTCGCAGTAGCGCGCGGCGAGGTTGAGATCATGCAGAACCACGATTGTCGCGATGCCCAGGTCGCGGACGAGCGTGAGGATCTCGTGCTGGTAGCGGATGTCGAGGTGGTTGGTCGGCTCGTCCAGGAGCAGGTGCGCCGCGTTCTGGGCGATGGCCCGGCCGATCAGCACTCGCTGTTTCTCCCCGCCCGACAGCTCGGAGAAGGTCCGGTCGGCGAGGTGGGATGCGCCGACCTTGTGCAGGGCGTGCGCCACGATGTCGTGATCGGCTCGGGTGTGCCGTTCGAAGGACCGCAGGTGCGGTGCGCGTCCGAGGAGCACGAGATCACGGACGGTGAAGGGGAGTTGTTCTCCGCCGGGCTCTTGGACGACGACGGCGACCTGTTTTGCCACCTCTCGGGCGTGCATTTCCGTGAGGGGAGTGTCGTCGATCAGTACTGCTCCCGACTGGGCGGTGAGGGCCCCGTAGAGGGTGCGCAGCAGGGTGGATTTGCCGCTGCCGTTGGGGCCGATGAGACCGACGACCTCGCCGGGGGCCGCGGTGATCTCGATGTCGTCGAGGACCGCGGCCCGCTGGTAGGCGAAACGGATGCCGTGTGCGGTGATCACTCCTGGAATCGCTCCACGATCTGTGTCAGCCCGTCGATCGTGATCGGTGAGGCGGGGGAGGTGAACCCGAACAGCAGGGGGAAGAGTGCATCGTTCGTGACGGCGGTGAGTTCACTCGCGCCGGGCACCGCGGTCAGCGACTCCTCGACCTCTTCATCGGTCGCGCCGCTGTGTAGCAGGATGATGACGTCAGGATCGCGGGCGAGGAGTTCTTCCGCGGTCACTTCTGCGGTTCGGTCGGGGAGGTCGGCGAACACGTTGTTGAAGCCGGCGAGTTCGAGCAGGGTGTGGTTCATGCTCCCAGACCCGTAGGCGTAGGTGGCGCCGCCTCCGATCGTGGGATACAGCATCGCGGCGGTCCGGTTTTCGCCGTCGGGGATCTGTGCGATCGCCGCGTCGATCTGCTGGTCGATGTCGACCAGAGCCGCGTCTGCTTCATCGTGACGGTCGAAGACCTCGGCGTAGAGGGTGAAAAGCGTGTCGATGTCGTCCAGCGTCGACGTGGCCTGACTGCCGGCGCAGGATTCTTCGTTCTCGAGCACGTTGATGCCCTGGGCCAGCAGGCCTTCGCGGGTGACGGTCTCCGAGGTGCCGATCACGAGGTCCGGCTCTTGCGCGATGACATCCTCCAGGGAGATCTCCCCTCCGCCGACCTGGGAGATCTCGTCGCTGAGAACCGGGATCTCCGACATCGTCGTCTGTGTCTGCTCGTCGAAGTACGCCTCGTGGAAACGGCCCACAAGGCCCACCGTGCGGTCGAGAACCCCCAGGGAGGACAGGACGGGGATGGCTTCGTTACGCAGCACGACGATGCGCTCCGGCGACTGGTCGAACGTGATCTCGTTGCTGCAGTTGGTCACCGTCACCGGATACGCGTCGCTGGACGCGTGATCGCCGTGCTCGGTCTCCGGGCTGCTCGCGCATCCGCTCAGCGTGGCGACGAGAGCGACGGCGGCGATGGCTGTCAGGGCGGGGTGTGGTGAGGATGGCATGGTGTCTCCGGGTTGCGATTTAGAGCGGTCAGGAGGAGGACGCGTGGAAGCGCCGCACGAGAAGGATGAGGAAGGGGGCACCGACCAGGGCGGTGACGATCCCGATCGGGAGCTCGCGCGGCGACCAGACGGTGCGGGCGATGACGTCGGCGGCAACGAGGAAGGTCGCTCCGAGGAGGCCAGTGAGTGGCAGCATTCGCCGGTGCACGGCACCGGCAAAGCGGCGGGCGAGATGGGGGATGACGAGTCCGACGAAACCGATGGAGCCGGATGTCGCGACGATCGTGCCGATGCAGAGGCTGACCACGAACAGCAGCTGAACTCGAAGCCGCCCCGGTGCGATCCCGAGGGTGAGTGCGGTGTCGTCACCGATGGAGAGGGCATCGAGCTTGCGTCCCCACAGGAACAGGATGCCGGCGCTGAGCAGGACGACGAGGACGACCACGATGACGGTCGCATTCCACTGTGCGAGGGCGAGAGAGCCCAGTAGCCAGAACATCACCGAACGGGATCCTTCGGGAGAGTCCGATGAGAACACCAGGATGCTGGTCGTCGCCGAGAGCACGTAGCCGATCGCCACCCCCGCCATCACCAGTCGAATGGACGTCATCCGCCCTCCCGATCGGGCCAGCGCGTACACCCCTGTGGCGGCAACCAGTGCGCCCGTGAATGCGCTCAGTGGCAGCGCATAGGCGCCGAGCCCGCCGGCGACGCCGAACAGGATCGCCGCTGCCGCGCCCGTCGATGCTCCCGAGCTGATGCCGAGCAGATACGGGTCGGCCAGAACGTTGCGGACCATCGCCTGCAACGTCGCCCCGCATATGGCAAGACCTGCCCCGACCGCGGCACCCAGAATCACCCGGGGGAGGCGCACGTTCCACACGATCGACTCCTCGGCACCGCTCCACGATCCGTCACCGGGAACGCCCAGCAGATGATGCCCGAAGATCGACAGCACCGTCCCAGGCGGAACGGACACGGACCCGAAAGACACTCCGCCGATCACTGCCAGCACCAGCGCAACCGCCACTCCCGCGTACCACGGCCAGACCACACGAGGACGCTGCCAGGTGCCTTCGACACCGCTCGCCTCCAAGGGAGGGGCGATCCGTTGCGGTACGGGCTCAGACACTGCCGAAGAACGTCTTCATCCGCGGCAGGCGGCGGATCAGGAGTTGGTCGAGGGCGAGGATGACGATGAGGGACAGGCCGAACAGGGGCAGGAAGATCCCGAGTCCGATCATCACGACGACGAGCAGCCAGTTTCCCCACACGGGCAGCTTCGCGCGGGGCGCGGCCATGCCGGATGCGGTGCCGCGCCTGGTCCACCACATGATCGGCGCGGATACGCACATGAACATCACCGCCAGGCAGAACAGGGTGGACAGGATCGTGTTCACCACGCCGAGACGGCGCCCCTCGTGGACGGCGATGCCCTGTGAGACGACCTGCGCGGCGATGCTGTAGTCGTCGTACCCGTACGTCCCGACGATGTCGCCGCTGTACTGGTCGACGTGGATGGTGCGCTCGAGGCTCACCTCGGACTCGGCGGGATTGCCGTTGTCGTTCCACTGACTCGACATCACGCTGAACACACCGGTCTCCCCGTCGGGGTAGATGATCGAATACGGCTCGGGCGCACCCTCGGCGCGTGCAGCGGCGACGGCGTCATCGATGGAGATCGGTGTCGTGCCGGTGCTTGTGCTGGTGCCGGTCGGGCCGTTGCCGATGGCCCAACCTGCTTCGGCATTGGTGCCGCTGGTGCTTTCGATGAGCTCGTCGATCGTGGATTCCGCACCCGGGTCCTGTCCCCACAGGGACGAGCCGTTATCTGAGGCAACCTGCTGTGCGACCGATCCCCATACGCCGGTCCAGGGAAGGCCGGAGACGACGAGCATCAGGATGCCCAGGCCCACGGGCAGGCCGACGATCGCATGCCATCCGCGTAGGCGTGCGCCCTTGGCGCCTTTCGCCTGGGCGGCTTTGCGGGGCCGGCGGCCGAGGAAGAAGATGATGAACCCGGTGATGGTGAGTACGATCGCCCAGCTGCCGCCGAGTTCGACGATGCGGTCGCCGATGCCTTCCTCGCCGATCAGCAGGTCGCCGTGGATGCGCTCTGCCCAGTCGGAGATCAGCTGGTCGGCGGTGAGCTCTCCGTTCACCGTCGCCGTATACGGATCGACGTAGACGTTCGCGTTGACGCCGTCTTCCCTGGCGGTGACGAACACCGTCGCCCGGTCGCCGGTCTGGTCGACGACGGAGAGGATAGACCTGTCCGGGAATGCGTCACGGACGGCGTCCTCCTGCGCGGACAGCTCCTGCCGCTCTGCTCCCGCCGGCGCGGTGACGGTGAGGACTCCCGGATGGGTGAAAGCGTCCACCTCAGCGCGGAACATGTACGTCATCCCGGTCACCGCCAGCACGAAAAGCACCGGGATGACGATCAGTGAACCATAGAAATGCCAGCGCCAGAACGCCCCGTACCAGTTCGTCTTTCGTCGTTTCGGCGACGGGACCGCGACAGGGGGAGTGTCAGCGGTGTCTGTCTGGACAGCGGTCATCAGCGGGCCTCTCAGAGAAACAGGAAACGACAAGCAACGAAATAACTCTACATATTGTAGTAGTAAGCTGATGTGGTGATCGCATCGCCCTGGGACATCATCCTCACCGTCGTCTTCCTCGCCACCGGTCTAATCTGCATCGGAGACCTCATCGCACGCCGCACTCGACGCGCGCCAGGCGTAGAGGGGCTCCCTGATGAGGAGCTGATCGACATCAACCACGCGGTGATGAGCGCCGCGATGATCCTCATGACCTGGGTCGCGGTGCTGGATGCGGTGTCATGGGCTCAGATCGCCCTGTTCGCGATCTTCGCCCTCGCGCTTCTGCCCGCGCTGACCCGGGCCCACGGGTTCCCGCATCGTGCGGAGCTGGTCGGGCACATCTTCCTGAACGCAGCGATGATCTGGATGCTCGCAGCCATGCCGCTCCTCATGGCAGGAATGGACATGGCCGGCGACGAAGCGTCGGCGCATGCCGGCCACCACGGCGGAGGTGAGGAGATGGGACTGATGGCGACCCCCGCCTGGGCTGATGTCGTCAACGCGGCCTTCATCATCGTCTGCGCCGTGGGCGCGGTGTGGTGGCTGTACCGAGCAGTGGCGGCCAAGGGGCACCGCCTGCATGCCCTGTGCCATGCGCTGATGGGGGCGGGCATGGGGGCCATGCTCTGGCTCATGAACGTCTGACTCACGCGCGCGTCCTGTTGATGTTCAGATGTCCAGCTCGAGCACGGGGGGGGAGGGAACGGGAGCAGCAGACGTTGATGTGCGAGCTCGCCGCATGCTCCTCGGCGCTTTGCGTATCGTCCCGATGATCCGGCACACCCGAGATCACCCGGGTGACGCACGACCCGCAGTAGCCCTGCCCGCAAGAGCGGTAAGTGTCATAGCCGCGCCGTTCCAAAACATCCGCGATCGACTCATCGGGCGCCACCGGCATCTCTTCGCCCGTCGACGCGGCGATCACGGTGAACGGCAAAGAATTCCCCGACGGAGCCGGGCTGGTCGGTGTGAACTGTTCGCTGTGGAACTGCTCCGGACGCCACCCCGCTTCGATTGCACGATCTCGGGCCAAGGCCACGAACCCCTCCGGGCGGCAGGCATACACCGCCCCACCGTCCTCGGGCTGGGCGAGACCCGCCGGCGCGATTGAGCGGAACGAGTCGCCGAGGCTGCTGTCGTGCACGACCAGCCGATGCCGATAAGACGCAGACTCCAGGTAGCGACGCAGCGGGAGTGCGCTCCCGGAGCGCGTGTATGCGTGGAATTCGAAGTCCGCGCCGGAACGATGAAGATGCGCGGCCATCGACACGAGCGGGGTAACGCCCACCCCAGCTGCCAGCAGAACGAGGCGCCCCGCCGACGTGTCCATGGCGAACGTGTTCCTCGGGAACGAGATCTCGATAGTGTCGCCCTCGCGGATGCTCTCGTGCACCGCGATCGACCCTCCGCGCCCGGCCGGCTCGCGCTGCACACAGATCACGTAGGCGCCCGTACTCCGCTCCACATCGACCAGCGAGTACTGCCGGACAACGCCTGCGCCGATGTGCAGATCGATGTGCGCACCCGGCGGGAACGGCTCCAGAAGCGCGCCGTCCACGGCGAGCAACTCCAGCAGCACGGCACGGTCGGAGACGGCCTCTTTCCGTGCCACGCGCACGAGCCTCTGCCCGGTGGCTGGCACAGCCGGTCGCGGGGTGAGAGCTTTTGGGGTGGAGCGTCGAGAACGGAAGAGGGAGAGAGCCACGTGCGGAGATCCTCGCGATGGGAGTGGGCAGAACGCCGAAAAGTCTACGACATCATGTAGATTTGGAGGCGACTAGACTGAGGGCCGGAGGTGCCAGATGGCGGGAGAGCGTACGCGCGAGAGAGGCGAACTCGAGGGCGAGGTCATGCGCATCCTCTGGGACGCATCGGAGCCCTTGAGCGCGCGCGACATCCAGTCGGTGTTCACCGGACAGGTCCCGGCCTACACGACGTTGATGACCGCGCTGGAACGCTTGCAGAAGAAGGGCGACGTCGTTCGCTCCGGCGACTCCCCTCGAAAGGTTCGCTTCCACGCCGCTCGATCCGGCGACGAACATGTCGGACGCTCGATGATGACCGCCCTCGACGGAGCCGGCGACCGGCAGGCCGCACTGCTGCAGTTCGCGGGAAACCTCGCTGAAGAGGACCTAGATCTGCTCCGCAGCGCGATCACCGGCAAGACATCCCGCAAGCGCAGGTGAGTAGGTGATCGCCACCGCTTCCTTCCTCGCTGCCGCGGCACTCGTTCTGCTGCTCGCGCCGCTCGTGCTCACCGCCGGACGATGGCAGGTGCGCCACCCGCGCACAGCACTGACTCTGTGGTTCAGCGCCCTGTTCACTGGCATCGGGCTCGCGGGGGCCTCCGCGACCACCGCCCTTATGTGTGCTGTCGGCGGCGTGAGCGTGGCGAGCCGGGGCGAAGGACTCATGCTGACGGTCGTGGGCTGGCTCAGCCTCGGCGTGCTCGCAGCGGTGATCGCCTTCGTCTCCGCCTCCGCAGAACCGCTCGCCGACTCCTGGCGCGAAGCCGTTGGGCGCTTCGCGCCGGTCGCGGTCTCTCGCGAGAAGTCGGACGGCGTGACGCTTGTATGGTTCGACTCCGATCAGCCGGTCGCTTGTGCAGTTCCCTCCAGGGATCCAGAGATTTTCCTCTCGACCGCCCTTAAAGATCTGTTGAGCGAGCCGCAGCTGCGCGCGGTGATCGAGCACGAGCGTGCCCATCTGCGCCAGCATCACGGGTGGGCGGTCCGAATCGCTGAGATCAACGCCCTCTGCGTCCCCCGGCGATTCCCCGCCGGACGGGCCCTCAAGCGCGCCACGCTCCTGCTGATCGAGCTCATTGCCGACGACGCCGCAGCCCGGCATGCCGGGGCCGTGCACCTCGCCAACGCCCTGGCGACCATGGGGCGCACGACAGCCGATCCGGGACTGGAGCTTCGCGCCGACCGGCTCACCCTCCGCCGGTGGAAGACACCAAAGAAGAGGCGCACCGCGGCCCTCGCCCGCGCCTGATTCCGCTTACACCGACAACCCCGTCTACGACACGATGTAGAGTTAGGGGAAGTTGTTCGGCGTCAAGAGGAGTGGTCATGGCCGAGTTCGAGTTCCAGGTGAACGGGATGACATGCGAGCACTGCGAACGTGCCGTCACCGCAGAGCTGTCGGCCCTTCCGGGCATCGTCGATGTCCAGGTCGACGCAGATTCCGGTCGTGTCGAGGTGACCCACGAGACGCCCCTCGAACGGGCAGCGGTGGAGTCAGCCGTAGAGGACGCTGGCTACACCGTGCGGACCTGGCCCGCCGCCACGAATGTCTGACACCGGCGCCCCCCACGCTTCCACCGCAACTCCCGTACCTGCCACCGACCCTCGCGTCCGCAAGCCATTGGCCGCGGTAGCTGCGGTTCTTGTCACGGTGGCCGTCGCGGTTCTTGTGGTCTTCCCTGTCGCCGTTGCCGTCGTCCTCGGCGACGCACCCTATGAGCGACTCTTTGTCGGTTACCCGGGCGTCGATGTCGCCGTTATCACAACCGTGCTGTTGTCGGGCGCTCACCTGGCCACCCTGGTGACCAGCGGTGCCCTGGTACACGTGCTGTTCTTGCGTGATGCGCCCGCCCGCCGGGCACGGCATCTCTCGGACAACTTCGAGATCTCCGTGCTCCGGGTCGCCTCCGGAGCGTGGGGTTTGTTTGCCGGAGCTCTAGTGGTCTTCGAGGCACTCGACTCCAACGGCACGCCGTTAGAGCGGTTGGCGACGCCCGGCGCTCTGCCGTTTCTCTGGGAAGCGAGCTATGCCCCGAAGGCATGGACGATCAGCTTCCTGGCGGCGTTGACCGTCTTCTTCGTCTCCTTCTTCGCGGAACGCTGGACGGGGCTGCTCATCTCACTCTGGGCGACAGCGATCGCCGTGCTCGCGCCCGTCGTCACCGGTCAGGCACTCGTGGGCCCAGATCATGACTTCGGCAGCGATGCGGCGATTTTCCAGACCCTCGCCGTGAACGCCTTTCTTGGCGCGATCGCCGTCGCGGCACTGCGCATCCTCTCCGGGCGCCTGGTCTCGCCTGTGACCCTGCGGCGACTGTTTCGGATTGGCGCCGTCGCGCTCCCTGTCATTGTGATCACCGATGTCGTCATCGCCGTGTTCAAACTCGCCGGCGGCGACATCACCGCCTCGCTGACGGGGTGGCTCATCATTGCCGGGTTCGTCTTCCTGGCCGTCGTCGCCGGGGCGTTCGTGGCCGCCGTGATTCTCGCGCGGCGCGGGGCGCTGCGGGCGGGGAACCTCACCGGGCTGCTTTCCCTCTCGGCGGTGGCGGTGGCGGGATGGACGGGCGTGGGAGTGGCGATGACGCGGCAGCCTCCGCCGCAGTACTTCGTGCCGACCAGCATCGAGCAGGTCTTCATGGGCTTCGAGGTCCCCGATGCCCCGACGCTCACGGTGCTGTTCGGGCAGTGGCGCCCCAATCTCCTGTTCCTCGGCATCGCCGTAGCGGCGGTCACGGTCTACCTGGTCGCGGTGCGCACTCTGCGCCGTCGGGGAGACCGGTGGCCTCTCGGGCGGACGGCCGCGTGGATCGGCGGGTGGACGGTCGTGGTCGTCGCTACCAGTTCCGGGTTCGGGAAGTACTCGGCCCCGGATTTTGGGGTGCACATGATCGTGCACATGTCGCTGAACATGCTCGCGCCCGGGCTCCTCGTCCTCGGCGGCGTCGTCACGCTGCTGCTGCGCGCGACCCGTTCGGACCGGAACAAGCCCGCGAGCTTGCACGATTGGATCACGTGGGTGCTGCACTGGCGGGTGCTGCAGTTCCTCTACAACCCGCTGATCGTCTTCATCGTCTTTATTGGCTCGTACTACGGTCTGTACCTCACCGGCATCTTTGGCGACTATATGCGGTTCCACTGGGCGCACCAGCTCATGAACGTGCACTTCCTCATCGTCGGGTACCTGTACTACAGCCTGATCATCGGCGTCGACCGGCCCCCGCGTCCTCTGCCGCACATCGGCAAGTTGGGGTATGTGCTGGCGGCGATGCCGTTCCATGCGTTCTTCGGGGTGATACTGATGACCAG
The DNA here is from genome assembly GCF_900163835.1 of Mycetocola reblochoni REB411. GTDB lineage: Bacteria > Actinomycetota > Actinomycetes > Actinomycetales > Microbacteriaceae > Mycetocola_B > Mycetocola_B reblochoni. The sequence continues at coordinate 6,134 of NZ_FUKR01000043.1, read as the reverse complement.
CCCGGTCATCATTGCCGAGACGTTCTACCGCTATCTCGACCTGCCGTGGGCCGACCTGCAGGCCCAGCAGTACCTCGGCGGGGGAGTGGCGTGGGCGGGCGGGGAGATCCCGCTGATGATCGTCATCGTCGCACTGGCCATCCAGTGGAGCCGGCAAGACGCCACAGATGCCCGCCGTAAGGACCGGCACATCGACACCGGCCGCGACGACGAGTACGACGCCTACAACCAGATGCTCCAGCGCCTCGCCGACCGGGACGCCGCCCGCCCCGGCCCCCGGCCGACCGTCCGAGAGGAAACACGACCATGACGACGACGGACACCGCTCCGACCGTGCTCGCACCCGTGGAGCTCGACATCTCCGGGATGACCTGCGCCGCGTGCGCAGGACGCGTCGAGCGTGCACTAAGCAAGCTCGACGGCGTGACGGCGAGTGTGAACTACGCCACCGAACGCGCCATCGTCAGCGGCCTTGCCGATACCGAGGTGGACACGGCGATCCGTCAGGTCGAGAACGCCGGATACGGTGCGCACCTGCGTGACGGCAGCGATGACGCCTGGTCTGCGCGTGCCACCGAGGTACGGATCTCCTCCCTGCGCCGCCGCCTGGCGGTCTCCGCGCTGCTCACCGTGCCGCTGATGGACATCACCATCGTCCTCGCTCTCGTCCCCGGGTGGCGTTTCCCCGGCTGGGAATGGGTGTGTGTGCTGATGGCGCTGCCGATCGTGACGTGGGCGGCATGGCCGTTTCACCGGGCGACGCTCCGCAACCTCCGTCACGGCGCGGTCAGCATGGACACCCTCGTCTCCCTCGGCATCGCCGCCTCGTTCGGGTGGGCGATCCTCACGTTGCTGCTCGGGTTCGGCACCACGGAAGCCGCGGGGTATTGGCTGGGCTTCGGCGTCACCCCCGCAGGCGCGGACTCGATCTATCTCGACGTCGCTGCCGGTATGACGACTTTCCAGCTCGCGGGCCGCTACTTCGAGACCCGCTCCCGCCGGAAAGCCGGAGATGTGCTCGGGGCTCTGAACGCTCTCGCCGCCAGCCACGTCCGGGTCGTCCGCGAGGGCGTCGAGACGATCGAGCCCGCGACGGCGCTGCGGATCGGCGACACTTTCGTCGTCCTTCCGGGGGAGACCATCCCCGCCGACGGCACCGTCCGTGCCGGCACTGCAGCGGTCGATGCGAGCATGATGACCGGCGAACCCGTCCCCGTTCCCGTCAGCCCCGGAGCCGTGGTGACCGGCGGCACGATCAGCACCGACGGTCGGCTCGAAGTGACCACGACCTCGGTCGGCGCGAACACGCAGCTCGCGCAGATGGCCGCGCTCACCGAGCAGGCGCAGGCCCGCAAGGCTCGCGTGCAGAACCTCGTCGACCGCATCGTCACGTGGTTCGTCCCCGCCGTCATCACCCTCGCCGTGATCGTCACCGTCGCATGGACGCTCGCCGGGACCCCGTTCGCGCAGGCTTTCGGCATCGGGATCAGCGTCCTCATCATCGCCTGCCCCTGCGCCCTGGGCCTGGCGACCCCCACCGCGCTCATGGTCGGCATCGGAAGGGCGGCGACCCTCGGCATCCTCATCAAGGGGCATGACGCCCTCGAGGCCTCTGGCACCATCACCACCGTCGTCCTCGACAAGACCGGCACCCTCACCACCGGACGCATGACCGTCGAAACCGCGACCACCTTCGGCATCCCCGAGCACGAGCTCTGGCGCCTCGCCGCGTCCGTCGAACAGGGCTCTGAGCACGCGATCGCCCGCGCCATCCAGGACGCCGCCCGAGCTCATATCACAGATCTGCACTCCTTGGAAGACTTCACCGCGCTCCCCGGTCTTGGCGCCACCGCCCGCATCGCCGGCAGTACCTTCCTCGTCGGCAACGCCGACCTGCTCCGTGAACACGGCATCGACCTCACCCCCGCCACCACCGCACTCGCAGACGCCCACGAACAGGGGCACACCGTCGCGCTCGTCGCCCGCGACGGGCACCTGATCGGGCTGCTCGCCCTCGCCGACACCATCAAACCCGGCGCCGCCGACGCCATCAGCGCGCTCCACGCGCAGAACCTCACCACCGTTCTCCTCACCGGGGACAGCCCCGCCGCCGGCGCCCGCATCGCCGCCGAGCTCGGCATCGAACGCGTCCACGCCGGCGTCGCCCCCGCCCAGAAGGCCGACGTCGTCCGCGAACTCCAAACGGCAGGGGAGAAGGTCGCGATGGTCGGCGACGGCATCAACGACGCCGTCGCCCTCGCCACCGCCGACCTCGGGCTCGCGCTCGTCTCGGGCACCGACATCGCCCTCAAGGCCGCCGACATCATCCTCGTCCGCGACGACCTCCACGTCATCCCCGACGCGATTACGATCTCTCGCAAGACTCTGCGCACCATCCGCACCAACCTCGGCTGGGCCTTCGGATACAACATCGCCGCGATCCCCATCGCCGCAGCCGGCCTCCTCAACCCCCTCATCGCCGCTGCCGCGATGTCCCTGTCCTCCGTCCTCGTCGTCTACAACAGCCTCCGCATCCAGCGAGTGCGCAGCACCCGGTAAGCAGTCGAAGTCGAGAGGTGGATGTGCGTGGAACTCTTCCTGCCCTTCTCCTTCGCGGCCCTGCTCTACGTCCTCATCCTCTGGATCGCCCTCACCACACCGCCGCGGCCGCCCCAGCTTCCAGACCCCACGCTTCGCGAGGAATGGAACTCTGCCGTGTTCCGTATCCGCAACAGCGTCGAACGCATTCGCCGAAAGTGGCGCCGCCGCCGCTGACGCACTCGAGACGAGAGCGCCACGCGCGGAACCCATGCGGAAAGAGTTGAGCCGGGCGTTTTGACGCGAGCTCCCCCGCTCTACTACTGTGACTACTACATGTTGTAGAGATAAGGTGTGTGGCATGCTGTCTGACCCGGTGCTCCAATGGGTGCTGACGCTCACCTTCTCCGCAACCGCCGTGTATTCAGCGCTCCGGCTCGTCAACGACCGCAAGCCGTTGCTGGTCGTCGGTGATTCCTTGCACCTCGTGATGAGTCTCGCGATGATCACCATGTGCTGGCCCTGGTGGGCCGTGATCCCGACCCTCCCGCAACTGCTCGTGTTCATCGCCGGCACGATGTGGTTCGTCCTGGTGACCGTGCTCCAGGCACAGCGCCGCATCACCCGTGCATCCCTCGGCGGCCACAGCGCCTGGCACCAGGTGACCCACGCGATCATGATGCTCGCGATGGTCTGGATGATCCTCGCCATGCCGTCCGTCACGGGGACCGCCGCGCACACCCACGACCACGGGGGCCTTGACCTGTGGGCGGCGCTGACCGGCGTCGCCATCACCGCAGCACTCGCAACAGCCGGAGTCATTTTCCTCGTCGAGCTCATCCGCTGCGTGCGCGGTCGCACCACTTGGCTCGGACACACCGGAGACGTCGCCTCCGGGATGCTCATGAGCCTCGGCATGGCCGCAATGTGCTGGCCCATGATCGCCGGCTGAACACTCCTGCAACACCACCAACACCGCCCGCCGCTGCTGTTGACGGGCCGACGAGAAAGAGAGACACAATGAGCACACGACGCACCAAGAGGCCCGCGCTGATCGGCGCGGGAGCGCTCGCGGGGGCCGCCGCACTGGTTCTGGGCGGCGCGGTCGCCGCGAGTGCGCACGTCAGCATCGCTGAGGGACCGGTCGAGGCCGGGTCCTACTCGATCCTCACCTTCGGGGTCCCGCACGGGTGCGACGGGTCGGCCACCACCGAGGTGGCGATCCAGATCCCGGAAGGGATCAACGTCGTCACCCCCACGCGCAACAGCCTCTACACCGTTGAGAAGGTGATGGAAGACCTCGACACCCCAATCACCGACAGTCACGGCAACGAGGTCACCGAGCGCGTCGCGCAGGTCGTTTACACCGCCACGACTCCGCTCCCCGACGGTCAGCGGGATGCGTTCGAGCTCTCGCTGCAGATCCCCGAGGACGCCGCCGATACCACCTTGTACTTCCCGACTGTGCAGACGTGCGAGCAGGGCGAGACCGCCTGGGTGCAGATCCCTGAGGACGGCCAGGACGGCCACGATCTGGACGCACCCGCCCCGAGCGTCGACGTGGTTGCCGCCAGCGACGCTGCCTCCCACGGCCACGACGACAGCACCGAAGTGACCGCCGATGGGCACGACGAGGACTCGACCCCCGCGGCGGCTCCTGCGGATCAGACACCGCTCGTGATCACCTCCCTCGCCGTCGGCGGCATCGGCCTGATCATCGCGGTGATCGCTCTGCTTCGGGGGCGCAAGAAGGCGTGAGCATCCTCATCGCCGGGAAACACAGGTCGCGGAGCCGCGTCCTCGGACCGCTCCGCGTGCTCGTCGCCCTCCTGTTGGGAGGGGCGTTCGTGCTCACGGGAGCGCAGGCCGCGTCCGCGCATGCGGAACTGCTGTCGACGACGCCCGAAGACGGCGCCGCACTCGACCAGGCACCTGCCGAGGCGGTGCTGACGTTCAATGAGCCCGTGCAGCTCATCGATGGCAGCATCCGCCTCTTTCCCGGCGATGAAGACCCCCTCACCCTCGACGCACACGTCAGTAACACCAGCGTCGTCGCCGTGCTCCCTGCCGACGTGAACGATGGGGCTTATGCCCTGAGCTACCGCGTCGTCTCCGCCGACGGACACCCGATCTCCGGCGCGATCACCTTCACGATCGGCGACGCCGCGGGAAACCCAACCAACACACCGGTCGTGGAAACAACGACCCCGAAGGACACCGCTTTCGCCGTCAGCGCTCTGACGGCCCTGCAGTACCTCTCGCTCCTCGTCTTCGCCGGTCTGTTCCTCTTCGAGCGCCTCGTGCTGCGCAGCGTCTCACAGCCAGGGCACCGGACGCTCACCATCATGAGAGCCACCGGCATCGCGGCGGTCGCGGCCTCGCTGCTGCTCATCCCCGCTTCGGCGCTCAACGTGACCGGAGAACCCCTCGTCGCCGTCATCGACCCGGCTGCATGGTGGACAGGTACGCTCTGGGCGCCGGTGGCTGCGGCAGCCGTCGTCTGCGCCGGGGTCGTCGGAGCCACACTGCTGTCAAAGCGCAGCAGGCAGCATCGAGGAACCCACTTGCTTGGCGTGCTGTTGACGCTCCTTGCCCTGGCCGCACCGGTCCTCGTCGGACACACCCAGCTGATGGAACCGCGCGCCCTCATCATCGGCGCCGACATCGGACACCTCCTCGCCGGAAGCTTCTGGATCGGAGGAGTCCTCGGCCTCCTTCTGTTCCTCTCCTCCGCACGGGTGACCGGCAACGGCACCGCGCCGACGCTTGCTGTGAAGGTCGTGCAACGGTTCTCCCGTCTGGCGGTCTGGAGCGTCGCCATCCTCGCGGTCAGCGGCACGATCATGGGCATCATGATCGTCGGAAGCTTCGACACGCTCGTCACGACGAGCTACGGACTCACCCTTCTGCTCAAGATCGGGATCGTCATCCCCGTCATCGCTATCGCCACCTACAACAGGCTCCGGCTGCTCCCCAGGATCTCTTCACGACCGACCGCCCGCATGCAGTGGCAGACACTGAATCGAACGCTCGCCTATGAGGCCGCGCTGCTCGTGGCCGTTCTGCTCCTCACCGGATTCCTCACCAACCTCAGCCCCGCACACGAACATCACGACACCACTGCGGAAAGTACGGCCAACACCGCGCAGACCGTCACCCTCGACGCAGACGCCCAAGGGCTATCTCTCCGAGGCGAACTCGAACCAGCACTGACCGGCGAGAACGAGATCACCTTCACACTCGAATACGACGGCGAATCCGTTACCCCCGACGAAGTCAAGATTCGTACGCGGCTGCCCGAACACGACCTTGGGCCGTTCGAAGCCGCCGCAGAACTCGACCCCGCCGCCGGCAGCTACTCGGCGCAACTGGACATGCCCGTCGCGGGGGAGTGGCAGGTACAAGTGATCGCGCGGGTATCTACGTTCGCCGAACCTATTGTGAGCATCCCGATTTCGGTGCGTTAGGGAACTCTCGCGACAATGCTGGTGATCGCGACAACCCCAGTCTTAACAGATTCCCGCGCTATCCGGATACGTACCTAGGGCGTGTCTCCCATATGGTTCGTGATTGACGCGCGATTCTGGATGGGTGAC
>NZ_FUKR01000060.1 GCF_900163835.1 Mycetocola reblochoni REB411 | reverse complement strand
CCGAGCGCGTCCTCCTCGGCGTGGCGACGTCGGCGCGCAACGCCCCGTTGATGCTCGCGTTGACGACGATCGCGCTGCCGGACGAGCCTGTCGTCCAGGCCGCGATCGTGCTCGGGATGCTCATCGAGTTCCCGCACCTGGTCGTGATCACGCAGCTGCTGCGCCGCCGGACCCGGCGGGAGGCCCGGCTCACCCCGCCGCCGTCACCTGCTCAGGCGGCGGTGGCGCGCCAGTCCACGCAGGGCGGTGGCGTCGGGACGTGGTGAGGGCTGCTCGGCGAGCTCGTCCAGGCGGCGGCCGGCCTCGGCCACGTCCAGTCCCGGCCCGATGGCGACGAGCTCGCCCCGCTCGGGCGGCGACGGCAGTGCTGCCACGTGGACCTGACGTCCGACGACGTTGACGAGGTAGCCGCGCTCGCCCCTCGCCGCCGGGACGCGGACCCGGCCCTTGAGCCGGTAGGCGCCGGGCGGAGGCGACTCCAGCAGGTCCAGGAGGGTGCGGGCGGAGACGGCGTCGTGCAGGACGATCGAGGCGGAGCGCGCGTGCGCGTGGTGGTGTTCCGCGTCGCGGAGGAGCCGGGCGATCGGCAGCTCGTCCGCCGGATCCTCGGCGGTGGCGGCGTCGAAGACGAGGGCCGGGTCGATCCGCCCGCGCTCGGCGACGACGGTCACGGCTGCGGGATTGCCCCGCGTCACGTGCTCCGCGATCCGCGCCGTGACGGCGTCGCGCTCGGCGGGGACGAGCAGCTCGCTCTTGCCGATGACGGCGAGTGTCGTCGCGGCGTGGCGCCGGGTCGTCACCTCGGTGTCGTCGGCGTCGTCGGCGGTGCCTCGGTCGCCGTCGTGCCCGGGGCGTGACTCCTCGAGCGCGTCGACGACCTCGACGACCCCGGCCGGGCGGATCGACTCGACGCCGCTGAAGCGGATGAGCCGGGCGAGTGCGACCGGGTCGGCCACGCCGCTGGCCTCGATGAGGATCGCATCGAGCCTCAGGCGCGGGGCGCTGAGTCGTTCGAGGGCGTCGTCGAGGCCGCCCGACTCGGGCAGGCAGCAGAGGCACCCCCCGGAGATCGCGGCGGCCTCGTCCACCTGGCCGGTCACGAGGCCTGCGTCGACGTTGATCGCCCCGAAGTCGTTGACGACCACGCCGAGCCGCGCGCCGGGGGTGCGCAGCAGGTGGTTGAGCAGCGTGGTCTTGCCCGCGCCGAGGCGGCCGGTGATCGCCACCACGGGGACGCGTCGCGCGGAGCCGTCGTGGGGGGAGGGGGCGGCCTCCGGTCGCGCGGGGATGGTCATGGGATCGTCCGTTCCGTCGGGGATCGACGCGGACAGTCTATTGAGAAGTGATCTCAATAACCACTGCGGCGACGGGTCCCGCCGGTCCCGCCGGTCCCGCCGGTCCCGCCGGTCCCGCCGGTCCCGCCG
>NZ_FUKR01000025.1 GCF_900163835.1 Mycetocola reblochoni REB411 | reverse complement strand
AGGCTGCCCTCTCAGGCAAGCCAGATCAGATGTCACCTAAACGTGCAGCAGTCCCCTCTGCAAGCGGCCGTGTTTGCCCGTCACGGGTATCGCAGTGAAGCGTTGGCACTGGCTGAAGGTATGCTCGCGGGGATCGACCCTGGCGCTTCAAACTCAGTTGACACGATCGCGACTGCATTGTCGGTGTTTTTCCGCTGCGGAACGTTCCCGAGCGAAGAGGTCATGTCGACGGAGCAATTGCGCGCCATAGCTTGTAAACGGCCACTCTTCGCGCTGCTGCTCCTCCTCGTGCTTCGGGGGGACGACGAGGGAGCGCGAGTGGTCACGCAGGTGGTGGATGTCGCGGAGTTCGGGCAGCAAGCGTTCCGAACGTTTGTGTTCAGCTGCAACAGCGCCGCGCGTGCTGCGGATGATTGGTCACTTCTGGACACTCAGATGGAGCAGAGAGGTGGGCAGGAGCAACCTGGGTCTTGGGTAGATGGCCACATGTCGCAGTTCGACCAACTGGCGGAGCTATTCGAATGCGCTGAGTTGCTCGTGGCGGGAAATCTACCTGCGGCTTTGAAACTCGCAGATCGAAGCGATGTGCCCGAGCCAGCGGCCACCCTTGTTGCGGCACTCACACGGTTCTCGACGGGACAACATCAGTCAGTAGTCCCGAGACTCCAATCAATCGAGCACGCAGGGTACGGAGCCCGGGTATCGACGATTGTCACCGTGTTTCGCGCTGCCGCATTGCTGCGAGACGGAAAAATCGAACAAGCGAGAGGTGCGTTGGAAGGCTTGGCTCATGCCCGCAGCTCGCATCTGGTCTTTGCCCTCTCGCTACTCGCTGAGGACGACCTCGCCGGATTGCTGCAGGTCTATGATGAAACACGCTTTTCAGAAGCAGCGGTAACTGCTCGAGTGGTGGGCGCCGCAGGTATCGGACGACGGCTCGCCACCCGCTCCTATGTGGAATCGTTGACAAAAAGAGAGCAGCAGGTTCTTGAACTCCTGCAGCTGGGTTACACGGACCGGCAGATTGCGGACGCCTGTTTTGTCTCCCTCAACACCACGAAATCCCAACTCCAGTCGCTCCGCAAGAAACTTCGTGTCAGCGGTAGGCAGAACATTCTCGCGCGGGCGCGCGAGCTGCACCTACTACAGAACTTAGGTTAGGTCGCGCAACGGGTGCAGGCTCGGCCGACGTAGGGGTATGAAATTTGAGTGTGATCCTCGATTTCCACAGGAACGCTCATGACGTGTGACCGCCGATGCGTCAGCAGACTAAACTCCTGGTAGGCAAGCTTTTGTCGTGCTCGGCGCTGATCTGCGGCGGCGGGCGCGCCGCGCTAAGGCCCGTATATTCTCATCCTGGACGTCAAACACCATCTAGCGCACGCCTCCCCGGTCGCGCAGAGATGGCTCCTGCCAGGACGCTCCCGTTATGACTAGGAGTTTTCTATGCCTTCATTGCCCGATGGCCACAGCGCGACCGCGCTGCCTGGCACCGGCTTTCAGAAGAGATCGGTCAGTGGTGCGCGAAGCGTGTTCCGCAAGTTGGTCTCAGGCGCCGCGGCACTCGCCGTCGGCTCGCTCACCGCGCTGACGCTGCCCCTCGTCGCAGCGGCCCCGGCCTCCGCTGCCACGACCGACGGTTGCAGCTACGGCGAGGGCGGCCCAAGCGCCAATGCACTGTGCTGGATCGATTTCGCCGCATTCGGTTCGATTTCGGCCGAAGAGCTCAGCAGTGGTTCGGTATCGAAGCCCTTGTCGCTGACGGTCGGGCGCTACCAGTTCGACATGACCGCTGTCGTGAGTGCTGGCACCGACGGTTCTCAGGGCGTTCAGGCGACCGCGCTCCCCACCTGGCCAGGGTCGGTACTTGGCACCACGAAAGCCGGCGAGGACTTCTACCTCGGCACCACCGGCAAGCCCGCGCTCTATCAGGCAACCGATTCGCACAGCGGAGACAACATGCTGCGCGACACGATCGAGCTGAAGAACATCACCGTTCTCGACACGCAGACGAACCTGCCGGTGACGTCTGGTTACGCCCTGGTGATGGCGGATGCAGAATCGACAGGGGCTGGTGAAGGCTTCAGCTGGTCGAGTAGCTCGAACCTCTCGGAATACACCCGCGCTGTGCCGAATGGCGGAAACCAGCCCTGCACCGGCGCTCTGACCGGAATCGGCACGACAACGGTCGACTGCACGGGTGGCCCCCGTGATCTGCCGAACGGTGACCGCGGAATTCTGATGGTCTCGGCCGATTCGCCGACCTGGATCTCCTCGCAGTTCCGCAACAACTACGCATCTTCGCGCGAAGGCGTGGCGTTCGCGGTCGTGCTGAGCACCTCCACATCGGGTATCAATGTTGCACAGGACGGCGGATCCGACGCCGAATTCACAGTGAACGCCAAGAACCCCTCGGGGGAGCTGGGGAAGGCCACCAGTGATGGTGGTGAGAACATCGACTCGCCGTATCAGTTCCTCTCCTCGACCGAGGAGGTGCCGACGGACTACACGGTCTCCAAGACTGGCGGCAATACTCCCGCAGGCGCCTACGACATCACCTGGGAGTGCAGCGTGAACGGTGTAAGCGTCACGCCCACCCTCTCTGAGGATGGCCTGACTGCGACGGTGAATGCTCCACCGAATGGTGCTTCGAAGTGCGTGGCTACGTCCACCGCGAAAGCGCCCAAGGCCGACCCTGACACAAAGACGATCAATCCGAACCAGACCGCAACCCTCACCCCCGAGGTAACCAAGGGCAACGGTGCGATCACGAAGGTTACCTTCGATGATGGCTCCGCCGAAAAGGTTGTCCCCGGTGAGGGCACTTGGACCATCGAACTCGTCGACGGGAAGCCGCAGGCGAAGTTCACTCCGGAGCAGGATTACACCGGCCCGGTGACGCAGCAGAAGTACACCATCACCGACGAGTTCGGCCTGACCGCCGAATCGACGCTCGACGTGAACATCAACCAGCCGCCTGCGGCAGAGCCCGACGCGAAGACCGTCGATCAGGGCGAAACCGCAACGCTGAACCCGGAGACCACGGCGGGCACGGGTGACCTGACCGACGTTGCGTTCGACAACGGCGAGACCTCGAAGGTCGTCGAGGGCGAGGGTACCTGGAGCATTGAGCTGAAGGACGGCAAGGTTGTTGCGACGTTCACGCCTGAGGAAGGTTTCACCGGCCCGGTGACGCAACAGAAGTACACCGTCACCGACTCGAACAACCTGACGGCGTCCTCCACGCTTGACGTGACGATCCGACCCGTAGCTGACCCCGACAAGGTGATCGTCGACCAGGGTGAGACCGCGACGCTGAACCCGACCACGACGCCCGGCTCTGCCCCTCTCGAGCAGGCGGCGTTTGACAACGGCCAGACCACGAAGGTTGTTGAGGGTGAGGGTACTTGGAACATCGAGCTGAAGGACGGCAAGGTGGTTGCGACCTTCACGCCTGAGGACGGTTTCACCGGCCCGGTAACGCAGCAGAACTACACGGTGACTGACGAGAATGGCGAGAAGGCTTCTTCGACGCTCGACGTGACGATCCGTCCTGCCGCAGGCGATGATGAGAAGACCATCAACCCGAACACGACGGCTACGCTGAATCCTGACGTGACGCCCGGTTCCGGTGACATCGAGAAGGTGACCTTCGACGACGGCACCACGGAGAAGGTTGTTCCCGGTGAGGGTACGTGGACGATCGAGCTCGTCGAGGGCAAGCCCGTCTCGACCTTCACTCCAGAGAAGGACTACGACGGCCCCGTCACGCCGCAGAAGTACACCGTGACCGACTCGAACGGTGAGACCGCGACCGGTGAGCTGAAGGTGAACATCAACCAGCCACCGAAGGCCGGCGACCAGGCCAAGGTCATTAAGCCGAACGAGACGGCGACTCTGACGCCGACCGTGACTCCCGGAAACAGTCCCATCGTGTCGGCAGTGTTCGACAACGGTGAGACCGAAAAGGTCGTGCCGGGCGAGGGCACCTGGAAGCTCGAACTCAAAGACGGCAAGGTCACGTCGACCTTCACCCCTGAAAAGGACTACGACGGCCCCGTCACGCAGCAGCCGTACACGGTCACCGATGAGAATGGTCTGAGCGCTTCCGGCAAGCTCGACGTGACGATCATCCACACCGGGATCCTCATCGACAAGGACTACACGATCGTTGACGATGCCAACAACAACGGCAAGAACGATCCGGGCGACCTGGTCAAGTGGACTTTCAAGGTGACAAACACCGGCAACATCGACCTGAGCGATGTGAAGGTCAACGACCCGAAGCTCGATCGTCTGGGCGTCGGCATCGCGTGCCCCTCCGATGAACTCGAAGCAAAGGCCGACATGATGTGCGAGTCTGCGAACTACACCATCACGAAGGCTGATGCTGCCGCGGGAACGATCGTCAACATCGCAACCGCTTCCGGTAACGTGCCGCCGAACACCCCCGGCGACCCGGAGAACCCGGTGTCGCCCCCGGACCGTGTTGAGATTCCTACGGAGCCCACCCCTGGAACCCCCGGAACCCCGGATAGCCCCAAGGAGCCTCTCGCTCACACAGGTGGACAGATGATGTGGCCGCTGGCCGGAGTAGGAGCGGTTGCGCTCCTCGCTGGTGGCGCCCTGATGCTGGCTCGGTTCCGCCGTCATGAAGAAGAGACGATCTAACTCCTGATGCGCCCAATCTTGCTGGGAGCACAATCGTCCCATGATGTGCTTCCAGCAAGCGAGGCGGAACGCGACCATCTACCCCCATAGATAGCGAAGAACGCTCCGCCCTCGGCCTGCCCGAACCCGGTTTTCATACCGCGTTCGGGCAGGCCATTTCATTTTGCGCTCGTGCCCGCGCGGCCGCCGGGTGCGGTAGATTCCATCTACGACTACGCCCAGTCGGCGCGGGTGAGAGAGATCTCGTTGGCCATGTCGGTGAGAAAGCGGGTCACCGCGGCGCGCTCTTCGCTGGTGAGACGGGCCGCCGCGTAGAAGCGCCGCGCTTGCTGCTTACCCACCGTCTGCTTCGCCGATGCCTCGGTTTTGGGGGTGACCTCGATCATGAGAGCGCGCCGATCACGCGGGTGAACGTGCCGAACGATGTGCCCTTCGCGTTCGAGCCGGTTCAGGAGTTTCGTCGTCGATGCGGCGGAAATCTCGAGGTGCGCGGCGATCATCCCGGGCGTGACGATCTCACCCTGCCGCTTCGCGACGATCAGGTAGTGCAGGGCGCGCATGTCCTGCTCGCTCAATTTCATGTAGGCGCGGGATGCATCGGAGAGACGCTTCTCTGCCTCCCGCAACTTGGCGAGCGAATTCATGAGCTCGGCGATCTCCGCCATCGCCTCAGGAGCAACGCCGGAGGCGTCAACGAGGTCGCTGCTCCCCGCCCGCATGCCCACGCGGTATAGGTTCTCCGAGATGCGTGTGTTCGCCTCGGCGGAGTTGCTCTTCTCCATACCGTCATCCTACGTTTCTTTAACCTGCTTGCGCATATATTATTCTTGCGTTGAGTATCTACCGGACGCAATAATAATCCAAAGGAAACATATTGGTAAGGGCGGAGGGCCACATGGGCCAGAACGAAATGGTGGTGTTGCTCGACGAATCTGGAGCACCGGCCGGAACAGCCCTGAAGGCGGAGGTGCACACCTCGAACACGCCGCTTCATCTTGCGTTCTCCTGTTATCTGCTCGATCGAACCGGCCGTCTGCTCGTCACCCGGCGCGCGCTCACCAAGCGCACCTGGCCGGGGGTATGGACGAATAGCTTCTGCAGACATCCCGGCCCGGGCGAGAACAACGCCGACGCCGTGCGACGCCGGGCAGGGCAGGAACTCGGCACCAGCATCGAAGCGGTCACCGAGCGGCTGCCCGACTTCCGCTATCGCGCGGTCGACGCGAGCGGCACAGTCGAGCACGAGCTCTGCCCCGTCTTCACCGCGATCGTCGACCGAGACATCGCGCCGAGCGTCGACGAGATTATGGACTGGGACTGGGTTGATCCCGAAGCACTTCAGACTGCGGTTGAGAGCGCGCCCTTCGCCTTTAGCCCGTGGCTGCGCGAGCAGCTGCCCCTTCTGCACGCAACCGGCGCGTTCGTCGGAGGCCCGAGTCATGCTTGACACGCTGCAGACACCAGGAGAAACTGACACGCTGCTCCTCGAGATCGAAAACTCCATTCGCAAGATGCTCGAGGGGCAAAGGGCGCGTAGTGTCGCGCACGGGCCTCACTTCGCTAGGCTCTGGCAGCTCGGGGCCAACACGCTGCTCGGCGGCAAACTGCTGCGCCCGAGACTACTGATGGGAGCGTTCGACGCGCTCGCGAGTGCTCCGGGGAGCGATCCCGCGTCGCGAGATACTGCGCTCAGGGTCGCCGCTGCCGCCGAACTGCTCCACTTCTCGTTTCTGCTGCACGACGACGTGATTGATGAGGATCTCTTGCGCCGAGGCGCACCGAACGTCATCGGTTGTGTGCGCGCTGAAGCGAAAACAGTCAGGCAGAGCAGAGGAGCCGCTTCGGCAAAAGACCGTTCGCTGCACTGGGCGAGAAGCAACGGGATCTTGCTCGGCGACCTGATGCTCTCCGCGGTTCACCAGGAGCTCGCTCGGATCGCTGCGCCAGAGCACACACGCCTCGCCCTCCTCGACCTCCTCGACCGCACGATCACCGAGTCGATCGTCGGTGAGCACCTCGATGTCGGCCTGAGCGATGGGGTCATCGATCCCGATCTCACAACTGTGCTCGAGATGAGCCGGCTGAAGACCGCCACCTACACCTTCGAGCTGCCGCTGAGGGCCGCCGCCATCCTCGCAGGCGTCGATGCGCGCGTTGAAGCCAGGGCGGGGGAAGTGGCGCGCAACCTCGGCGTAGCGTTGGTCAAGTCCCCGGTAGTGGTGTAGCGCTCGGTCCTTCGATGTGAGGGTTTAGGCGCTGAGTTCGAGGATGCTGTCGGTCACCTCCTCGGGGCTGGTGTCGGCGATGAGGGTGAGGCGGCTTTTGGCGAGGATGTCGAGGCCGAGGTAGCGGCGTCCTTCGGCCCATTCGTCGGTCTGTTCGGCGAGGACCGCGCCGACGAGGCGGATGATCGCGTCGCGGTTGGGGAAGATGCCGACGGAGTCGGTGCGGCGGCGGATCTCCCGGTTCAATCGCTCATTGGGGTTGTTGGACCAGATCTGCTGCCAGAGCCCTTCGGGGAACCCGGTGAACGCGAGGATGTCTGCTCTCGCGTTGTCGAGGTGCTCGAACGCGGCGGGGAGCTTCTGGTCGACGTAGTCCAGGAGCCGATCGAACTGGGCGTTGACTGCCTCGGCGTCGGGCTGGTCGTAGACGGAGTGCAGCATCGCCTTGACGGCCGGCCACATGCTTTTCGGTGTCACGGACATCAGGTTCGCGGCGTAATGGGTGCGGCAGCGTTGCCAGACCGCGCCGGGCAGGTTCGCGGCGATGGCCTCCACGAGGCCCTGGTGCGCGTCAGAGGTGACCAGGCGGACCCCGGCCAGACCGCGGGCGACGAGGTCGGCGAAGAACGAGTTCCAGGCGGCCCCGGTCTCGCTCGTGGCGACGCGCAGGCCGAGGACCTCCCGGCGGCCGTCGGCATTGACGCCGGTCGCGACGAGCACGACGGCGTTGATGACCCGGCCGCCTTCGCGGACCTTCATGGTCAGCGCGTCGGCGGCGACGAACGTGAATGAGTATTTGGAGTCTTGAGGGCCACTGATTATTGCGGTTCGGGGCCAGCCGATA
>NZ_FUKR01000010.1 GCF_900163835.1 Mycetocola reblochoni REB411 | reverse complement strand
TGCCGTCTGGGGTGGCAGGGCGGCGATGAGGGGGTGGTCGTGGGGGACAGGGCCGAGCTTGGCCGCTCCTCCGGGGGAGCCGATCTCGTCGAAGAACTCGACGTTGGCGCGATAGTACTCGGCCCATTCCTCGGGCAGGTCGTCCTCGTAGTAGATCGCCTCGACGGGGCAGACGGGCTCGCAGGCTCCGCAGTCCACGCACTCATCGGGGTGGATGTAGAGCGAGCGCTCTCCCTCGTAGATGCAGTCGACGGGGCATTCGTCGATGCAGGCACGGTCCTTGACGTCGACGCACGGCAACGCGATCACATAGGTCATGCGTCCTCCACGGCGGTCGGTGTGCGGGTGCGGTCGGTGTGCGGCTCGGCTCGGGCGGCGATGTCGCGGGATGACCGGGCTGAGTGCAACTCTAAAACCTCAACTATGGTTGAGGTCAAGCGAAGGGAGGTGGGTCGATCATGGGCGAGTCCCGAGCGTCGCAGCCGAGCCCCGACGACCTGCTCGCCGTGGGCGAGGTGAGCGAACGCACCGGTGTTGCGGTGTCCGCGCTGCACTACTACGAGCGTCTCGGGCTGATCGCCTCGGTGAGGACCGACGGCAACCAGCGCCGGTACCCGCGGCACATGCTCAGGCGGATCTCGCTCCTGGTCGTGGCGAAGCGGATCGGGATCCCCCTCGCCGACGTGAAAGAGGTGTTCGACACCATCCCGCTCGATGCGACCCCGACGCACCAGGCCTGGCAGCACACCTCGCGCCTCTGGCGTGAGCAGTTGCGCGAGCGCAAGCGCGCTATCGAGCAACTCGACGCCGAGATCACCGGCTGCATCGGCTGCGGCTGCCTCTCCATGAAGGCGTGCGCGCTCCTCAACCCTGGTGACCTGCTCGGCGAGACCGGCCAGGGGCCCCGCCGGCTCTAGGCCCCGCCCCGGACGGGGGATGGCCGCCGCGGCACCACTTCGCCAGAGTGGGCTGGTCCCCGAAGGAGAGCCGATGAGTCATGCCCCCATTCCATCCGAGGCCGAGGCCGAGACCGCGCGTCCGATTCCGCGCGAACGGCCGCGGGTCACGCGTCGTCTGGCGCTGATCTGCACGGGTGCCGCACTTGCCGTCGGCATGCTGCTCGGCGCGGCGGCGAACGGTGAGTCGGGTGTGCTCCGTCGCGACCTGGCCGCGGTTCAGGACCGGCTCGTCACGGCCGAAGAGCTCGTCGCAGCCTCCGAGGAACGAACCGCACAACTGGGACGCACCCATGACGCCGAGCTCGTCGCGTTGACGGAGAGACACGAGGATGAGGTCGAGGCGGTCGAGGAAACGGCACGGGCGTCCGCGGCCGACGCCTCCAGCGAGCTGGAGGAGGCCCAGGCCCTGATCGCGGAGCAGAAGCGCACGATCGAGAGCCATCAGGAGCGCATCAGCGACCTCGAATCCACACCATCGAACGTCGTCGAGCCGCAGGCCGAGTACGTCGGCTCGGTGTCGTTCGGGAACTGCTCGGAGGCGCGTGCGGCCGGTGCCGCGCCGGTGTACTCCGGCGATCCGGGCTACGGGCGTCACCTCGACAGGGACGGCGACGGCGTCGGCTGCGAGTGAGGCCCATACGCCGCGCCGTGATGAAACGTGATGTCACAGGCGGCGGTGTCTTCGTTACGCTGAGGCGAGTCGGCCCGACCGCCGGCGGGGCGGGAGTGAGCAGCCATGATCGAGTTCGAGGGCGTGCGGAAAACCTATCCCGACGGAACGACCGCCGTCGACGGGATCGATTTGACGATCCCCGCGCGTGAGATCACCGTCCTCGTGGGGTCCTCCGGCTGTGGCAAGACCACGCTGTTGCGGATGGTGAACCGCATGATCGACCCGACGGCCGGCACGGTCAGCATCGACGGCGAGGACGTCGGATCGCTCGACCCCGTCCGGCTGCGGCGTCGCATCGGCTACGTCATGCAGAACGGAGGGCTGCTTCCGCACCGCAGCGTCCTGGACAACATCACCACGGTGCTCCGGCTGAACCGGGTGCCGAGGGCGCAGGCGAGGGCCCGCGGGCTCGAGCTGATGGACACCGTGTCGCTCGACCGCGGCCTGGCCTCGCGCTACCCGGCGCAGCTCTCCGGCGGCCAGCAGCAGCGCGTCGGTGTGGCGAGGGGGCTCGCCTCCGACCCGAACATCCTGCTCATGGACGAGCCCTTCGGAGCCGTCGACCCGATCGTCAGGGCGGAGCTGCAGCGGGAGCTCCTCCGCGTGCACCGAGAGCTGGCGAAGACGATCGTGTTCGTCACCCACGACATCGACGAGGCCTTCCTCCTCGGCGACCGGGTCGTGATCCTACGCACCGGGGGCGTCATCGCCCAGCAGGGCACGCCAGCCGAGATCCTCGCGCACCCGGCGGACGACTTCGTCGCCGGGTTCATCGGCGCGGACAGTGGGCAGCGGCGCCTGCGGGTCGTCGAGAGGGACGGCGCCCGCATCGTCGTCGACCGGCACGACCGACCGGTCGGCCTGCTCGACGCCGACACCCCCGCGCACTCGGACCGGCGATGACCTGGATTCTCGCCAACCTCGGCCTCATCGGGGACCTGATGCTCGTCCACCTGCGGCTCAGCCTCATCCCCGTCGTGGTGAGCATCCTCGTCGCGGTGCCGCTGGGAAGGCTCGCCCACCGCGTCGGCTGGCTGAGGGGCGGCGTGCTCTCCGTCGTGGGACTGCTGTACACGATCCCCTCGCTCGCGCTCATCACGCTGCTGCCGCCTCTGCTCGGCACGCCGGTGCTCTCCGACGTCAACGTGCTGGTGGCCCTCGGCCTCTACGGCGTCGCCCTGCTGACCCGCAGCGTCGCGGACGCCTTCGACGCGGTCGACGCCGACGTCGTCCGGTCGGCGATGGCCGTGGGCTACACACCGCTGCGCCGCTTCTGGACGGTCGAGCTGCCGCTGGCCGTCCCGGTCATCGTCGCGGGGACCCGCGTCGTCGCGGTGTCCACCGTCAGCCTCGTGACCGTCGGTGCGCTCGTGGGCAGTCGGAACCTCGGCTCGCTGTTCACGGACGGGCTGCAGAGGGGGATCGTGCCGGAGATCGTCGCGGGCATCGTGGCGACGGTCGTCCTCGCGCTCGTCCTCGACCTCGTCATCGCGGCCGTCGGCCGTGCGCTGACCCCCTGGGCGCGGGTGAGCGGGACCTCCGGCGCGGCCCGGCGCGCGTCCCGGCGGCGTGCGCACCGTGCCGAGGTCCCGGGCACCGCGGCTGAGGACGCCGTGACAGGGGGAGGAGCCGCATGAGTGTGTTCCTCGAGGGGATCGCCTGGCTGTTCTCGCCCGACCGGCTCAGCGGGCCGAACCCGCTGCCCGAGCGCCTGGCCGAGCACCTGGGGTACACCCTGCTCGCCCTCGTCATCGCGGCCGTCATCGCGGTCCCCCTCGGCTACCTGATCGGTCACACCGGCCGGGGTCGCGACCTCGCCGTCGGCCTGTCGGGCGCGGCGAGGGCGCTGCCGTCGCTCGGGCTGTTGTTCGTGCTGACGCTGCTGGTCGGCATCGGTGACGCCCCCGTCGCGGCGACCATCGTCTTCGTGGTTCTCGGCATCCCTCCCATTCTCGCGGGCGCATACGCCGGCTTCGAGTCGGTGGATCGCCGGGTCGTCGACGCGGCACGGTCCGTCGGCATGACGCCCCTCCAGGTCGCCCTGCGGGTCGAGGCGCCGCTCGGCCTGCCGCTGCTCATCGCCGGGGTGCGCAGCGCCGCCCTGCAGATCGTCTCGACCGCGGTGCTCGCGGCGTACGTCAACCTCGGCGGTCTCGGCATCTACCTTCAGCGCGGCATTCAGCTGCGTTCCTACGACGAGATGATCGGCGGTGCCATCGTCGTGGTGCTGCTCGCCTTCGCCATCGACGGATTCTTCGCCCTGCTGCAGCGGCTGTGCACCCCCGCGGGTGTCCGGGTCGCCGGCGGGGCTGCGCAGACCACCCGCGGCCGACGCCACCGGCGTCCGGCCACCCCGAGAGGAGCAGCACAATGACCGCAGTATCCACCAGACGGCGCCTCATGCGCGCCGGAGCAGCAGCGGTGGCGCTCGCGACCGCCGTGACCCTGACCGCGTGCGGGACGAGCGACAGCCTGTCGGGCGGGGGAGAGAGCACCGCCTCGAGCTCGGGCGCGATCACCATCGGATCCCAGGACTACTACTCGAACGAGATCATCGCCGAGATCTATGCGCAGGCCCTCGAGGACTCCGGCCAGACGGTCGAGCGGTCCTTCCGCATCGGGCAGCGCGACGTCTACATGGAGGCGCTGACGAGCGGCGAGATCCAGCTCATCCCCGACTACACCGGCAACCTGCTGCAGTTCTACGACGCCGACACGGAGCTGCGCAGCAGCGAGGAGGTCGCCGCGGCGCTCCCCGACGCGCTGCCCGACGGCATCAGCGCCCTCGAGGCGGCGCCCGCGCAGGACGCCGACTCGTACAACGTGTCGGCGGAGTTCTCCTCGGCGAACGGCATCACGTCCCTCACCGATCTGGCCGACTACGACGGCACGCTGACGGTCGGCGGCAACGCCGAGCTGGAGAGCCGCCCGTACGGGCCCGACGGGCTGAAGGAGCTCTACGGCGTCGACGTCGACTTCGCCGCGATCGGCGACAGCGGCGGACCGTTGACCAAGCAGGCCATCCTGGACGACGACATCCAGCTGGGTGACATCTACAGCGCCGACCCCGACCTGGCCGGGGGCGACTTCGTGACGCTCGACGACCCGGAGAACCTGCTCCTCGCGCAGAACGTCGTCCCCGTCGTCGACGACGCGGTGGCCGACAGGGTCACCGATGTGCTTGCACCGGTGAACGCCGCGCTCACCACGGACGAGCTGATCGCGCTGAACGCGGCCAGCGTCAACGACCAGAAGGACGCGGCGACGATCGCCACCGACTGGCTGACCTCGAAGGGCCTGCTCGGCTAGGCGGGGCATCCGGCGGTGGCCGGCGTCGCGCCGTGGGGCGGGGCGCCGGCCACCGCCGTTCAGAGCGGCCGCAGTGCCGCCGTGGTGGTGATCGGCTCGCGCTGGCCGCCGCTGTGCACGACCTCGTTGCCGTCGAGGGTGAGCTGGCTGGCGTGGGCGCGCAGCGCCGCCCTGATCGCACCGTCGTCGTCGGGCGTGACGAGGACGGATCCGGAGTGACCGGAGGTGTCGGAGGTGCCGGCCACAGCGCTTCCCGGCGCCGGGCCGACGGCGGCCGCGGCGACCCCGCTGTGAGCCGAGGCCGCCCGCAGCAGGCGGTGGCAGCGCCGGTGGTCGGGGTGGCCGTACCCGCCGGCCTCGTCGTCTCCGACGAGCAGCCCGGGCCGCAGCAGCTCGATGAGCGCGAGCAGATCGGCCACCTGCTCGTCCTCGTCGCCGGCGGTCAGCGCGTCCGCCGTGACGTCGGCGGCCGGGCCGGCCAGCCCCGGACGGAGCCAGCGCATCCCCGAGTCGGAGTACGCGCGCGGCGGCAGCCCCGCGGCGCGCGCGGGGGGCGTGCCGAGCACGAAACGGCGCCGGATCCCGAGGGCGGCGCAGGCCAGGTCGAGCTCGTGCTGACGGTGGGCGCGCAGGCCGCCGGAGGCGGCGACGGCGTCCGCGTGGCCGGTGACGATCTCTCCGCGCTCGCCCCGCGTCGCCGTCACGAGGGAGACGGCGACGCCTCTCTCCCCGAGCCACGCGATCAAGGGGCCCGAGCTCAGCGTCTCGTCGTCGGGGTGGGCGTTGAGCACCAGGACGCCGCGCGACGGGTCGCCGGGGAGCTGGGCGGGGGAGGTCAGCGGCGGCACGGTCATCGCAGCCCCCTCCCCAGGGCGAGGGGGAGTGGTATCCCGTCGACGGCGGCGGCGTACGTCTCGGCGAGCTCCGCCGCGGAGACATCCCAGCCCCGCGCGAGCGCTCGTCGTCTGCCCTCCTCGCCCCAGCGGGCGGCGCGGGGGAGGTCGGTGAGTACCGTCGTCATCGCGTCGGCCCAGTGCCCGGGGTCGCGGTCGGCGATGACCCGGCCGGTGGCGTCGTCGTCCACGGCCTCGATGAGGCCGCCCGCCGCCGAGGCGATGACCGGGACGCCGCTCGCGGACGCCTCGGTCGCGACCAGACCGAAGGTCTCGGAGTAGGACGGGACCAGCACGGCGCTCGCCCCGCGGAACAGGACGGCGAGCTCGGGGCGGCTCAGGGCGCCGACGAAGCGGACCCGGTCGGCCACGCCGAGCCGGGCGGCGTCCGCCTCGAGGTCTGTGCGGTAGCCGGGAACCTCGGCCGACCCGGAGCCCGCGACCACGAGGTGGGCGCCGAGGGCGCGGGGCAGGAGCGCGAGCGCCTCGACCGCGAGGGCGATGCCCTTGAGCGGGTGCAACCGCGCGGCGACGACGAACTCCGCGCGCGGACGGGCCGCGCCCGCCGCCTCCGGGTGGAACAGGACCGAGTCGACACCGGGCCGGACCACCGCCACCGTCCGCGGATCGGCGCCGAGCCGGTCGACGGCGGTGCTCGCCTCGGCCGTGCTCACCGCCACGATGCCGTCGCTCGCGCGCGCCAGCATGGCCTCACCGGCGAGGCGTCCGGGCGATTCGGCCCGCTCGCCGTCGCTCAACGGGCTGTGGTCCGGCGCGGCGATGCTGTGGAAGCTCTGCAGGTGGGGGATGCCGCGTTCCCTGGCGACCGGGAGCGCGGCCATGCCGGAGAACCAGTGATGGGAGTGGATGACGTCCCAGGGACCCTCGCCCCGCAGCGCATCGCCGAACGCGTCGATCCACGCCTCGTGCTCGCCCTTCGGCAGCTCGCGTGCGGGGCCGGCCGTGAGCACCCTCAGGGTGACGCCGTCGCCGACGGCCATCGCGTCCGGCTGCGACGGGGACGAGCGCCTGGTCAGGATCTCGACGTCGTGTCCGAGGGCGCCGAGGGCCAGCGCCTGCTGTCGCACGACGACGTTCATCCCTCCCGCGTCACCCGAGCCGGGCTCCGTCCCTGGGGAGGTGTGCAGGCAGACGAGGGCGATGCGGAGGGGACTCACCCTGAAAGCCTAGTCGGCGGCCCGCCGGGGAGGCGTCGGGCCGGCGTCGCCGTCGTCGGAGGGGTCCTCGGCCGGCGGCTCCGGCGCGAGCGGGGGGTAGACGCGCCGGAGGACGAGGCGTTCGACGAGCGTCCAGCTCGTGGTCGTGAGCAGGTAGATGCCCGCGGCCAGCGGGATGAACGCGGCGATGACCGCGGTGAGGAAGGGCAGGAAGCTCATCGCTCTGAACACCCCGCTCATGTCCGGCATGGCGGGCATCCCGGGCGCGGGCTGGGCGGCGGGCTGGGCGGGGGCCGTGATCGGCAGCAGCCGCCTGGACGTCTGGGCGACGACGGCGATGAGGACGATGATCGCGGCGAAGACGACGATGCGGCCGGCCGAGAGGGTGCCGTCGGCGATCCCGCCCACGAGCGAGGACCCGAGTGGGATTCCGAGGAGCGTCTGGCCGAGCAGGTCGTTGGGGTGGCCCCCCACCGTCGGCAGGATGAACAGGCCGTACACGGCGGCGAGCACGGGCATCTGGATGAGCACGGGCAGGCAGCCCGCGGTCGGCGAGGTGTTCTCGCTCTGGTAGAGCTCCATCGTCTTGCGGGCCAGGAGTTCCCTGTTGTCTTTGTGCGCCGCGTTGAGCTCGGCCAGCCGCGGGGCGAGGCGGGACCTGGCGGCGGCGGCCTTCGCCTGGGCCCCCCCGACCGGGATGAGCAGCGTCCGGACGATGAGGGTGAGCAGAACGACGGCGAGCGCCGCGGAGGCCGAGCCGGCCAGCGGCTCCAGCAGCTCGGCGATGCCGGTGATGACGGTGTGGGCGAGGTCGATCAGTGCGGCCAGCGGGCCGAACTCGTAGATGTTCATGGGTGTCCGTTCTATGTGGTCGTCGACGAGGGGAGGCCATCGCCGGGACCGGAACGGGTCAGGCGATGGCTGGGGTCGTCGGCGTCCCCGGGGCCCTCGGACGCGGGCGCCCCGCGGCGTCGGGAGCGATCTGCGGCCGCAGCGGCGCGCTGCTTCGCACCGGGTCGCATCGGCGCGGGGGTGCGTCGACGCCGGAGGGCAGCCGGATCCCGTTGCTGACCGCACGGCCGAGGAGGAGACCACCGGCGATCCCGATCGCGCCGAGGGCGGCGATCACGGCCCAGAGCTCGGCGGTCTGCGGGGCCTGGACGATCCCGGCGAGCAGCCGAGCCAGCGCGAGGACGGCGATCATGCCGCACCCGCCGCCGCAGCACCGGGCGCGACGTCTGGCCGCGTGGCGGTCTGGCTGGAGTCGAGCACGACCCTGATTCTAGCCGCGTCGACGCCGTAGACTGGAGCGGCTCGGTCGCGCAGGGACGACCGCGATGGGTGGAGGAGACGACGGTGGCCCTCTTTCGGCGGCGACGCAAGCGCGAGTACGGTGTGGGGACGTTCGTCGCGCCCGAGCCGGTTCGGCCGGCGAGCGAGGACGAGCTCGTCGCCGAGGGCGTCATGATCGCCGGCTACGCCGTCCGGATGGCCGTCAAGAACCAGATCATCGTGTCCGCCCTCGAGGATCGTGCCGACTTCGACCGCCGGACGGCGATCGAGACCGCCGTGGCGGAGCTGCGGCTCCTGGCCGCGGAGAACAGGGACTCGTCGGCGCGCATCGAGTCGGCGCGGGTCACCGCGACCGGCCAGCACGGTCGGCCCCGTCACCAGCACGACTACCAGATGCGCGACTCCATCGCGCTGAGCACGCGGCGTGCGGTGTACGACTCCCTTGCCGAGCGGCTGACCGCGCTGTCCGAGGACGAGGACTTCCTGTCAGGGATGGTCGATCAGGCCAAGA
Organism: Mycetocola reblochoni REB411; assembly: GCF_900163835.1. GTDB lineage: Bacteria > Actinomycetota > Actinomycetes > Actinomycetales > Microbacteriaceae > Mycetocola_B > Mycetocola_B reblochoni. Next base: position 31,516 of record NZ_FUKR01000010.1, on the reverse strand, counting down.
CGGAGGCCTGGGAGGAGGTGGGCGCCACGATCGAGGCGCGCCTGCCCGACAACACGCCCGGTGCGGTCAGGACCAGGGACGATGACGAGGTCGCTCGGGTGATCGCCCAGGACCTCGCGGCGCTCAGCAAGGTGAGGGCGGCCCAACGGCGCCGCCGCCAGTCCCGGCCGCAGGGAGGGGACTGACGGCGGAGGCTCCGCGGCCGTCAGCGGGTCCGGTAGCGCGTCGGCGCGACGCCGACGACGGCGGGCCGACGGCGACGTGCCAGCCAGACGGCGATCCCGGCGACGAGGATCATGACCGCCATCGGGATCAGCATCTCGACCCCTCCAACGCCCGCACCCCGGTCGAAGACCCCGTCGGTCTGCCCCATGAGAGCGGTGGGGATCAGGAGGAAGAGGTTGTTGCAGATGTGGATGAGCACCGGGGCCTCCAGGCCGCCGCTGGCCCAGGCCGCCCAGCCCATGGCGAAGGCGAAGCACAGGTAGTAGGCGTTCAGCCACATATCGGTCGCGCCGTGGGCGACCATGAACAGCGCGGCGGACACCAGGCTCGAGACGACGAAGGCGATGCGGGCGGAGGCGAACCAGCCGCTCACCGAGCGCTGGACGAGCCCGCGGGCGCCGTACTCCTCGCCGGCCGACTGCAGCGGGGTGGTCAGGACGACGACGAGAAGCATGCCGATGGTGAACGCGTCGAGCGTGACGTCGTCGAGGGGGGAGGTGAGCACGCTGATCGCCACGTAGATCGCCATCACCGGCGCGATGATGAGCGCGAGTCGCCAGAACCAGCGCCACCGGAACCCGCCCTCGACGGAGCTGAGCCAGCGCGGGCGGACGCCGTACAGCGCCCATTGCATGAGCATGGAGACGGGGATGAGCGCGGCGAGCGAGAGGTTGTTGGCCAGCATGAGCGTCGGGGTGAACACGAGTGTTCCGCTGGCGAGGTCGTCGACGGTGGTCCAGCCGACGGCGATGTCGATGAGCATCGCGGGGATGCTGAACACGACGCCGAGGATGAGGACGGTGAGCACCACCGTGAGGATGCCGAGCACGCCCCTCCACCAGCCGACGACGGGTCGGAGCGCGTGGTGGTAGCGGCGCGGCTCGAGTGCGGCGGCGGTGGGCACCGGGCGGTCCGGCGGCAGGGGGACCTCCGCGGCGCGGTCGTCGGGTCGGGGGTCGTTCGTCGCGGTCATGGCCCATACGCTACGGGCTCGGCTGCGCCGATGCGAGCGGCCGAGCGGCTCGGCGCTGTCGGTCGCCCTCGGTACGATTGGCCCATGCGCCTGATGCACAGCTCCGACTGGCACATCGGCCGTCGGCTGCACGGTGCCGTGCTCGAGTCCCAGCTGGACGAGGTGCTGGGGGCGCTCGTCGAGCAGCTCGCCGCGGACGCGGTCGACGTGCTCCTGGTCGCCGGCGACGTGTTCGACCACGCGGCGCCGTCGGCCGCGGCGTACCGCCAGCTGGACCGGCTGCTCCGCGCGGTGCGTGCCACGGGCGTGGCGGTCGTCCTCATCCCCGGCAACCACGACTCGGCTGCCCGCCTCGGGTTCCAGTCCGGGTTCGCCTCGGCTGCGGGCGTGCACGTGCTCGGCGATGCGGAGCGGCTCGACGTCCCGGTCGAGCTCGCGGACGCCGACGGGCCGGTCCTGATCTACGGGGTTCCGTTCCTCGAGCCGGCCCTGCTCCGCAGGGACGACCCCTCCGCCGGCGTGACCGGTCAGGCGACGGCGATGCGCTGGGCGATGGACCGGATCAGGGCCGACATCGACGACCGCACGGGGGAGGGGGCACGGCCGCCGCGCTCGGTGGTGCTCGCGCACAGCTTCGTCGCCGGGGTGACGGGAGGCGACTCCGAGCGCGACATCACCGCGGGCGGCGTCGACCTGGTGCCCCTCGACGTCTTCACCGGTGTCGACTACGTCGCCCTCGGGCATCTGCACTCGCCGTCGGTGCTCGCCGAGGGCGTCAGGTACAGCGGCGCGCCGGTGCACTACAGCTTTACCGAGGCGGGCAATGCGCGGGGCTCGTGGCTCGTCGATCTGGGGCCAGACGGCCTCGACGCGGTCGCGTGGCGGCCGCTTCCGGTGCCGCGCCCCGCCCGCACCGTGACGGGAACGCTCGAGGATGTCCTCGCCCGGCCCGCCGGCGAGGGGGAGCGCGACGACGACTGGCTGCGGGTGATCCTCACGGACGCGGTCAGGCCGATGGACGCGATGCGTCGCGTGCAGGCTCGGTACCCGCACGCGCTCGTCCTCGAGCATCGCCCACCCGCCGTGCTCCCGCGCGAGTCGCGGTACGCCACGGCGACCGCGACGCTGAGCGACAGGGAACGGATCGCGGCGTTCCTCGGTCACGTGCGCGACGGCGCGGGGCCCGACGACGCCGAACGGGCCCTGATCGACGGGGTCCTCGCCGAGCTGGACGCGGGGGAGCGCTCGTGAGGATCCTCTCGGTCGAGATCGCCGGCTTCGGACCCTTCGTGCGACGGCAGCGCCTCGATCTCGAGGCCATGCCGGACGGGCTGTTCCTCATCACCGGGCGGACGGGGGCCGGGAAGTCGTCGATCCTCGACGCGATCTGTTTCGCGCTCTACGGCAGCGTGCCGCGATACGAGAAGGCGGAGTCGCGCCTGCGCAGCGACTTCGCCTCCGCGGAGGACCCGAGCGAGGTCACGGTCCGGTTCTCCACGGCGGGCGAGCTGTACGAGGTGACGCGCACGCCGTCGTGGGACAGGCCCAAGCGCTCCGGGACGGGGACGACCGAACAGAAGTCCACCGCGCGGCTGCTGCGGCTGGTGGACGGCGAGTGGCGCGTCGAGGCGAGCCAGCTCCGCGAGGTCGGGGCGGAGATCACCCGCCTGCTCGGGCTCAACCGCGAGCAGTTCCTTCAGGTCGTCCTGCTGGCGCAGAACAGGTTCCAGGAGTTCCTCCGCGCCGGAAGCGACGAGCGCCAGACGGTGCTGCGCAGCCTGTTCGACAGCGAGCGCTTCGACAGGGTCGAGCGGATGCTCGAGCAGCGTCGGCGCGACGGGGAGGGCAGGGGCGCGGCCGAGCTGGCCGAGCTCGAGCGGGAGCTGGCGCGGCTGCATCAGCTCGCCTCCGCCGTGATGGGCGAGGAGCACGGCCCGGATGAGGGCGCCGGGGCCGACGGACGGACCGAACCGGCCGAGCCGCCCGTCGGACCACCGCCGGCCGTCGCCGAGCACGAGCTGCCCGTCGACGCCGTCACCGACTGGGTCTCGGCCGTCGTCGCCGTCCTCGTCGAGCGTCGCGACGTCGCGGCCGCCTCTCGCGAACGGTGCGCCGAGGACGCGGCGGCACGCGCGGATGAGCTGACCGCCGCGGAGGAGCAGCGGTCGCGGGCGGAGGAGTCACGGCAGCTGCAGGCGCAGATGCAGCACTTTCTCGCCGGCACGGAGGACCGCGCGGCGCGCGGGGAACTGGTCGCGCGTGCCCGGTCGGCGGAGTCGCTTCGCGCCAGGGTCGAGCAGGCCGCGGAGGCCGAGCGGGCGGTCGCCGTAGCGGGGGTTGCCCTCTCCGAGGCGTTGTCGGCGTGGAGCGTCGACGGTGATGCCCTCGGCGAGGAACCGCCCGTCCCTGCTGACGAGGCGGAGGCGCACCTGCTCCTCGACGCGGTGAGCGAGCGGAGGGGGACGGTCGACGCGGCTCGCGAGGACGAGAGGCGACTGCCGGAGCTCCGCGCGAGCGCGGAGGCGGCGCGCCGCGAACAGGAGAGGTCCGAGGCGCGCCGTGCGCTGCTGGACGCCGAGGCGGCCGAGCTGCCCGCGGCCAGGGCAGCGGCGGAGCGTCGGCTCTCTGCCGCTGCCCTGGCGGCCGAGCGGTTGAGGGTTCTCGACGACTGGACGCGTCAGCTGGGCGCCGTGCGTCAGGCCGCCGTCGATCGCGCCGACGCCGAGGAAGAGCTCGCGACCGCCGTCCGGCGGGAGCACGACGCCCTCCGGGCGTCGACCTCGGCCTCCGCCGCGCAGCTGGCGCTCTTCCGGGCGCGGGTGCAGGAGCAGGCGGGTGTCCTCGCCGGGGAGCTCCGCCCCGGTGAGTCGTGCCCCGTGTGCGGGTCGCCGGACCACCCCTCGCCGGCGGAACCGGCCGCGCGGGTGTCCGACGACGCGCTCGAGCGGGCCCGAGAGGAGCTCGAGCGTGCGGAGGCGGAGCGGGCCGCCGCGGGCGAGCGCGCCCGCGTGGCCGGGGCCTCGCTCGCCGCCCGCACCGCCAGGCAGGCAGAGCTGGTCGCCGCCCTCGCGGCGGCCAGGGGGGTCGACCCCGCGCCGGGGTCCGACGGCGACGTGATCCCGACCCTGAGCGCCGAGATCGATGCGGAGCGCGCGGAGATCGCGCCGCTCGCGGCGGACGCCGCCGACGCCGAGCGGGAACGCGACCGCACCATCAGCAGGGCGGAGGGTATCGAGCAGGAGCGTCGGACCGCCGGGTCCGATGTCCAGCGCGCGGCCGCGGAGGCGGCGGCCGCCGCGGAACGCCTCGCCGAGGTGCTCGCCCGCTGCGATGCGGCGCGCGGCACGGCGCCGTCGCTGTCCGCGCTCTCCGAGGCGTTGCGCGGACTGCGCGATGGCACGCAGCGGCTGCTGTCCGCACGGCGGGCGCTGGCCGAGGCGGTCGAGCGCCGTCGAAGGGCCGGGGAGGCCCTGGGGACGGCGATCGCGGGGAGCGGATTCGCGGACGCGGCCGCGGTGACGGCCGCGCTTCTCGCGCCGGGGGCGCTGGCGGAGGCCGAGCGCCGTCTCGAGCAGGAGCGCACGGAGGGCGTCGTTTTGGAGCGGCGGATCGCCGAGCTCGGCGAGACGAGCGCGCCGGACGACGAGGAGCTCGACCGTCGTCGCCGGTCCGCTGCGGCCGCGGCGGAGCGCCTCTCGCTCGCCGACCACGCGCGACGGGCCCTCTCCGAGGGTGTGACGAGGGCCGTGGACGCCGCCGAGGCCCTGCGCCGCCACCTGAGGAGGGCCGAGGAGGCGCTGCGCACGCACCGCGTCATCGCCCAGCTGGCGAACACCGTCGCGGGACGGGACCCCAACCGGCGACGGATGCGGCTCGAGAGCTACGTCCTGGCCGGAGAGCTCGAGCTCATCGTCGAGGCGGCCAACACGCGGCTCGAGGCGATGACCTCCGGACGCTACCGCCTCGTCCACGACGATGCGCCCGGCTACCGCAACACGAGGGCGGGCCTCGGCCTCGCCGTCGAGGACGCCCACACCGGCCGGAGCCGGAGCACCCGCTCGCTCTCCGGGGGCGAGTCGTTCCTCGCCTCGCTCGCGCTGGCGCTCGGGCTGGCCGAGGTCGTGACCGAGCGCTCGGGCGGCGTCCGCCTCGACACCCTGTTCATCGACGAGGGGTTCGGCTCGCTCGACGCGGAGACGCTCGACGTGGCGATGTCCACCCTCGACGGCCTCCGCGCCGGCGGGCGCACGGTCGGGGTGATCTCGCACGTGGGGGCGATGATCGACCAGATTCCCTCCACGGTGCGCGTCGTGACCCGTCCCGGCGGCGACAGTGCCATCGAGGTCGCGGTCCGCTAGCGCGCTTGCGCCTCTTCACAGACGCGCTGCCCTAGCCTGTGCCTATGACCTTCCTCGCCGCCCCGCCGCAGGGCGCCCCCGTCGACGGAATCGCCGGCTGGGCGGTGTCGCTCATGGAGAAGCTCCGTGAGCCCGGTGCCGGCCTCGCCGTCGCGTTCGAGAACCTCTTCCCCCCGCTGCCGAGCGAGGTGATCCTGCCGTTGGCCGGGTTCTCCGCCAGCCAGGGCACCCTCCAGCTGCTGCCGACGATCGCCTGGACGACGGCGGGGTCCGTCGTCGGAGCCTTCGTGCTCTACCTGCTCGGCGTCCTGCTGGGCGAGCATCGGCTGAGGGCGGTGGCCCGGCGGCTGCCGCTGGTGAAGGAGTCCGACATCACCAAGACGCAGGAGTGGTTCGAGCGGCACGGGTCGAAGGCGGTGTTCTTCGGCAGGATGGTGCCGATCTTCCGCAGTCTCATCTCCATCCCCGCCGGCCTGACCCGCATGCCGATCCCGCGGTTCCTGCTGTTGACCGCGCTCGGCAGCCTCATCTGGAACAGCATCTTCGTCGGTGCGGGCTTCATGCTCGGGCAGAACTGGTACCTGGTCGAGCGCTACGCCGGGGTCTTCCAGAAGGTCGTCATCGTCCTGGTCGTCGCGGGCGTTGCCTGGCTGATCTGGAAGGCGGTCCGCCGCCGCCGCGCGGAGGCTGGCGGTGGCGGTCTGGACGGGGTCGACGCCGACTGAGTCGCGGCGGCGGCGGCGGCAGCGGCGGCCGTGGCGCCGACGGTGCCGCTGCCGAGGGGCCCGCGGGAGCGGCGGCCGAGACCGCCGGTCGCGATCGTCGTGGCGCCGGAACCGCGATCGGACTCAGTAGGAGCTGGTGTCGACGGCGCCCTCGAGCGCGACGCCAGTGGTGGTGCGGGCCTCCAGGTCGGTGATGAGCGTCGCCGTCGCGCTCGTCCCCAGGCGGCTGGCGCCGGCCGCGATGACGGCGAGGGCGTCGTCGAGGCTGCGGATCCCGCCGGAGGCCTTCACCTCGACGGAGGGGCCGACCGTCGCGCGCATGAGGGTGATGTCGGCGACCGTCGCGCCACCGCCGGCGAAGCCGGTCGAGGTCTTGACGAACGCGGCACCCGTGGCCTCCGCGGCCAGGCAGGCGGCGACCTTCTGCTCGTCGTTCAGCAGCGACGTCTCGATGATGACCTTCACCGGGACGGTCCCCGCGGCCTCGACGACCGCGCGGATGTCGTCCTCGACCAGGTCGAGGAGGCCGCTGCGCACCCAGCCGATGTTGACGACCATGTCCAGCTCGAACGCGCCGTCGGCGATGGCCTGCCGGGACTCGGCGACCTTCGCCGTCGTCGAGGTGGTCCCGTGGGGGAAGCCGATGACCGTTCCGACGCCGACTCCGCTGCCCTCGAGCGCCTCGACGGCGTAGCGGACGTCGCTCGGGCGGACGCAGACGCTGAGGATGCGGTACTCCCTGGCGATGGCGAGCTGCGCGTCGACGTCGGCGCGCGTGAGCTCGGGCTTGAGGATCGCGTGGTCGATCATGCCGGCCAGGGCGTCGGTGGTCAGGGTGCTGTCGCTCACGTGCGGTCCTCTTCGTGCTGTTCGTGCTGCCTGCGGGTGTCTGCCCTCAGTGTAGGCAGTCGCGGCGTCGGAGACGCCCCGGTCAACGGGTGCGCGCGGGCGCGGGCGCTTCCCGCGCGGATGCGGTCGATGCGCCGGGGATAATGGGGGCATGGTGATCGACGAGGCGGCCGCGTGCCCCTGCGGTTCCGGTTCGGCGTTCGGGGCCTGTTGCGGCCCGGTGATCGGGGGCGAGCGCCCGGCGAGGAGCGCAGAGGAGCTCATGCGGTCCCGATACTCGGCCTTCGCCGTGGGTGAAGCCGGCCACCTGCTGGCCAGCTGGGCGCAGGAGACCCGTCCGCGACGGCTGGTTCTGGACGGCGGCGAGCGCTGGCTCCGTCTGCGCGTCCTCGGGGCGTCCCACGCGCCAGGGTCCGATACGGCCCTGGTCGAGTTCGTCGCGGTGTCGGAGCGCGCGGGGGTGCGGTCGCGCCTGCACGAGCTCAGCCGTTTCGTGCGGCGGGGCGGACGCTGGTTCTACCTGGACGGCGGGATCGACCCGTCCTGAGCCGCGACCGCGGCGCGGGGAGAGACGCCCGCGGTCGTGCCCTCCTCGGCGCTCGGCAGCGGGCGGAGCTGGGCGGAGACGTAGGGGACGAACCAGGCGACGGCGACGGTCATCGCGACGAACTCCAGAGTGGCGCCGAGCGCGAGGAAGGAGCCCTGGAGCGAGAGCAGCCCGCCTGCGGCCGCGGCGAGCGCCATGAGGGCGACGGCGACGAGGGAGCTCAGGCGCAGCAGCCGACGGCCCGGCGTGGCCGCCGTGACGATCATGGCGAGGCCGGCCAGGGCGAACCCCGCGACGGCGGCGCTGAGGTGCACGGCGTCGGTGGCGGTGAAGGCTGTGCTGCCGGGGACGGGGCAGCCGGCGCTGCAGGGCACGCGGGAGGCCACGGCGAAGGCCGCTCCCGTGCCGAGGAGCAGGAGCCGGACCGTCCAGCGTCGCGTCCGGCGAGCGGTTGCCCCGGTCTGATGGCGCGAGGCCGCCGCCACGGCGATGACCCCGGCGCCGAGCGCGAGCAGTGCCGCGTTGAACGCGGTCGCCGTGGCCGCCTCTGCCGCTCCGAGCTCGCTGACGTACACGGAACGGCCGGTGATCGCCCGCCCCGTCCAGATCACCCCCGTCGCGCCGACGACGAGGACGAGGCCGAGGGTGAGGGCGAGGACGCGCAGGCCGCTCCTGCGCCGTGGGGCGGTGCTCACGGGTCCTCCATCGCTCGTCCGCTTCTGGGTGGGAGAGTTCCGGCGGTGGTCGAGGGGGCCGCGCCGGGTGCTGCTCGCTAGCGTAGGGGGTACAGTGGCGATGAAGTATTCAAACGTATATAAGGAGTGTGCTGTGGGCACCATCCAGCTCGGCGTCGACACCTTCGGCGACGTCACCCTCGGCCCCGACGGGGCGCTGCAGTCGCAGGCACAGACGATCAGGGACCTGATCGCCCAGGCCGAGCTCGCCGACCGGGTCGGACTGGACTCCTTCGGCGTGGGGGAGCACCACCGCGACGACTTCGCGGTCAGCTCGCCCGAGACCGTCCTCGCGGCCATCGCGGCCCGCACCGAGCGGATCATCGTCGCCTCCGCCGTGACCGTTCTCAGCTCCGACGACCCGGTGCGCGTGTTCCAGCGGTTCGCCACGGTCGACGCGATCTCCGGAGGCCGTGCCGAGGCGGTCCTCGGCCGGGGGTCGTTCACCGAGTCCTTCCCGCTGTTCGGCTACCGCCTCGAGGACTACGAGACGCTGTTCGCGGAGAAGCTCGAGCTGTTCACCCGGCTGATCGAGGAGAAGCCGGTGAGCTGGTCGGGTCGCACCCGCGCCGCGCTCGACGAGCAGAACGTGTACCCGAGGACCGAGACGGGCCTGCGCACCTGGGTCGCCGTCGGCGGGAGCCCCGAGTCCGTGATCAGGACCGCCGAGCACGGACTGCCCATGATCCTGGCCATCATCGGGGGAGACCCCCTGCGATTCGAGCCGTTCGCCCGGCTGTTCCGCGACGCCGAGGCGAAGTTCGGCGGGGGGCGTCAGCCGCTCGCCGTGCACTCGCCCGGCCACGTCGCCGCGACCGACGATCAGGCCAAGGACGAACTGTGGCCGCACTACCAGCGCATGCACGCGCGCATCGGACGGGAGCGGGGGTGGGGACCGCTCAGCCGTGAGAACTTCGAGGCCGAGGCGGGCCCTGGCGGCGCCCTGCACGTCGGCAGCCCGGAGACCGTCGCGGCGAAGATCCTGCGCACCCACCGGGTCCTCGGCAACGACCGCTTCCAGCTCAAGTACGCCAACGGGACGATGCCGCACGAGCAGCTGATGTCCTCCCTCGAGCTCTACGGCCGCGAGGTCGCACCGATCGTCAGGGACACGCTCGCGGCCGGCTGACCCCGCGCCGGTGCGGGCCGGGGGTCCGTGCTCCCGTACCATGGGGATGTTCCGCGGTCACACAGCACCTCAGTGGTCGCCCGTCCCCGTCCCGCCCCACCACTAGGAGCCCGCATGCGCGCCTCACGCCTGTCCCTGTCCGTCCTGTCCGCCGGCGCGGTCGTCGTCGCCCTGTCGGCGTGCAGCTCCACGGCGGGCGAGGACGAGTTCGCCCTCGTCGCCGACGGCACCTTCACGGTGTGCACGAACCCCTCGTACAAGCCGTTCGAGTTCAGCCAGGACGGCAAGACCGTCGGCTTCGACATCGACCTCGCCCGCGAGATCGCCGACGACATGGGCCTCGAGCTCGCGCTGATCTCCGCCCCGTTCGAGGGCATCGAGTCCGGTTCGGCACTCGACACCCGCCAGTGCGACGCCGGCATCACCGGGATGAGCATCAACGACGAGCGCGCCGAGCGGATGACGCTCTCCGACCCGTACTTCGAGGACGGTCTCGGGCTGCTCGTCGGCGCCGACGCCGACATCGCCTCGGTCGACGACCTCGGCGACAGCCCCGTCGGCGTGCAGCAGGCCACGACGGGTGAGGAGTACGCGACCGAGCAGGGCCTCAATGTCGTCCAGTTCGAGGAGAGCGACCTCGCCTTGCAGGGGCTTCAGACCGGCCAGGTCGACGCCGTCATCAACAACCTCGCCGTCTTGGGCGCCGCCGTCGCCGGTGATGACTCCCTGACCATCGCGCAGGAGTTCGACACCGAGCAGTACGCCGTCGCCGTGCGCAAGGGCAACACCGAGCTGATCGAGAAGGTCAACGCGACCATCGAGCGCATCAACTCCGACGGCACCTACGACCAGCTCGTCGACACCTGGCTGTCCTGACCCGCCTCGGCGGGGGCCGCGCGGACGGCGCCGGCCCCCGCGTCCGACCGTCCGCTCTGCGAGGGAGAACCCACCGATGACCGTTTCCGCGAGGCAGCGCGCCCGCATCTCGCGGGGAGCGCAGTACGCCGTTCTCGCCGCCGCCGTGATCGTCCTGATCGTCGTGGCCGACTGGGGGCAGCTGCAGCGTGCCTTCTTCGACCCCGCCGTCGCCGCGGCGCAGTTCCCCGCCATCATCACGGTGGCGCTGAAGAACACGCTCATCTACACGGCCCTGGGCTTCGTCGTCGGGCTGAGCGGTGGCGTGCTGCTCGCCCTCATGCGGATGTCGTCCGTGGCGCCGTACCGCTGGCTGGCGACGATCTACATCGAGTTCTTCCGCGGCGTGCCCGCCCTGCTGGTGTTCATCGCCTTCGGATACGGCATCCCGACGGCGTTCGGCGTGCGCTTCGACACCTACGTCACCGTCATGCTCGCCCTCGGGATGGTCTCGGCCGCCTACATCGCGGAGACGCTGCGCGCCGGGCTCCAGGCCGTGCCGAAGGGTCAGCTGGAGGCGGCCCGCTCGCTCGGCATGTCGCACAGCAGGGCGATGGTGTCGATCGTCATCCCGCAGGCGTTCCGCATCGTGCTGCCGCCGTTGACCAACGAGGTCATCCTGCTGACCAAGGACTCCTCCCTGGTCTACCTGCTCGGGCTCGCGCTCACCCAGTACGAGCTGACCAAGTTCGGCCGCGAGGCCATCAGCAGCGGGGGAGGGCTCACCCCGCTGGTGCTCGCCGGGGTCTGCTATCTGATCATCACCGTTCCGCTCGGGCTTCTCGCCCGCCGGTTCGAGTCCAGGACCGAGAGGAAGGCGCGATGAACGCCAGCACCAGCACGCCCGCGCCCGCCGCGATCGTCGTCGACGGACTGCGCAAGTCCTACGGGAGCAACGAGGTGCTCACCGGTATCGGGCTCGAGGTCGCCGCCGGCGAGGTGGTCTGCCTGATCGGCCCGAGCGGCTCGGGCAAGTCGACGCTGCTGCGCTGCGTGAACCTGCTCGAGGAGCCCAGCGGGGGCGTCGTCACCGTGGGCGGGGTGGACGTTACCGACCCGGACGTCGACCTCGACGGTCTGCGCCGGCGGATCGGCATGGTCTTCCAGCACTTCAACCTCTTCCCGCACCTGAGCGTCCTCGAGAACTGCACGATCGCCCAGCGCAAGGTCCTCAAGCGTCCGCAGGCGGAGGCCGTCGAGGTCGCCCGCCGTAACCTCGACCTCGTCGGGCTGGCGGACAAGGCCGACGCCCTCCCCGCTCAGCTGTCCGGCGGCCAGCAGCAGCGCGTCGCCATCGCGCGGGCGTTGAGCATGGACCCGCAGCTGATGCTCTTCGACGAGCCGACCAGCGCTCTGGACCCGGAGACGGTCGGCGACGTGCTCGCGGTCATGCGTTCGCTCGCCGAGGCGGGCATGACCATGCTCGTCGTCACCCACGAGATGGGCTTCGCCCGCGAGGTCGCCGATCGTGTGGTGTTCATGGACGCCGGCGTGGTCGTCGAGCAGGGCCCGGCGGCCCAGGTCATCGGCTCGCCGCGGAACGAGCGGACCAAGCTGTTCCTGCAGCGCGTCCTCGACCCGACCCACGTCAGGGGCGACGCCGCCGAGGGCTCCGAAGGCTGATCCCGGTCTCCTGTCATGCCGGCCCCGGCTGGTCCTGCCGGCGCCGACCGGCCTCCCGGCTGCGTCGGCAGGGAACCGGGCGCCGGGTGACCGGCGAGGGCCGGTCCGTAGCCGCAGCTGTGGCCGCAGTCGCGGTTACGGCCACCGTCACCGTCGCGGGGTCGTCGGCAGCCGTGTTCGCGTCGCCTCAGGCCCCCGCGGACGTCGGCTCGTAGACGCGGCCGTGGTCCCTCACCCCGGCGAAGCGGAAGGGCCCGGTCGTGCCCCGCTCGCGCGGGTGGTCACCGCCGTCGACGTCGTCGGGGCGCTCGTGCAGTTCGAAGTAGCGCGCGTAGTCGATGGGGGTGCGGCCGTCGATCGCCGCCCTGTGCTCGGTCCGGTGGCTGCGCGTGCGGTATCCCGGCTGGACGACCCCCGCGAACAGCTCGCCCACGGCCCCCGAGCCGTAACTGAAGAACCCGATCCGGTGGCCCGTCAGGTCGTCGGGGCTGGAGTCGAGCAGCGACAGAAGCCCGACGTAGAGCGACGCCGTGTAGCTGTTGCCGAGGACGCGGTTGTAGTCGAGGGTGTGCTCGAGCTGGGCGTCACGCGTCTCGGCGTCGACGCCGCCCTCCCTGGCGAGGGTGGCGTGCCCCTTGACCGCCTGACGGGTGAACGGCTGGTGGTAGCAGAAGTGGTCGAACTCGCTCAGCTCGTGGCCGCCCTGTGCGCGGTAGTCCCGCCAGGACTGCTTGACCGAGTCCAGGTACGCCTTGATCGAGTAGCGGCCGTCCACGATGGCGGTGCTGCGGTAGTTCGGACGCCAGAAGTCCATGATGTCCTGCGTGTACAGGCCGGACACGGGCTCGATCGCGAGGACGTCGGGGGTGGCCGAGATCAGCATCGCCACGGCGGCGGCACCCTGGGTGGGCTCCCCGGAGGATCCGGCGTCGTAGCGGGCGATGTCGGCCGCGACGACGAGGACCTTCTGCTCGGGGTTCCGGGCGACGAGAGCGAGGGCGAGCTGCAGGGCGCCCGTCCCGGAGTAGCACGCCTGCTTGAACTCGATGACCCTCGCGTTCGGGTTGAGTCCGAGCAGCCGGTGCATGTACACCCCGGCGGACTTGGACTGGTCGACGCCGCTCTCGGTGGCGAACAGGACGGTTCTGATCGCGCTGAGGTCCTGACCGTGCAGCACCCGCTGGGCGGCCTGCGCCCCGAGCGTGACGACGTCCTCGTCCGGCGCCGGGATGCTCATCGAGTCCTGCCCGATGCCGATGCGGAACTTGTCGGGGTCGGCGCCCTGCGCCGCTGCGACCTCGTCGAGGTCAAGGACGAGGCTCGTCGTCGCGAGCGAGATGTCTTCGATTCCGAGCTTCATGGCGTGCTCCTGTGTGCTGTGTCGTGCGGGGGAGTGCGGGACGGCGGGGGTCAGCCCGCCGCCGGCGTGCGCTCCAGTGCGATGTGGGACTGCATGAGCTCCCCGGGGTTGGTCTGCGCGGCCATCAGCGACAGTTCCCCGCAGAGCACCGTCGCGGCGATCATCGCGGCGAGCCGGCGCGCGTTCTCCCCCGGGTCGCGGGGTTCCCGCAGGCCCATCGCGACGAGGTTTCGCTCGATGTGCTCCAGCCCCGCGCCCTTGCCGTTGCCGACGGTCCCGACGATGAGGTTGGGGAGGGTGCAGGAGAAGTAGAGGTCGTCGCCGCGCACCTCGGTGTGCGTGATGCCCTGGGAGCCCTCGACGATGTTGGCGGCGTCCTGTCCGGTGGCCAGGTAGATGGCCAGCAGCATGTTCGCGTAGTGGGCGTTGGCGCTGCGCAGGCCCCCGGCGAGCATGGTCCCGATGAGGTTCTTGCGGATGTTGAGCTCGTTCATGCGTTCGGGGGTCGTGCGCAGCCAGCGGGAGCAGATCGCGCCCGGGATGGTGAGCTCGGCGACGACGTTCTTGCCCCTGCCGAGGATGCCGTTGACCGCGGTGGCCTTCTTGTCGGAGCAGTAGTTGCCCGAGATCGAGCCGTAGCGCACACCGGGGACGGTCGCCAGGATCCGCTCCATGAGCCGGTCGGAGGCGTGGGTGACCATGTTGTGCCCCGACGCGTCGCCGGTGCTGTACTCGAACCGGACGAAGAGGAGGTTGCCCGCGATCTGGTGGTGGATGTCGATGAGGCGGGCGAATCGGGACGACTCCGCGACGGTCGCCTCCAGTTCGGGCCTGGCCGCGTGGATGGCGGTGATGGCGGCGAGGGCGTCGGCTGCCCCGTCCGTGTCGAGCAGGATCGACCGTGTCATCCGCTCGTCGACGAGCGTCGCGACGATGCCCTCGTCGACGAGGCGGGAGATCTTCGCTCCGCGGGACACGGACGGCCACAGCGGCGTCTCGTAGGTCGCGAGCGGGACCTCGTGCTCCCCGGTGACGACGTTCCCGCTGAGACGCAACGGCCCCACCCATTTCATCGGGACGGGGGAGGGGACGACGTCTCGTTGTGCCATGGGTGTGTGCTCCTCGCTGCATGCCGCACGGACAAGTGGCGTCCGTCCGTCCAGTCTAGAGTCCGCGCTGGGCGCATCCCGTGCGTGGGCTGGGTGCCACGCCGGGCGTGCGCCGTGCACGCGCGCGCCGGGTGGCCGAGCCGCCTCGTCCTCCCCGCGCGTCAGGCGTCGATGCGGCCCTTCCGTGACGCGGCGGCCGCGGCGGCGGTGAACTCGGCCGCGATCTCGTCCGCCTCGGCTCCGGCTCGGCGGGGCATCGCGAGGCTGACGACGACGGCGGCGATCAGGGCGAGGGCGAAGCCGGGGATGAGCTCGTAGATGACCTCGTGGATCGGCAGTTTCCCCCAGATGAAGACGGTGACCGTCCCGACGACCATCCCAACGACGGCCCCGGCCGCGGTCAGCCGCTTCCAGAACAGGCTGAGCAGGATGATGGGCCCGAAGGCGGCGCCGAAACCGGCCCACGCGAAGCCGACCAGCTCGAGAATGGAGCTCGTCCGGTCGAGGGCGATGAGCCCGGCCACGACCGCGACGACGAGGACCCCGGCGCGGCCGAGTGCGACCATCCGGCGGTCGGAGACGGGGCGGCGGGCCACGATCGTGTACAGGTCCTCGACGAGCGCGGACGAGGTCACGATCAGCTGCGAGGACACCGTGCTCATGATGGCCGCGAGCACGGCGGCCAGGACGAGCCCCGCGACGAAGGGGTGGAACATGATCTGGGACAGCTGCAGGAACACGGCTTCGGGGTGGCTCAGCGTCAGCTCGGGGTGGGTGGCGAAGTAGGCGAAGCCGATCAGTCCGGTGGCCACGGCGCCTCCCGTGGTCAGGAGCATCCAGCCCATGCCGATGGTTCGTGCCCTGCGGGCCTCACCCGGGCTGCGCAGCGCCATGAAGCGGACGATGATGTGCGGCTGGCCGAAGTAGCCGAGCCCCCATGCAGCGGCCGAGATGATGCCGGCGACGGTGCCGCCCTCGATGAGGTTGAGGTGGTTGGGGTCGAGCGCCGTGACCTGGTCGACGACCGCGCCGATGCCGCCCATGTCGATGACGGTGACGATGGGCACCGAGACCAGCGCGGCGAGCATGAGCAGCCCCTGCGCGACGTCGGTCAGCGTCGCCCCGAGGAACCCGCCGAACAGCGTGTACACCAGCGTGATCGCCGCGACGAGGAGCATCCCGGCGAGGTAGGGCACCTGGAAGCTGGACTCGAAGAACACACCGGCCGCGACGAAACCGCTCGAGACGTAGAAGGTGAAGAACGCCAGGATCACGATGCTCGCGCCGATGCGGAGGACGTGGCTGCGGTCCCTGACCCGGTTCTCCAGGAAGCTGGGGATGGTGATGGAGTTCTTGGCGACCTCCGTGTACGAGCGCAGCCGGGGAGCGACGAAGGTCCAGTTCAGCCAGGCGCCGATCAGCAGGCCGATCGCGATCCACGCCTCGACCAGGCCCGTCAGGTAGAGCGCGCCGGGGAGCCCCATCAGCAGCCACCCCGACATGTCCGACGCCCCGGCGCTCAGCGCGGCCACCCCGGGCTTGAGGCCCCTGCCGGCGAGCATGTAGTCGTCCAGATCGCTCGTGCGGCGATAGGCGAACCAGCCGATCAGCAGCATTCCGATGAAGTACAGGGTGATGGCGATGAGCTGGAAGCCCTCGTCGGTCATGGGTTGTCCTCTCGTGCCCGCTCGTCGTTGAACGGAGGGGTCGGGACCGGCCACGCGGTCGGTCGGGGGCTGGCTCGGGCGTTCCGCCCACCTTAGATGTTCGGTGCCGACGCGTGCGATCCCCCTGTGAGCGGATGGTCGGCGGTGCGCGGACCCGGCGTCTAGCCCACCGGCGGCAGCTCCGGCTCTCCCCGCACGGCCGCGCCCAGCTCCGCGCGCACGGCGGCGAGCGCCTGGTTGCCGTGGGAACCGCGACGATGCGCGGTGAACAGCCGTCGCGTGTTCTCTCCATCGATGGGGACCCGGGCGACGGGTGCGGTCGAGGCCGACCAGATCAGGCCGGGGAGCAGCCCGACGGCTGCCCCCGACGCGATGAGCCCCAGCTGTGCGTGCAGATCGGCCGTCACGTATCGGACGTCGGGCTCGAACCCGGCTCGCCGGCAGAGCTGCTCGGCGAAGTGCCTGGATGCGGTGCCGGCCGGCTCCATCGTCCACGGCAGCTCGGCGGCGTCGGCGACGGACGCGATGGCCGCGCCCTCCGGCACGGCCAGGTGGATGCGGTCCTCGGTCAGCTCGTCCCTGATCAGGCCGTCGTGGTGTGGGGCGGAGTGCGCCGGATACTCCTCGGCGATGACGAGGTCGACCTCGCGTGCCCAGGTCTCGGCGAGAGCGGCGCCCGGCTCCCTGTGCACCACCTCTACCCTGACGTCGGGGTGGTTGCGGCGCATCGCGGCGAGCGCGGTCGGGACGATGGTGAGCAGTGCCGATTGGAACGCGGCGATGCGCACGGTCCCGCTCGTCGCCCCGTCGCTGGAGCTGAGCTCGGACTCCGCCTCCTCGAGCACGGTGAGGATCCGCGTCGTGTGCGCGACGAGCCGTTCGGCCTCCGGCGTGAGCAGCACGTTGCGGCCCGAACGCCGGAGCAGGGTGGCCCCGCTCTCGCGCTCGAGCAGGGCCAGCTGCTGCGAGACGGCCGAGGGGGAGTAGGCCAGTGCCTGCGCCACGCCGGCGATCGTGCCCCTGATGCTGAGCTCCCGGAGCAGGCGGAGGCGTCTGACGTCGAGCATGTGATTCAACCCATCAGTTTTGCAGAACAGTATTCATCAGTTTCCGTCACTTTATCTGACGTTTACCGCCTTCCATACTGGGCAGATAGCCGAAAGGAATCACCGATGACCTCTTCCGCACCCCGCATCGACCTCCCCGATGCCGAGCTGGCCGACCGCGCGGTCGCCCGCGTCCGACGCTGGCTCACCGAGGCCGAGTCGGAGCCCGTCGATGCCGCGGCGTCGCGGCTCGCCGACGTCCTGAGGGACTCCGCCGGGCTCGACTTCACCGTCGGGTTCGTCGACCGCGTCGTGCGGCCGGAGGACACGAGGGTCGCGGCGGCCGCGCTGTCGGAGCTGGCGCATCAGGCCCCGTCGTTCCTGCCCTGGTACCTGCGCGGCGCGATCCGTCTCGGCGGGGCCCTCGCCCCCGTCCTGCCCGGCATCGTCGTGCCGATCGCCCGCCGCGTGCTCCGGCGCATGGTGGGGCACCTGATCATCGACGCGAGCGACGCCGCGCTGGGGCGCTCGCTCGCCCGCATCGCCGACGCGGGCGTCCGCCTGAACATCAACCTCCTCGGTGAGGCCGTGCTCGGCCAGGCGGAGGCGGCCAGGCGCAGGGAGGGCACCGCGCGGCTGCTCCGGCGCGACGACGTCGACTACGTGTCCGTGAAGGTCTCGTCCACCGTCTCGCCGCACTCCCGCTGGGCCTTCGACGAGACCGTCGCCGACGTCGCCGACAGCCTCGTCCCGCTCTACCGGCTCGCCGCCGCGGGCCCGAAGCCGAAGTTCATCAACCTCGACATGGAGGAGTACCACGATCTCGACCTGACGATCGCCGTGTTCGAGCGGATCCTCGACAGGGACGAGTTCCTCGGCCTCGAAGCGGGCATCGTGCTGCAGGCCTACCTGCCCGACGCCCTGGGCGCGATGATCCGCATCCAGGAGTGGTCCGCCGCCCGCAGGGCGCGCGGGGGAGCGCCGGTCAAGGTCAGGGTCGTCAAGGGCGCCAACCTGCCGATGGAGCGCGTCGAGGCGACCGTCCACGGCTGGCCGCTGGCCACCTGGCCGAGCAAGCAGGACAGCGACACCGGCTACAAGCGGGTCCTGGCCTACGCGCTCGACCCCGAACGCATCGGCAACGTGCGCATCGGCGTGGCCGGCCACAACCTCTTCGACATCGCGCTCGCCTGGGAGCTCGCCGGCGACCGCGGTGTGCGTGACGGCGTCGACATCGAGATGCTCCTGGGCATGGCCACGGGTCAGGCTGCCGCCGTCAAGAAGGACACCGGCTCGCTGCTGCTGTACACCCCCGTCGTGCACCCCGGCGAGTTCGACGTCGCCATCGCCTACCTGATCCGCCGGCTGGAGGAGGGCGCGAGCCAGGACAACTTCATGTCCGCCGTGTTCCAGCTCAGCAGGAACGAGTCGCTCTTCCGTCGCGAGGAGGGCCGGTTCCGCGCCTCGCTCGCGGCGCTCGACGACGCCGTGCCCTCACCGAACCGCGTTCAGGACAGGCGAAGCGACGCGATCACGCTCGAGGGGGCTTTCGAGAACACCCCCGACACGGACTCCTCCCTCGCGGGGAACCGCGAGTGGGGTCAGCAGATCCTGTCCAGGGCACTGACCTCGACCGCGGGTGAGTCAACCGTCGCCGGAGCGGCCGTCGACACGGCCGAGCGGCTCGACGAGGTCCTCGATACCGCCGTCGCCGCGTCCACCGCGTGGGCGGCCCGCGGCGGGGCGGGACGTGCCGAGGTCCTCGACCGGGTCGCCGTCGAGCTGGAGCGCCGCCGTGCGGAGCTGCTCGAGGTCATGGCCGCAGAGGCGGGCAAGACGCTCGACCAGGGCGACCCGGAGGTCTCCGAGGCCATCGACTTCGCCCGCTACTACGCGGAGCTCGCCAGGGGACTCGACGAGGTGGACGGGGCCGAGCACGTTCCCGCCGCCCTGACCCTTGTCACCCCGCCGTGGAACTTCCCTGCCGCCATCCCCGCCGGCTCCACGCTCGCCGCGCTCGCCGCGGGGACGTCCGTCCTGCTGAAGCCGGCCGAGCCGGTCAGGCGTACGGGGGCTGTGCTCGTCGAGGCGATGCACGCCGCAGGGGTCCCGGCCGAGGCGCTCCAGCTGCTCATCCTGGGCGAAAGGGAGCTCGGCAGGGAGCTGATCTCCGATCCCCGCGTCGACCAGGTCATCCTCACCGGCGCCTACGAGACGGCCGAGCTGTTCCGGTCGTTCCGCCCCGAGCTGCCGTTGCTGGCCGAGACCTCGGGAAAGAACGCGATCATCGTCACGCCGAGCGCCGACCTGGACCTCGCCGCGAAGGACGTGGTGGCGAGCGCGTTCGGGCACGCGGGCCAGAAGTGCTCCGCCGCCTCGCTCGTCATCCTCGTCGGCTCGGTCGCGCGCTCACCGCGCTTCCGGGAGCAGCTGCTCGACGCGGTTCGCTCCCTCACCGTCGCGCTGCCGACCGATCCGACCGCCCAGATGGGTCCGATCATCGGCGCGCCGGGTGAGAAGCTCGAGCGCGGGCTGACCGTGCTCGGCGCGGGGGAGTCCTGGCTGGTGGAGCCCGTCGCCCTCAACGCCGAGCGGACCCTGTGGACGCCCGGGGTCCGCGCGGGCGTCGCCCGGGGGTCCGAGTACCACCTGACCGAGTACTTCGGTCCGATCCTCGGCATCATGACAGCCCCTGACCTGGACACCGCGATCGAGATGCAGAACCAGGTCGAGTACGGGCTCACCGCGGGCCTGCACTCGCTCGACACCGACGAGATCGTCGAGTGGGTGGGCCGAGTCCAGGCGGGGAACCTCTACGTCAACCGCGGGATCACCGGCGCCATCGTTCGGCGCCAGCCCTTCGGCGGCTGGAAGAAGTCCTCGGTCGGCGCGGGCACGAAGGCGGGCGGTCCGAACTACCTCGTCGGCCTCAGCGGGTGGCGTTCGCGGCCCGCGGCGGGCGACGAGATCGAGCCGCAGGGCGTGCTCGGCGAGCTGGACAGGCTCCTCGGGACCGCCACGGAGCTGGACGCGGAGTCGGCGGAGAGCCTCAAGCGCGCCCTGCGCTCCGACGAACGGGCCTGGCGTAACGAGTTCGGCGTCGCGAGGGACGTGTCGCAGCTGGGAGTAGAGCGCAACGTGTTGCGGTACCTGCCCGTCCCCGTCGTGATCAGGGCGACGGAGTCCGCGGAGGATGCGGAGATCGTCCGTATCCTCGCCGCTGCGGCACGATCGGGTTCACCGTTCGCCGTCTCCCTCGCGCGCACGCCCTCCGCACTGCTGTCGCGGGTCGCCCAGCTGGTGGGCACGACGCTGCGCACAGAGGACGACACCGCGTGGCTCGACCGTCTCGGACGGGAGCCGATCGCTCGGATCCGCCTGCTCGGCGACGCCGAGGCACGCTCCTTCGCCGGGATCATCCAGGCCACCGGTGCCAGGCCCGACCTCGCCGTCTACCGGGGCGCCGTGACGGAGGCGGGACGGATCGAACTGCTGCCGTTCCTGCACGAACAGGCCGTGTCGGTCACGGCACACCGCTTCGGAACGCCGAACGGCGTGGGGGAGGCGGTGTTCGCCGACGTCCTCTCCTGAGTAGGGAGTTCGGGCACGCCGGTGGGATGATGGGGTAACGGATTCCTCCGGAGTGAAAGGAGATCGCTCATGTCCGAGTCAGCTCTCATCGTCGTCGGGGTCGTGCCCGGTCAGTCGGACCGCGTGCTGACGGAGGCGATCCGCTTCGCGCACCGCTTCGACGCCGAGCTCCTGGTCGTGAACGTCGATCCGGCGCGATACCCCGTCGGGGTCGCGCCGGACGGCTCGATCGTGTCCGCGCTCGCGACCGTCGACGTGTCCGACTACCGGACGGAGACCTTCGATCCGGAGCTGCGCGATACCGTCGCCGCGGTGCTCGATCCGAGCGGCGTGACCTGGTCGACCTTCGCCCTCGTCGGGGACCCCGTGCGAGCGATCGCCGGGATCGCGCGGCAGCGCTCCGCGGAGATGATCATCGTCGGCACGCGTCCCCCGACGGTGCGGGCGGCGATCGCCGAGTTCTTCGCCGGTTCGGTCGCGGCGGGACTCGCTCACCGCCAGTCCTGCCCGGTCGTGGTCGTCCCGATGTCTCCCGTCGACGACGAGGAGCCTTTGCCCTGGTCGGAGTGAGACCGCCCCATGTCCCGTCCTGCCCGCCACCCCTCGGGGTGGCGGGCAGAGCCGTCTGCGGGGTGCGGTCTGTTCGATTCAGTCCGTCCGCGTCGTTTGCCCTGAATCGAGTGCCGTGCCCGGCTGGCGCACGTGAGGAGGCGGGATGGGGCTAGCGTCGCCCGCGACGCCGTGACCCCGGTTTTCCGCCCTGGCTGCCGCGATCACGCCGTGCCGCCTGCCCTCCCCGCGGTGATGCCGCTCGGCGATCGCCGTTGCGGTCTCGACCGGCCCGGCTCTCTTCTTCGGCACGACCGGTGCCGGTCGACGAGGTCGAGTCGCCGGCGAGCTCGCCCCGCGAGCTGGCGGCCTTGCGGCCGCGCATGACGCCCAGCAGCTCCTGGATGACCGCGTCCTCCCCGTCCGGCCAGAACAGGCTGACCGCGGGGCCGTCGGCGTCCGCGAGCACGTGCACGGCGACGTCTTTCCGACTGGACGCGCGGGCGAGCGGGTGGGTCGTGATCCCGACGACGGCACCGGTCGCGACGAGAGCGAGCAGCGCGGGGGTATCGATGCTGCCGTCGTCGGCATTCCCGGCGACGGCGCGCACCTCGGTCACGGAACCGGAACTGATCGCCCGCGGTTCGCCGACGAGCTCCGGCATGGTGAGCCCGTCCTGCTCGGCGAGCGGGTGCTCGATCGAGACGACGAGGGCGATCGACTCGCGATACAGCGTGACGCGCCGTGATCGGTCGGGCTTTTCCTGATCCGCCGGGTGGCGAAGGAGGGCGGCGTCGAGCCGTTCCTCCACCAGCGCGTCCACCCCCGCGTCCTCCGGCAGCGCGACGAGTTCGATGCGTCGACGCGGGAACCGTTCCGCCCACACCCTGAGCCACTTCCCCGGAGACGTTCCGATCGTGTGTCCGAGGCGGAGCGGGGCCGGGGCGGGGGAGTCAGTCACGTGCACACTGTACCCGCGGCGTCGTGTGCTCCGAGCGGGCGGCGTGGCCGTGGGCGGCCGCTAGTCTTGAGCCATGTCCAGTCAGCAGATGAAGCCGGCCACCGCTGCCAAGAAGCTCGAGATCTACCTCCCCGCCACTCCCGAGGAGTTCCAGAACTCGTCCCTCAGCCGTGCGGACCTCGCCGAGCTCCAGGCTGACCCGCCCGCCTGGCTGCGCACCCTCCGCGCGGATGGCCCCCACCCGCGGTCCGTCGTCGCCAACCGGCTGGGCGTCTCGGCATCGGGCCTGGCCAGAGCGGGGGTGCCCGACGCGATGACCTCGGCCGAGATCGAGCAGATCAAGGCGGAGTCCCCGTCATGGCTGCTCGCCGAGCAGGAGAGCCTCAGCCGGGTCAGGCAGGAGACCGCGGCCGCTCTGGCGGAGAAGCGGCGAAAGCTCGCCGAGCAGGCATCCGACGAGCGTGGCCGCCGCTGACGCCGTCTCTCCGTCGGGCAGCTGCCGAGTCGTCTCTTCGGTGACCGGTTCGCGGTTGGCGGACCGTATGCTCAGCGGCCGGTGAGCCGGCCGATCTCGCGTCGCTCCCTCTTGGTGGGCCGTCCGGCGCCCCGGTCTCTGACGGCGAAGGCCGCCGTCGGACCCGTCGGCGGGGCCACGGGAGTCTTGTCGACATAGCACTCGACTGCGACGGCGGCGCCGACGCGTTTGGCGATCAGTCGGGTCACCTCGACGATCCTGGTGTTGCCGTCTCGACGGACGGACACGGTGTCGCCGATCTGGACGAGCTGGGACGGCTTCGCCTTCGATCCGTTGAGTGAGACACGGCCGGCCTTGCAGTCGTCGCTGGCCAGGGAGCGGGTCTTCACCAGGCGGACCGCGGTGATCCAGCTGTCAATCCGAACGCTGCTCAGCTCGTCACGCACGCTCGTGGCCATGTGTCCGCCCTTCGTCCGAGGTGGTTCGCATCGAAGGCGATCCTCCCCGATGCTACCCGGACGGATAGGAGCTGAATGGCGGCACGACCGATCGCGGACGTCGGTGTTCTCGCCCCGCCACGAGGCCCTTGTCGGTCGGGCGTGGCGTTCCCCGATCCGATAGGGTTGGGTGCTAAGGAGGTTCGTGGTGACTGATCAGAACGAGACCGGGCCCAAGACCGGAGTTTTCTCCCGGTTGGCCAGCGGAGACGAGGCGTCGAACGGCACGCAGACGGGCGCCACGGCGCGTTTCGGAGCCGACTTCTCTCAAGCCCTTGCCGCGGCCAGTGAGATCTCCGCGGAGGAGCGTGACCTCATCTCCTCGCTCCCGTCGGGGTCGGCGCTCCTGGTGGTTCGGCGTGGACCGAACGCCGGTGCTCGTTTCCTGCTCGACAGGGACCTCTCCTCCGTCGGACGTCACCCCGATGCCGACATCTTCCTCGACGACGTCACGGTGTCTCGTCGTCACGCCGAGTTCCGCCGCGAGGGGACCGGGTTCGTCATCCACGACCTCGGCTCGCTCAACGGCACGTATTTCAACGGGACCCGGATCGATGCCGCGGTGGCGCTCCACGACGGTGCTGAGGTGCAGATCGGCAAGTTCCGGCTCACCTTCTACCCGTCCCGTCTCGACGTCGCGTCGGCCGGAGCCTGAGCCGTGGCGGCTGCCGAGCCGGCCGCGCAGGACGCGAAGAACCATCTGCTGAGCATCGGTCAGGTCCTCGCGAGGCTGCGCGGCGAGTTTCCCGACCTCAGCAACTCGAAACTGCGCTTCCTCGAGGAGCAAGGACTGGTGTCCCCGTCGCGAACCGCGTCCGGCTACCGGAAGTTCTCCGCGCAGGACGTTGAACGTGTGCGGATCGTTCTCGCGCTTCAGCGCGACCGCTACCTGCCGCTGAAGGTCATTCGCGGCTATCTCGACGACCGCGACGCGGGGATCGCGACGCCGTTCCCCGTGGCTGACGAGTCCTCGGCGGCCGTGCTTCCCGTGGCGAAGACAAGCAGGGCCGAGGCGTTGCGGACGACGGGGGCCACCGTCGAACTCCTCACCGAGGCCATCTCCGCGGGACTGATCCCCGCGGGCGACGGTTTCGACGAGGAATCGGTCACGATGCTCGCCGCGGTCGTTCGGCTGCATTCGGCCGGCATCGGACCGCGTCACCTCCGGGTGTTCCGTCAGATGGCGGCCCGTGAGGCGTCGCTGATCGAGAGCGCCGTGATGCCGCTGTCGAGGAGGGGCGACGCGGTCTCGCGGTCGCGGGCGAACGAGATCGCCGGCGACGTGGCGGACGGTTTCGACGTCGTCAGGCGGCTGCTGTCGCGACGTGCTCTCTCGCAGCTCGAGCTCTGACCGCGGACGCCGGTCACGATTCGGTGTCGGGGGCGACACGCCCCTCGTCCCCGGGGCGCGGTCGTTGAATCACGCCCGCCCGCTCGGTACGGTAATGGGAGCGGAGATTCCTCCGGCGGCAGGGCGTTCAGGAAGGCCAACCATGAGTGAAGACGGTTCGTTCGGACCTCGGTACGACCTCGGACCTCTGTTCACCGATGGACTGCCCGACCTCGACCAGGACGCCGGCTATCGCGGCGCGGTGGCTGCCAGGGCGGCGGGGATCAGCTACCGCCAGCTCGACTACTGGGCGCGGACCGAACTCGTTCAGCCGACCGTCCGATCGGCGTCGGGCTCCGGATCGCAGCGTCTGTACGGATTCCGCGACATCCTCGTGCTCAAGCTGGTCAAGCGCCTTCTCGACACCGGCATCTCGCTGCAGCAGATCCGAGTGGCCGTCAACCAGCTGAGAGAGTCGGGCTTCAACGACCTCGCCGAGACGACGCTGATGAGCGATGGGGCCAGCGTGTACCTGTGCACGTCCAACGATGAGGTCATCGACCTGGTCAGCCGCGGTCAGGGTGTGTTCGGCATCGCCGTCGGCAAGGTGCTCCGCGAGGTCGAGACCACCCTGGTCGACTTCGACCCGCAGCTTCCGGACCCGGCCGACGAGCTCGCCGCCCGGCGTTCAGCCCGCACCGCCTGATCCGCGGCGTTCCGCGGGAGCAGACCGTTCGGTTGGTGTGCCGCCGAACAGTCTGATCAGCTGACCGGGCCGGTCGCGTCCGTGGTGGGTCGATGTCCGCTCTGCGCTCCGTGCTCGTGCGACGCGTGCTTCCTGGGGACAGGGCTACATCGGGCCTGGGGGACAGTTTCGGCACCGGGCCACGTCGGCACCGGGCCACCCGCGTGTCGGCCGGACGGCATCGCACCCGCGCCGGTGCACTGGTCGACGTGCCGCTGAGCACCCACGGGTGGGACGTCATGCCGGGCTCGTCCGGCGGTCGGTCGTCAGGCCGTCGGGGCGTCCCCGTTGCCGCGCGTGATCGACGTGGGGGCGGGGGAGGACGGGTCGACCGCGGGGCTGGCCGCGTACTCGCCGACCCTGCCGGTGCGCAGGACGCGGTCGAGCAGCTGGTCGAACTGGTGGGCCATGTCCTGAGCGCTGTCGCCCGGCCAGATGTGGACGGGCTTGGCCGCGCCCTGCGCTTGCTGAAGGGAGGTGCGCTCGGGCAGCTGCGGGCTCAGCACGAGGGGCCCGAACATGTCACGGAGCTCCTTGATGCGGAACTGGTGCTCGAGGGACTGCGGGCGGACGCGGTTGACGATGATTCCGAGCGGCTGTAGCCGGGGGCTGAGCCCTCGTCGGATCTCCTCGATGGCGCGGAGCGCGCGGTCAGCGGCCGCGACGGAGAACAGGCCCGGCTCGGTCACCACGGCCACGCGGTCGGAGGCAGCCCACGCCGTGCGCGTGAGGGCGTTCAGCGACGGGGCGCAGTCGATGAGGACGAGGTCGTACTCGGACTCGACGTGAGCCAGCGCTTCCTCGAGCTTCCAGATGTCCCGAATGGACGGGTGGGGGCCGTCGAAGTTGATCGCGGAGGGACTGCCGATCATGACGTCGACGGTGCCCGGGTGCTGCTTGGTCCAGCCACTCGGGGCGATGGCCTGCCGGACCGTCTTCTCCTTCGGAGTGGTCAGGACGTCAGCGACGTTGAGGTGCCCCGCGATGTTGATGTCCATGCCGGTCGACACGTCCGACTGGGGATCGAGATCGACGACCAGGGTGCGGATTCCGCGCGAGAACGCGGCGGAGGCGAGACCGAGGCTGACGGTCGTCTTGCCGACGCCGCCCTTGAGGCTGGAGACAGAAAGTACGTGCACAGTCAGACACGTTACCGTTTCGTAGCTGACAGCGCCCCACATTCGCGGCGTGGGGCCGTTCGCCGGTCCCGGATCCGCCGTCGACGGCGTCGCGGCCGCAACCGGGAACCGCCGGAGTCGTCCGTAGTCCGGGGCTGGCTCTAGTCTGGGGAGGCCACACGATGACGAAGGACCATCCCCATGCCCCACCACCCGAACCCGGTTCCGTTCGAGCCAGATGACGAGCGGCGCGACGGACAGACGTTGAACGCCTTCGGCCTCGACACCGTCGCCATCGATGTCGAGGGCATCGTGACGACCCAGATCACGGTTCCCGGCGCACCCCCTGTCGAGGACGAGTTCGAGGACTTCGTCGAGGACGAGGGGCTGGAGATCGTCGGCGGCGCGTCGCTGCGCGCGTCGGACCTCGCGGAGGCGGGGGAGTCCGCGCCGAGCGCAGATGAGGGCCAGGTGTCCGAGCCGCACGCCGGCGGGGGAGACGGGCAGGGGGAGGGCTCGGACAGCAGCGTGACGGCGACGGTGCCGGGCGAGCCTCGCGGGACGGATGCCGATGATGACGACGCCGTCGGCGCTCACGTCGATGCCGATCCCGACACTCACGAGCGCGATGTCGAGGTCGACGGGGACGTGACAGGTCATCGCGATCTCGACGTGGACGACGAGGACGATGACACGGCCGTGTCCGCGAGTGAGGCCGAGAGCGACACCGAGTCCCCGTCGGAGCTTGAGACGTCGGCCGACCCCGACCGCGGGTCGCGCGCCGACGTCGACTCCGAGGCGGAAACCGTTGCGGACGGTGACGTTCGCCCCGGAGCGGATTCCGACGGCGAGCCCGAGAGCGGGAACAACGCCGTCGTTGCCTCCGTCGAGGCGGATGTCGTCACTGAGGCGGATGTCGCCACTGACCCCGGTGTCTCGAGCGGGCAGGAGGAGACCGTCGCGCAGCCGGTCGAGCGAGAGCCGTCCGGCGGGGAACCCGTCGAGGCGGAGCCGGCCTCGGACGCCGAGCTGAACGATGGCGCTGCGCCGGCCGGAAGGGATGAGGCCATCGTGGCCGACACGTCGTCCCCCGAGGCCGCTGACATGACTCCGGCGGTGAGCGGGGGCGCGGCGCCGGCGACCGCCGATGATCTGCGTGCGTTCCTCGCCAGCGCCAGGGCGCTTCTCGCGGAGCCGAGTTCCAGCACAGGCGACGCGGTGACTGCGCAGCATGGCGACGTCGATGCGTCGAGGCCCGACGAGCATCGGGGAACCGGCACCGATCGCGGTGTCGACGCCGGCACGGATGCTGGCGCTGGCGCGGATGCCGGTGCTGATGCCGGGGCCCACGGCGACGCGGGTGCGGAGCACGACGCGGGCGGCCCGGCTGCGGAAGCGGAGTCCGCTGGGGCGGCCGACGCCGAGCGGCCGGGTTCGACCGCGAGCGGTCCCCTCACGGTCGTGCCGTCGGCACCCGCCTCCCTTCCTGCGGCTGCGGCGACCGCCAGGCGCGCGCGCACACTCGACCAGGACCGTGCAGCAGGCCGCGACGTGCTCGCGGCCGCACCCGCCGTCGCACCGGAGCCGCGCAGCGGCTGGCGCAGGCTCGTCCAGCGCGCCAGCTTCGGGCTCGTGACCCCAGGGGAGTCCACGCGGGATCGTGATGCGAGGGAGCTCGAGGAATTCATCGGGGCGCCGCTAACCGGCGGCACACGGTTCGTTCCCGTGCTCTCCCGGAAGGGGGGCGTGGGCAAGACCACGGTGACCTCGCTGCTCGGCATGGCGTTGGCGACCGGCAGAGCCGACCGGGTGGTCGCCGTCGATGCCAACCCCGACAGGGGAACGCTCTCCGAGCGCGTCGTCGACTCCCCGCGATACACCGCGAGGGACGTCGTCAACCGGGCGGACCGCATTACGGGGTTCACCGAGCTGTCGGAGCTCGTGGCCCGCGACAGGACGAGGCTGGACGTCATCGCCTCCGACACCGACCCCCATGTGTCCGAGGCCTTCGACGACGCCGACTACGAGACCATCGCCGCGCTGTGCGAGCGCTACTACTCGCTCGTGCTCACCGACTGCGGTACGGGAATCGTCCACGCGGCCATGCGTGCGACGCTCGACCGGGCGGACACCATCGTCATCGTCTCCGGGGGAAGCGTCGACGAGGCGCGGCTGGCGACCGAGACCCTCGACTGGCTGGAGACGAACGGCTACGCGTCGCTCGCCCGCCGGGCCGTCGTCGTGCTCAACGCGACGTCCGCGGGCGCACCCGTCGTGCGGCTCGATGAGCTCGAACGGCACTTCGCCCCCCGCGTGGGGACCGTGGTGCGGATCCCCTACGACGCGAAACTGGCCGCGGGGACCGCGATCCGCTACGACGAACTCCACGCGCGGACCCGCGCCGCCGCGCGCCGGCTCTCGGCCGCGATCGTCGGCTCGCTGGCGGGCGACGCGTCACGGCATGGCGCGGAGGGCACGCCCGAGAGGACCCCCGTCGCCACGCTTGACACCGGACGGAGGAACTCATGACGGCACGCGAGATCCGGGTATTCGGCGACCCGGTGCTGAGAACGGTCTGCGATCCGGTGGCGGAGGTGACTCCCGGAGTGCGGGCACTCGTCGAGGACCTCGTCGACAGCGTGCGGCTCCCCGGCCGCGCCGGCGTCGCGGCGACGCAGATCGGCGCGACGCTCCGGGTGTTCAGCTACAACATCGACGGCGACGTCGGCTACGTCATCAACCCGGTCCTGGCCGAGGTGGCGGGGGACCCCGTCGACACCGGAGAGGGCTGCCTGTCGGTCCCCGAGCTGTGGTTCCCCGTCAAGCGCTACCCGTACGCGCGCGTCACCGGCACCGACCTGGAGGGGAACCCGGTCGAGGTGTCCGGGACGGGGCTCATGGCCCAGGCGCTGCAGCACGAGACCGATCACTTGGACGGCATCCTCTACATCCAGCGGCTCGACAAGGACACCCGCCGCGAGGCCATGCGCCGCATCCGGCAGAGTGACTGGTTCTAGCCGCCGCGAGTTCGAAAGGGCCGGCGCGAGGACACGCACCGAGGGGCCGCGACCGTGACGGTCGCGGCCCCTGGCGTCGGGCTCAGGACAGCGAGATGCCCTGCGTCGGCGCGTCCCGGTAGAGCTCGTCGATGGTGTCGGCGTAGTCCCGGATGATGTTGTGCCGCTTGATGCTCATCTTCGGCGTCAGGTGGCCGGCGTCCTCCGTGAAGTCGACATCGAGGACCGTGAACTTCCTGATCGACTCCGCCCGGGAGACGCGCTCGTTCGCCGCGTCCACGGCTCGCTGGATCTCGGCGACGACCTCCGGGTGTCCCGCGGCCTCGGCCACGCTCATCCCCGACTCCAGGCCGTGGTTGGCGAGCCAGGTCGGCAGCATCTCGGCGTCCAGAGTGACCAGCGCGCCGATGAACGGCTTCTGGTCCCCGACGACGACGATCTGGCCGACGAGTGGGTTCGCCCTGATGGGGTCCTCGAGGTAGGCGGGGGAGACGTTCTTGCCGCCCGCCGTGACGATGATCTCCTTGGAGCGGCCCGTGATGGTCAGGTACCCGTCGTCGTCGAGCGACCCGATGTCCCCGGTGCGCAGCCAGCCGTCGTCGAAGGCGTCAGCCGTCGCCTCCGGGTTGTTCCAGTACTCGCGGAAGACGTTGACGCCGGAGACCTCCACCTCGCCGTCAGCGCTGATACGAACGCCGACGCCGGGAAGGGGCGGGCCGACCGTGCCGATCCTGGAGTGGCCCGGAAGGTTCACGGTCGCCGGGGCGGTCGTCTCGGTGAGTCCGTAGCCCTCGAGGATCTCGACGCCGAGCGCACTGAAGAAGTGGCCGAGCCGCGCGCCGAGCGGCGCGGACCCTGACACGGCGTACTGGACGCGTCCGCCGAGGGCGGACCTCAGCTTGGCGAAGACGAGCCGGTCGAAGACCGCGAAGCGCACACGGAGGCCGAACGGTACGGCTCCCGCGGATCTCGCGGTCGAATACTCGACCGCCGTCGCCGCGGCCGCACGGAAGATGCGGCCCTTGCCACCCGCTTCCGCCTTCTGCTCGGCGGAGTTGTACACCTTCTCGAACACACGCGGCACCGCCAGGAGGAAGGTCGGGCGGAACGAGCCGAGCGAGGGCAACAGCTTCTTGGTGTCCGGCTGGTGCCCGGTGCGCACCCCCGCGTGCACCGCGAGCACCGAGATGAAGCGTGCGAACACGTGCGCGAGCGTGACGAACAGCAGCGTCGACACGCCGGGGACGTTGAGCAGCACCTGCAGCTCAACGGCGGCGTTCCGTGACGTCTCGACGAAGTTCGCGTGAGTGAGCACGCAGCCCTTCGGGCTCCCCGTCGACCCCGAGGTGTAGATGATCGTGGCGATGTCGTCCGCCGTGGCCAGCCGTCGCCGGCGCTCGACCTCGTCGTCGGGGATGTCGGCACCGCGCGCGGTGAGCTTGTCCAGGTCTCCGCGCTCGAGCTGCCATACCTGTCCGATGAGCTCGAGGTCGGGGTGCACCTCATCGAAGCGGGCGAAGTGCTCCGCTGTCTCGACGATGATGCGCGTGGCGCCGGAGTCCGACACGATCCACTGGATCTGCGACGGCGAGCTGGTCTCGTACACGGGGATGAGGATCGCGCCGGCGTACCAGACCGCGAAGTCGATGAGGGACCACTCGTAGCTGGTCTTGCAGATGAGCGCGATGCGGTCGCCGGGCTCCACGCCCGAGGCGATCAGCCCCTTGGCGAGCCCGATCACCGAGGACTGGAACTGGCGTGCCGTGATGTCGGTCCAGTCGTCCCCGTCGGGGACGGCGAAGAGTGCGCGATCGGGGGTGCGGGCGACGCGTTCGACGAGGAGGTCGGTCGTGTTCGCCGAGGGGTCTGCGGGAACACGGGCGGGGGTGATGAACTGGTCCACGGTAACTCCTTCGGTACCTCGGGCTTGTTGGCCCGAGTCTAGTCGGAGCGGGGCGGGTCCTTGTCGGGGG
>NZ_FUKR01000026.1 GCF_900163835.1 Mycetocola reblochoni REB411 | reverse complement strand
AGGCTGCCCTCTCAGGCAAGCCAGATCAGATGTCACCTAAACGTGCAGCAGTCCCTCGCCGACATTGACGTGGCGGCTACCGAACTCGCTAAACAACCTTGCGCTTCCGGCGCGGATCGCGATCAACTTCACACAATCGAAAGCGACAGGCGGAATTGGTGTGTGATCGCTACGCGTGCGGACAAGGATGGGGGTGAAGTTCCGCGGATTCCCTCGCGATTCCGCGGAACCTGTGGCTGCTTGCATTCATCAGTGCCCAAGGCATCGGCTTAGGGACGGCCCCATTCGAGCCATGATCGATGCCCTGCATCGGGATTCGATAATCACCCGTTGCCTCTTGCTTCGAGCTGTCTGTCGATGATGCCGACGAAGC
Organism: Mycetocola reblochoni REB411; assembly: GCF_900163835.1. GTDB lineage: Bacteria > Actinomycetota > Actinomycetes > Actinomycetales > Microbacteriaceae > Mycetocola_B > Mycetocola_B reblochoni. The sequence continues at coordinate 2,078 of NZ_FUKR01000026.1, read as the reverse complement.
GATCTACGTAGTCTTGGAGGAACTGCGCAGTGTCTTCATTGAGCCGATCCTCTTCATCGAAAAGGGTGGGTGATTGCGCGAGAAATACCTCTGGTTGGCCCGGCGTCGGCATGTCGAAGTATGACAAGGCGAGGCGAAGGTTCTTCTGTGAGCTGTAGCCGCCCATGCGGCCCACCGAGTGGCTAATGATGCCGGCTGGTAGGTTCTTCCATGCGACATCTCCATTGGGTTTGGAACCGATGTCGATGGCGTTCTTGAGGCATGCGGGAATGGTGCGATTGTTCTCTGGTGTGACGAACAGGATGCCATCGGAAGCCTTGATTGCCTCTCGAAATGCCGTGTACTCCTCTGGGACTCGCACGTCGGCAACTTCGGGGTCGTCGTAATCGAAGTCGTACAGAGGGAGGTCACGGATCTCAAGGATGCTTGCTTTGTAACCTTCGGGGAAGTAGTCGATGGCGTTGTGGGCGATCTTGCGCGCGTAAGAGCCCCGGCGTAGGCTCCCGATGATTACGTTGATGTTCTTTGTCACTGGCGGTGTTCTCTTTCTTCGAAGTGATATCAGTGCTCGATGGGCGGGAGAAAAGGTCGGGCCCCAAACGCCGGCGGTGGGCCGGCACGGTGCGACGCGGCGATGAACTGATCAAGCTTGTGTGGACTCTCCGCGCGGAGAAACATGCCAAGCATCGAAAGGAGCCCACCGATAACGGCATCTCGGTTCGAACTGGTCCCGAGTAACCGCAGCGCAGCGGGCTGGTTGCCTTCTCGTACAGCCTGAAACAAGGCGATAGTTTCGAGCCATGCCCCTTCGTCGGGACGGGGCAAAGGCTCAGAAGTCCCAGTCATCGTCACGGGTATCTACTGCTTTGCCGATGATGTAGCTGGACCCAGATCCAGAGAAGAAGTCATGGTTCTCGTCCGCGCCGGGTGCGAGAGCCGCGAGGATCTCCGGGTTGACTTCGGTCTCTTCTGGCGTGAAGCGGGCAGGGTAGCCGAGGTTCATGAGTGCTTTGTTCGCGTTGTAGCGGACGAACACGGCGACGTCGTCCATGAGTCCGAGCGGCTCGTAGAGCTCACCGGAGTAGGCCAGTTCGAGTTCGTAGAGCTCTTCGAGGAGCGCATAGGTGAACTCGCGCATGTGCTCTTGTTCGGCGAGGGTGTGGGTTTCGAGGCCGCGCTGGTATTTGTATCCGGAGTAGTAGCCGTGCACGGCCTTGTCGCGGAGGATGAGCCGGATCATGTCGGCAGTGTTAGTGAGCGTGGCGTGCACGGAGAAGTGCAGCGGCAGGTAGAATCCCGCGTACAGCAGCAGCGAGGACAGCAGCGTCGAGGAGACCTTCCGCTTGAGCGGATCATCCCCGTAGTAGTGCGCGAGCACCCTCTTACACCGCTCCTGAAGAAGGTCGTTCGCGACGGCCCACCGGTAGGCGTCGTCGATTTCGGGGGTCGAGGTGAGCGTGGAAAACACAGACGAGTAGGAGCGGGCGTGCACGGACTGCATGAACGCGATATTTGTGTACACGGCCTCCTCATGTTCGGTGCGGGCATCCTGGATCTGGCAGATCTCGCCGACTGTGGCCTGCACGGTGTCAAGCATGGTGAGCCCGGTGAACACGCGCATGGTCAGCGTGCGTTCCTCCTGGGTGAGTTTCTGCCAGGCGGAGAGATCGTTGGAGAGCGGCACCTTCTCCGGCAGCCAGAAGTTCGCAGTGAGGCGGTTCCAAACTTCGAGGTCTTTGTCGTCTCCGACGCGGTTCCAGTTGATGGGCCGCAGGCGGGCTGCCGGGTCGTGCCGATAGCCCGGCGGAGTGACGGAGATCTCGGTGATCGGGCGGGTGATATCGGTGAGGGTCATGGGTGCTCCTTCGGGAAGATCGGATTCTGGGGTTACAGCGCGCAAGAGACGCAGCCTTCAATCTCGGTGCCTTCGAGCGCGGGCTGGCGCAGGCGGATGTAATAAAGGGTCTTGATCCCGGCACGCCAGGCATGGATCTGGGCTCTGTTGATGTCGCGCGTGGTCGCCGTGTCGCGGAAGAACAGCGTCAGGGAGAGGCCTTGGTCGACGTGGCGGGTGGCGG
>NZ_FUKR01000038.1 GCF_900163835.1 Mycetocola reblochoni REB411 | reverse complement strand
AGGCTGCCCTCTCAGGCAAGCCAGATCAGATGTCACCTAAACGTGCAGCAGTCCCAGACCACTTCCGACGGCGGCGCGGGGTCGGCTACCGCGCTGTCGAACGCGCTGGCGAGATCATCTTCGGCGAGAGTCCGCACCGCATGCACATAGCCGAGCCAAAGATCGGTCATCGAGGATATACTGCGCTCCGCAGCCGCAAGAGTATTCAGTTGTACCTGCTGGCCGCCGCCTGGCTGCTTCTTGTCGTCATCCACGGCGTAGACCATTGCCTCCGTGAACGTTTTCGCGAACAGCAGTGCTTCCTCGATTTGCAAACGGGAGCCAAGTAGCTTCACGAGTGGACTGCCGCGATCGGCGAGTTCTACGGCGGTCGCATCATGCCCGTCTCGGATCAGTGAGGTGAGAAGCCGGTTCAGGGCATCTGTGATTCCTCGTTCCACCCAGAGCGGATCGGGCTCCAGCGCGGGTGTGACTCCGGTCGATGTCGCCAGTGCCATGCTCAGGCGATGGTGGTCCAGAGTGAGCCAGTTCGGGTGAGACGGTGTGACTCCCCACCAGTCACCGGTTGTGGGAATCGAGCCCTTGGCGTTTGCATAGCGGGCTGAGATGTTGAGGAGCTGGTTGGCGACGCGGCGCGAAGCGGAGGGTTCTGACGCCTGCTCCTGAGACAGCAGCACCGTGATCTGTCGGTAGAGGCGAAGCACTTGGGAGGCCTCATGGTGGGCTATCACCTGGTTGGCCTTGTCCGAGGCGGTTGCAGGCGTCGTCACGCGACGCAGTGCTCGATCGAATCGCGCAGGCAGGGCCTGGCTGAGTGTGGACGGGTCGAAGAAGTTGAAGAGCTTGTTGCCCAACAGCATCAACCTCAGCACCGCGTTGAGTGACAGCATTCCCAGGACAACTATGCTCACCATGCTGAGTTCTCGCACAAATGCACCGACCAGCAAGAGGAGCACCCCGAACACGAGGGCGCGCACCACGCCTCGGACGTAGATCACGCTGCTGCGTTCCTCGATGAAGAGTGTGCGGATCTCTGCGGGAACCGACCGGTAGGTAGTCGAGGCCACTACGCCGACCGTTGTGAAGAACAGCGCGAGGAAAGTAGCCGTGGCGGTGACCGACGCACCGATGAGAGTCTGGTACGAGTTTGGTTCAAAGCGTCGGCTGAGTTCGCCCAGGGGGCCGGGAAGGTATGCCGCGACCCATGCGAGGACTTCGCACACCACGACCAGAAGGGCAGCCGACAGTGCCGGCCACACCGACCGCTTGGCAAGAGTTGCTGCGATCCCGAGATCACGCTGCTGGTCTTCCAGCCAGCCCCGAAGACGCTGCCCACGAACGGAGCGCTGTAACTCTCGGCGAGACCGCTGTTGTCGCTTCGTCCAGTAGCGCAGGGTCCCGAGTTCTCGAAGCCGCGCAGCGGTGCGCGCCGCCGCTGGACCGCCGCGGCGACTCATCAGGTCGCCCATCGCGCTGTCAGCGTGTGACTGGCGGTACCCGGCGGAGTGCAGCACCCGTTGCGCACATACACCAGGATCTCCGTCATGACCCAAATCTACGCGTGCGAGGGACCCCGACGCCGTGGCGTAGCGGCGTGGCGTCGGCCCCCTGTCGATCCCGGCAGCGATTCACCGGCTCAGCACATGGGTCCTCCGGAGCCGAGAACCTTGAAGCTCGACACCCTGCTCGCGGCTTGTCTCGCGACGAGCGCCGGGGCTCACTTGGAGCGGTGGACGAAGCGCAACGCCGCTGCCAACCAATGCTCGACGGACGGTTCCCACCGACACGCCGCCCTCGGCGCCGACCTGCGCCAACGCCATTCCCTCCAGGTACAACTGCGTCGCACGCTCCACCCCCGCCATTCAGGCTGCCGCCCAAGGAAATCGATCCTGAGACTGTGGGGCCGATCTTCATTCGGACCGTCCGCATTTGGTCTGCCCTCGACCGCTCGCTTGAGCACACCTCAACTCCACTCGCCGCGTCTTTTTGCTTGCGATGACAGCGGCCCGTGATGAAATACGACTGTGGCCTCCCAGATTGCGACAGAGCTGACGAACCGGCGATCCGTCGCGCTCACCGAGACGGTTGTACTTAACGGCCTCGGGTGGCTGTTCCGCAGTCAGGAGACGAGCGACTTCGGCATTGACGCACACGTCGAAATCACGACAGACGAACGGGCAACAGGGGAGCTCATAGCCCTACAGATCAAGGGCGGGTCCAGCGCGTTCAAGACTCCGACCGAGGACGGCTGGTACTTTTCGGTCACCGCTAAGCACGCCGATTACTGGCTCAATCACTCGCTGCCTGTGCTGCTAGTGCTGGCGGATCTCGATTCGAGTCGATGCTTCTGGCAAGTCATCGATTCGAACACCTTGGAGTCAACGGGCAAGAACTACAAAGTCCTCGTACCGCGGGGGAATGACGTTTCCGCGGCGTCAGACGAGTGGCAAGGGCTCACTCGTAGATACCTTGAAAACACAGACCTGCTTTACGAGACGAACAGTCAACGATTGCCGCCCGCCTCAGTCGTTCGACTTGACGAGCTTCGGAAGACGGACTCGCTCGCCGCGGCCTCCCTCGCTGCGGACCTTGCAGCCGGGCGGGGCAATCCCCGGGAGGCGATAGTGGAGCTCGTGCGATCTCGGCGTACGTGGCTAGGGCGTGTCTCCTAATAGGGTCGCCCAGGTGAGGCAGGCGTGGAGGACGGCT
>NZ_FUKR01000003.1 GCF_900163835.1 Mycetocola reblochoni REB411 | reverse complement strand
CGCGTCGATGGCCAGCTCGGTCACGACGTTGAAGACGGCTCCCTTCGCCGCCTCGGCGACGAGCTTGCGCAACAGGGTCCGGAAGAACACGGTGTACATGGCCTTCCGCGCGGCCAGCCAGATCATCGACGAGCCGAACGACGGCACGGCCATCGCGACGGCCCAGGCGATCTCGGCGATCAACGCGATGAGCGCGCCGATGAGCGTGTACTTGGTGTACTCGACGTCGAGGGCGAGCTTCTTCAGGAACGCGGCGCTCGAACCGAAGCCGTCGGCGACCTGGCCGAGCGTGCCCCCGTCGGTGAGCGCCGACGCCCGGCCGACGAAGGAGCGCTTCGCCCTGCCGGAGAAGCTCCTGCCCGCGCCGCGCAGCTCCCTGGTCAGCTCCGACTCGATGTCCCGCATCTCCGTCGCCGCCGTCGTCCAGCCGCGCGCGAGCGCGCGGAGCTGGTCCTCGTTGGCCTGGGGGAACCGCTCGCCGGTGAGCACCTGGAACAGCGTCGCCGCCTGCGGGCTGACCATCAGCGCCATCCGGTGCTCCCTCCGTGTGCGCCCGCGTCGCGCGCGGGCTGTGTGCGTCGTGGTGCCCGGTGTGCGCCGGGCGGGTCGTCAGCGGCGGCGCCTCGCGGCCGCTGACGTGTCGGCGTCGACGTCGGAGAAGGTCTCCGCCGCCGTGACGGTGTCGGACGCGAGGGCGTCGACCGCCCCGGCCAGGCTGGACGTGAATGCGGTGGAGGCCTGGGCGGCCGGCAGGTAGCCGGTGTCGAAGGAGGCGCGGAAGTCGCCGTCCCCTCCGGCGTTCGGGTACCTGCCGGTCAGCTGCTCGATCTGCGCCGCCAGCCGGGTGGCCCTGTCCTCGATGCGGGCGATCCTGGCCCCGTGCCGCCGCAGCTGCTCCCCGTCGGCGGCGAACCGTTCAGCGCTCATCGTCGTGCCCCTCGAACTGCTCGACGAGGCCGCGGAGCATCGACTCCATGTCGAGCTCGCTCGGCAGCCCCGTGGCCGGGTCGGTCCCGGCGGGGGCGAGCCCCGCCAGCAGCGACGCCGTCCGCTCGGCGGCGTCGGCCTGGGCCTGGGTGACGACCGCGACGATCCGCGCGCCGAGCTCCTTCGCGGACAGCTCCCGCCACGCCTGGCCGGTGATCCTCAGCTCGCCGAGCCGGCCGTGCCCGTCGACGGTCGCGCTGAACACCCTGTCCTTGGACGTGCTCGTCGCCGTCACCGCCTCCATCTCGGCGGCGGCGCGCTCGAGCTCGCCGTGCGAACCCCTGAGCTCCGCCATCATCTGCTCGATGTCCGTCTCGTCGAAACGCATCACTGTCCTCCCTGTCCGGCCGTGGCCGTGTCCGTCCCTCGTGTGCCGTCGCCTGCGGGCCGCGACGGCGCGGCTGGTGCCCGGCCTCCGGCCACGCCCGCGGGGACGTGGGCGGAGCGGACGGGCTCGTCCGTCCTGTCGTCGAGGCCGATGACCCCGTTCCCCTGTCCACCGGCGGTGCCCCAGACGTCGGGGTCCTCGGCGAGCCAGGTGTTGCGCTCGCGGTCCCGGTCACGACCCTGCTGGCCTCCGGGTGCCATCGGCATCATCGGTGCCCCTCCGCCCATGCCACCGCCCATGCCGCCGGCCGTTCCGGCTGAGCCCGCGGCGGACGAGCCCAAGCCATCGGAGCCCGAGCCGAGCCCCGCGCCGCCGCCCGCGGCGAAGTCTCCCGCGCCGGGAGCGGTGCCGCTCGAGCCCGCGCCGCCGCCCGAGCCGAGGGGGTCGCCGAAGGGGTCGACGGGGTCGGCGGACAGCCCGCCGGGGTTCCCGCCGCCGACATCGGCCGCCGAGCCTCCCGCTGCTCCCGCCCCGCCTGCCCCTGCTCCGCCGAGGTCGAGCATGCTCGAGGGTGCGGCGATTCCTCCCCCCGAGGACCCTGCGGAGCCGCCGAACGACTCGGCCGGTCCCGATGCCCCCGCTCCGCCTGCGGCAGCGAAGTCCGAGGTTCCCGCGCCGCCCGACGACGACCAGTCCCCACCGACGGAGGACCCGCTCGGGTTCCAGCCGGTGTCCCCTCCGGTCGCCCCGGAGCCGATCCCGGCTCCGAGGCCCGCGCTGTCGCCTGTTCCCTCGCCGAAGCCGGAGCCCTGGTCGAAACCGGAGCCCGCATCGAAGCCCGAACCCGCAGCAGAGTCGGAGCCCTGGTCGAAGCCCGAACCCGCGTCAAAGGCCGAGCCCGACGAGAATCCCGACCCCGTGTCCACACCCGACCCCGTGTCGAAACCGGACCCCGCATCTAATCCGAACCCCTGGCCGGGGCCGCCGGAGGCGACGCCGTCCGTGAGAGCGGAGGCGCCCATCCCCGTAGCCGAGGGTGAGCCGAGCCCCGTGTCCGTGCCGGACGCGGACGCACCGCCGAGGTCGCCGCCGAGCTCACCGTCGAGGCCCGCGGCGGTGGTCAGCTCGGAGAACGACGGCATTCCCGCCTCGGCCGCGGCGAGACCGGCATCCCAGGCCCCCGTCCCCGCGCCCCCGCGGTCCTGCTCGGCCGCGGCCGGCTTCGCCGCCGGCGACGACCCGGAGGAGGAGGCTGCGGATCCCGACGGCGCGCCGAAGCCCCCGCCGGCCAGGCCCACCCCGCCGACCGCACCGGCGCCGCCCGCGCCCATGGTCGCCGTGTCCGCGGTGTCTCCCCCCGAGGCACCCGAAATACCCGCGGCTCCGTCGGTCGTTCCCGCTCCTCCGGCCGGTCCGCCGAGCTCGGCCGTTCCCGTGCCCGAGCCGAGCGCGTCGCCGAACGTCGAACCGTCCCCGCCGACGGCACCCGCGGACCCTGCTCCCGCGTCCTCTCCGAGCCCGGAACCGCCGAGCCCGCCGTCCGATCCCATGGCCCCCGCGGTCGGTCCGAATCCGCTGTCCGCACCCGATGCCCCCGCGCCGCCGTCGGCAGCGAGTGCCGGGTCGGACCCGGCCGGGCCACCGGGCCCGATCCCGCCGCTGCCGTCGATGCCCGTTCCGTCGATGCCCGTTCCGCCGGCAGAGCCGGAACCAGAACCGGCCCCCGAACCCGCATCCGAACCGATGGCGCCCGCCCCCGACTCGAAGCCGGAGTCGAAGCCAGAGCCAGAGCCCGAGCCCGACTCGAAGCCGGAACCAGAACCGACGCCCGACCCCTGGGGCACCGTCGCCCCGGTCGCGGACCCCCCGCTGCCGGACCAGTCCCCCTGAGCGGCGGAGCCGAAGCCGCCGCTGCCCGTCGCGCCCTGGTCCCAGCCGCCCGAACCGCCGGAGGTGCCAGAGACGCCGGAAGCGCCCGACCCCGCGTCGCCCCAGGATCCCCCTGGAACCTCCGGAACGACGCCGCCGACCCGGCCATCGTCCACGCCTACGGACCCCGCGCCCGCGGCCCCCGCGGCCCCCGCGCCCGCCGTTCCGGCGGCCGAGCTCGCGTCCGCGGCGGTCCCCGGCGCCTGGATCCCGTTGAGCGCGCGAAGCGAACCGCGCATCGTGCTCTCCAGCGACCGCTGCAGCTCGAAAACCTCGGCCGCCGCCTCGCTCATGACGGCGCGGACCGACCGGGAGATCTCCTCGTTGATCAGCCCGAAGGTCGCCACCGATCGCAGGTCGCCGCTCGGTCCGGTGAAACCGGCCGGGGCCGATCCGCTGCGGTCACCCCAGCTGTACGCGGCCAGGACGGACACGGCGTGGGCCTTGCTCATGCCGTTGCGGCCCTTCTTGCCCGCGCGCCACTCCTGGTCCTTCTCCTCGATGTAGAGCCGGATGTCCTCGGCGACCGCGTAGCGGGCCCGCCAGAGCTGGTCGGTGACCTGGTTCTCGTATCGGGCCCACACGTCGCGCACGGAGGAGCTGAAGGTGCGAACCGCGTCGGCGACGGTCGACAGCGCGGTCGCCGCGTCGCCGTCGTCGGTGATCTGCTCGTTGAGGGACACGAGGGTCTTCTGCTGGGCGGTCAGGTGCGCGAGCAGCGCGGCGGCCGCGGAGCCCTGGATGGCGGAGTCCTCGGCGCCGAGCCTCGTCGCGACGGCGCCCATCTGCTCCGCGTTCGACGCGGTGACGGTGGCGAAGCCGCGCAGCAGCGCGGCCGCGGTGTCCGCGTCCTTCGCGCTCAGTCCCGGCATGGTGTCGGAGGCGACCTTCGACACGTTCGCCCTCAGCGCCGTGTGCGCCGTGTTGAAGCTGGTGACCGGGTCGGGGTTGACGATCAGCTCGAAGACCCGCTCGTCCTCCTCGTAGTGGTAGTAGCCGTAGTACATGTTGGACGACCAGTCGTCCCTGCCGTCGCCGCCCGCGGTGCCCGTGAGCCACCCGCTCGAGGAGTTCTGCGCGTCGGTGAGGCTCGCGTCGAGCCCGCTGTCCGTGACCCCCGCGACGATCGAGAGCATCGCCTCAAGCGTCATGTCGGGGGTCACGGCCGTTCCCGATCCGGCGCCGGCCGTCGACCCCTGGACGCCGGCGGAGCCGGAGCCCCCCGACTCGCCGGATGTGGTCGTTCCGTCAGCCATCGGGGGTCCTCTCTGCGGGTTCCAGGGGTCGAACGGCCGGTCGGCCGGTCGGGTCGTGCTCGTCGGTCAGCGCCCGGCGGTCATGCACCGCCGCCGAGGTCGGCGGCGGTGGAGGTGCTGAGGTCGTCGGTCTGCTCGAACAGCTGCTCGGCCTTGCCCAGCTGCTCCAGGTAGTCGGGCATGGTCTTCTCGCACAGCGCCTCCGTGTGCGTGCGGACCTGGCCGGCAAGCGAGGACACGCTTGTGCCCAGCTGCGACGCGATGTCCCAGCTCGCCGCGGCCGGCTGCCCCCTCAGCTCGGGACCGATGGAGTAGCCTTCGGCGTTCCACAGCGCGTCGGAGGTCGTGCTCGCCACCTCGTCGACGACGCTGCGGAGACGGTCGTACTCGTGCCGGTCGAACGCGACACGGGCGGAGTCGTCTGTCATGGTTGTCACCCTTCCCTTCGTGGGGAGGGCGCCCGGCCGTGCCGGGCGCCCTCGCGCTCAGCTGAAGATCGCCGCGCCCCTGACGTCGCCGTCGTAGAACTCCTCGCGGACACGGATGGCGGCGGTCTTGATGTTGACGCCCGCCTGCTGGACCTCCTGGTACTCGGTGTTCCAGCGCTGCTGCAGCTCGCCCCAGGCCGGAAGCGAGCGGCCCCACTGGGCCTCGCCCATGGGCCGGATGGTGTCGTAGATGTTCTGCAGGATCTGCTCGACCTCCTGGCAGGAGTTGTTGAGCGACTGGTTGGCTGCCTCGAACTGGACGAGGTCGACGTTGAATGACATTGCGGTGCCCTTTCGTTGCGGTGTCGGCTACGCGGTCGCGCTGGCCACGGTGGTGTCGTCGGTGCTCGTGCGGGTGCTGAGCAGCGACTGGACCTGGCTGTTGAGCAGGTCGAGCTTGTTCTTGATGTCGCTGTACTCGCTCTGCCACTCGGTGAGCCGCTGGCGGAGCACGGTGCCCGCCTGGGCCTGAGCCGCGGCCGAGAGCGTCTGCGTGGCGTCCTCGACCCGCGAGCGGGCCGTCTCCATCGCGGTGACCTGCTCCATGGTCCTGGTGATGATCTGGCGGAGGGTGTCCGCCTCGAAACCGGTCAGCTGTGCCATCTCGTTCTCCTTCTCGTGGGGTTCTGCATGGTTGTGGTGATCTGGTTCGTGCCCCTCAGGGCGGTGGTCGGTCTCGTGTGCCCTCCCCTCACTTGGCGATCGTCGGCCCCGTCGGCAGCAGAGCGAGCAGCTCAGCGGGGACCGCGGGGGAGTTGGTGGCGTCGACGCCGAGGGCGGACGCGGTGTCGGCATCGGCGACGGGGTACTTGCTTCCTCCGTCGCCGACGAGGAAGAGCCCCTGGCCGCTGACCCCGTCGGCGGCGGCGGTCGTGACCAGCAGGCCCTCGTCGGGGCCGACCGTCGCGACGGCGTCGGTCGCGGCCGGCGTGCCCGCCTCGGCGAGGGCGGTCGTCGTCGCGCCGTCGTGCCACACCGCGCAGGGAACCGATCCGGCGGCGACGGGGCTCGGTGGAGCGGCCGGCAGCCCCTCGCGGCCGGAGGCCTCGACCACGGGGGCGGAGGCCAGCTCCCTCGCCGTGATCGTGCGCGGCTCGGGGAGCGACCCGTCGGGGGTGGCGGCGAGCAGCGCGGCGTCCGTGTCCGTCACGGGCCGGAGCCCGTCCTCGACGATCACGTAGCGCCGGGGCTGCTCTCCCGCGCCCTCCACCTCGACGAGCTGGCCGAGGGTGCCCCGCTCGCCCGCGATCTCCGGCCCGTCCCCGCCGAGCGTGATGCCGTCGAGGGCCAGGTCGGGACCGCTGGGGAGCGTGTTGAGCCAGCGGGCGTCGACGCCCCTCGCCTGCCCGGGCTCGAAGCCGATCGCCCGGGCCGCCCAGTCGCCCGCCACGCGCAGCCGGGTTCCGTTCCACACGAGGGCGAGTTCGTCGTCGGCGCGGACCAGCACGGCGTCGCCCTCGCCGAGGGGCTCGGTCGGTGCCGCCGTCTGAGCTTCACCGACGGTGAGGGAGGTGCCGCCGTCGACGGCGCACGCCGTCCAGCTCCGGTCGCCGCCCGCGGGGGACGGCAGGGCGTCGGGGAGACCGTCGACGCCGATGCTCTCCCCCCTGGGCACCCCGGCGATGTCGTCGGAGGACACCTCGATCACGGTCGGCGGCCCGCCGGCGAGCAGGGCCGCGGAGGTCACGTTCCGCACCGGGTGCAGCGCGCCGTCGACGAACAGGTACCTGGCCCCCGTCGACGGGGACACCAGGAGCGCGCCGGGAGTGTCCTTCCAGCTGTCGTTGCTGGTGAACAGGAAGATGTGCAGGACGACGACGACGAGGACGGCGCCAGCGGCGACCGCGAGGCCGATGCCCATCCCCGTGCCGGTGCGCCGCAGCGGGCGCTCGGGCGCGTCGGGGTCGGAGCGCAGCACGGCGGCGGTGAGCCGTCCGCGCAGGAAGAGGTGTGCATCCACCAGGTCCCGTCGTCCGTACATCGCGTGCCTCCTTCCTCACCGTGTCCACGCCCCGGGGGTGCGGGAGGGTTCACACCAGATCCGCGACCCAGTCGTAGAGGCCGACGACGGCGAGGACGAGCGCGGGGATCGCGATCGCGCACAGCCAGTGCAGGGTGTCGCCCGTCCGCCCCCAGGTCGGCGCGAGCCGGCGTCCGGGCAGCACGAGGGCGGCCACGCAGGCGTGGGCGACGACGGCGAGGAGCACGGCGACGGCCGCGATCCGCCACGGGACGCCGAGCGGGAGGGTGCGGGCGACGGCCAGGACCGCGAGCGGCAGCGCCGCACAGCCGAGGACGACGGCCCTCTGGACGGCCGCCGTCAGCTCCCTGGCCTGCAGCAGCGCGGCGAGCGCGGCCGTGGCGGTGAGAGCGAGTGACGCCCAACCGGGGCCGAGGGCGAGCACGACCAGCGCGGTGCCGACGACGACGGCCCAGGCCGACCACAGCGCGGTGACGACGGCGTGGGCCGCCGCGGCCCCCCGCTCCACCTCCTCGACGGGGACGGCGGTCAGCTCGCTCTGGAAGTCCTCGGCCGACAGCGGCACGGCGTCGACGACGAGCCCGCCGCACCAGGCGGCGATCGCGGGGATCACCCGCGCGAGGGCGAGTGCCAGCACGAGCGTGATCGCGGCGCCCTCGGGCAGCCCCTGCCCGAGCAGGAGCGGGACGGCGAGCCCGAGCACGACGACCGCGGCGGCACCGGCCGTGGCGATGAACGCCGGCCTCCTGGCACCGCCGAGCGACGCCGCAGCGGCGGCGGCCACCCCCGCGGTCGCCGCTCCGCTCGCCGCCGAGGTGATCGGCGCGACAGCCCCCTGCGCGATGGCCACGGGGACGGCCGCCCCCGCCACCGCCGCCGCCGCGACCCCGAGCCCGAGCAGGATCCGCCCGAGCCCCGTGTCCCACAGCCGGTCGACGAGCGCCCCCGACGAGAGGAGCACGACGGCCAGGACACCGGCCGCGAGCGGCGCGGCGGCCCCCGTCGTCGCGGCAATCGCGATCGCGGCCAGTCCGGCGAGCACGGCGACGCCCAGCGCGGCCGTGCGGGTGCGCGCCGGCGTCCAGGCATCCTCCCTGGCCCGCAGCACCGTCTGCACCCCGTCGACGAGGTCGTCGTACTGCGCGCGCTTGAGCTCGTCGTTCCGCGGCCGCAGGTAGAGCACGTCGCCGTCGAGCAGTCCGGCCGCCGCCGTCCCCCTGTCCTCGTCGAGCGGCGGGTGGCCGAGCCGCTGCAGCACCCAGCCGCCGTGGCCGAGACCCCTCGTGGCCAGGGCGGGGTCGAGGTGGCCCACGATCGTGGGCAACAGCTCCGCGACGGGGATGTGCGAGGGCACGGCGAGCTCCACCCGCGACGAGGGCCCGACCACGCTCAGCCGGCACATGTCCCCGGCGACGCCGACGGCGGCCTCGGCGGGGGCCGTCGTCCTGCCCGTCGGTGCGGAGAGGCCGGTGCCCTGCGGCCGGGCGGCGTCGGTGCGCGTTGCGAGCGTCTTCATGCGGGGAACACGCACGGGGGGACCCGCACGGTTCACCGGCCTCCGCAGACGCGGGTGAACCGTTCCGCGCCGCCGCCGCGTGGACGGGGGGAGCGGACCCCGTCGAGGCGAGCCCGCCCGTCCCCGCACCGAGGAGAGCCGAGATGAGCACCATCCCGTTCCGCCGCCAGTCGCGCGAGAAGCCACCGGAGCTGCCCGCGGGAGAGATCGAGCTGCAGGAGCCGCCGTCGCTGCCGGAGCTGCAGCCGAAGGACCCGTTCGCCATGCTGATGATGGTCCCGATGATGCTCATCAGCGGCGTCATGATGCTCGTGTTCCTCGGCCAGCGGAACCCCGCCCTCGCCGTGGGTCTCTTCCTCGGCATGCTCCTGCTGGCCATCCTCATGGTGGTGGTGCAGCTCGGCAGGGCGGCGACCGAGCGGCGCACCACCGTCAGGGGCGACCGCAGGGACTTCATGCGCTACCTCGCTCAGGCGCGCGAGCGCATCCGGAGGACGGCGGCGCAGCAGCGCGCCTCGCTGAGCTGGCGCCACCCCGACCCCGGCTCCCTCGCGAACCTGGCGATGACGGCCAGGCTCTGGGAGCGACGGGGTGCGCACGGCGACTTCGGCGAGGTCAGGATCGGCACGGGCCCGCACAGCCTCAGCCAGCGCCTCACACCTCTGTCGACGAAACCCATCGCCGACCTGGAGCCGCTGTCGGCCCGCGCCCTGCGGCGCTTCATCGCCGTGCACGGCTCGGTCCCCGAGCTGCCGGTGTCCCTCTTCCTGCGCCGGCTCGCCGACATCAGGCTGGGCGGCGACGACGACGCGGCACGCGGCATGGTCAGGGCCCTGCTGGCCCAGGCGGTGACGCTGCACGCCCCCGACGAGCTCCGCGTCGCCGTCTGCGCCTCGCCCGCGAACGCGGCGCAGTGGGACTGGGTGAAGTGGCTGCCGCACGTGCAGCACCCCGGCGCCCAGGACGGCGCGGGGTCGGCCCGGATGTTCGCCACCGACGGGGCCGAGTTCGCCGACATGATCGATGACGAGCTGAGCACCCGCTCGCGCTTCGAGCCGGGCACCTCGCCGACCGCGGAGGAGCCGTACTACCTCGTCGTCTTCGACGGCCTCGCGCCCGCCCCCGGGTCACGGCTGAGCGGCTCCGGCTACCGCTGCGTGACGACGATCGGCCTCGGCACCGGCGCCGGGGCGGCCGACGGTGCCGGGCTGCTGCTCGAGCTCGCCGAGGACACCGCCCAGATGGTCCGGCTCGACCGGACCGAGGGCGTGCAGCGCACCCCGCTGTGCCGTCCCGACCGGATGAGCCTGACCGCGGCGACCGCCCTCGCACGCGTGATCGCCCCCTACCGCTCCGGGGGAGCAGCCGAGGGCGGCGAGCCGATGGTCGCCGACTTCGAGCTGCCGACGCTGCTGGGCATCGACGACATCGAGCAGTGGGACCCCTCCGCGCACCTGAGGGACGAGCCGAGCAGGGACCGGCTGCGCATCCCCCTCGGCGTCGACGAGAGGGGACGGCCGGTCGAGCTGGACATCAAGGAGGCTGCGCAGGGCGGCATGGGGCCGCACGGGCTGCTCATCGGGGCGACCGGTTCGGGCAAGAGCGAGCTGCTTCGCACGCTCGTCCTCGGCATGGCCATGACGCACTCCTCGGAGACGCTCAACTTCGTCCTCGTCGACTTCAAGGGCGGCGCGACGTTCCTCGGCCTGGACGAGCTGCCGCACGTCTCCGCGCTCATCACCAACCTCGCCGACGAGGCGACGCTCGTCACGCGCATGCAGGACTCCCTGGCGGGCGAGCTGAACAGGAGGCAGGAGTACCTCCGGTCCGCGGGCAACTACAGCTCCCTGCTCGAGCACGAGAAGGCCCGGCTGGCCGGCACCCCGCTCGAGGCGATGCCGACGCTGTTCATCATCGTCGACGAGTTCAGCGAGCTGCTCGCCTCGAACCCCGACTTCGCCGAGCTGTTCGTCATGATCGGCCGTCTCGGGCGCTCCCTCGGCGTGCACCTGCTCCTGGCCAGTCAGCGGCTGGAGGACGGCCGGATGACCAAGCTCGAGAGCCACCTGTCCTACCGGGTGGGGCTGCGCACCTTCTCCGCGATGGAGAGCCGCAGCGTCATCGGCGTCCCCGACGCGCACCAGCTCCCCAACGCACCGGGCAACGGCTACCTCCGCAGCGACGTGGCGACCCTCACCCGTTTCAAGGCGGCCTACGTGTCGGGGCTGTACCGGCGGCGGACGAGGGAGGAGCGGCAGGAGGAGGTGCGTCAGCAGGTCGTCGTGTTCGGAGTCGAGGCCGCCCCCGTCCCGCTGCACGAGCCCGCGGCGACGGCAGCGGATCCCGGCCGCGGCGCGGACGGGGCGCCGGTGCCAGCCGAACGCCCGTCCGACGAGACCGAGCGGACGGTGATGTCGACGATCGTCGACAAGCTCGTCGGCATCGGGCCGCCCGCCCACCAGGTCTGGCTGCCGCCCCTGGCCGACCCGCCGTCCCTCGACCAGCTGCTCCCCCCGCTCCTGCCCGACGAGGGCAGGGGCCTGCACGCCATCGGCTGGACGGGCTCGGGGGCGCTCGGCGTACCGATCGGCGTCGTCGACCGACCCTACGAGCAGACGAGGGAGCTGTACGAGGTCGACCTCTCGGGTGCGGGAGGGAACGTCGGCATCGCCGGCGGGCCGCAGTCGGGCAAGACCACTCTGCTGCGCACGCTCGTCAGCGCCCTGGCGCTCACCCACACGCCCGCGGAGGTGCAGTTCTACTGCATCGACTTCGGCGGGGGCGGCCTGGCCACCCTGGAGGGGCTGCCGCACCTGGGCGGCATCGCGACCAGGCGTCAGGCGGAGCGGGTGTCCCGCACCATCGCGGAGGTGACGACGCTGCTGCGCGAGCGGGAGCAGTTCTTCACCGATCAGGCGCTCGAGGGCATGACCGAGTACCGCGCGCGTCGCGCCGCGGGCGAGTTCGCCGAGCAGCGCTTCGGCGACGTGTTCCTCGTCGTCGACGGCTGGGGCGCCCTGCGCTCCGAGTTCGAGCAGCACGACATGGCGCTGAGGGAGATCGCCCGCCAGGGTCTGGCCTACGGCGTGCACGTCATGATCACCACCAACCGCTGGACCGACGTGCACAGCTCGCTGCGCGACCAGCTGGGCACGCGCGTGGAGCTGAAGCTCGGCGACCCCATCGACTCCGTGCACGGCATGCGCAAGGCGGCCACGGTGCCGCAGCTGCCGGGGCGGGGCATCAACGCCGAGGGCATGCACTTCCTCGCCGGCGTTCCGCGCATCGACGGCCTCACGAGCGCGGAGGGCCTGGCGGCGGCGGCCCGCGAGCTGTGCGCGGCCGTCGGGGAGGCCTGGGCCGGCCCCGCGGCGCCGCCCGTGCGGATGCTCCCCCCCGTCCTGGATGCGGCGGAGCTGCCCGCACCGACGACCCCCGGCCCCCGCATCGCCCTCGGCCATGGCGAGCAGGACCTGGAGCCGGTGTGGCACGACTTCGCCTCGCGCCCGCACCTCAGCGTCGTCGGCGACTCGGCGAGCGGGAAGACCGCGGCGCTGCGCCTGATCGCGCGCGGCGTCGTCGGCACCTTCACGCCGGAGCAGGCGCGCGTGGTCGTCATCGACCCGCGCAGGGGCCTGGTCGAGTCCGTGCCCGAGGGGCACCTCTCCGGGACCGCGTTCTCCGCGTCCGCCGCCGAGCAGGTGATCGCGTCCCTCGTCGCGGAGCTGCGCGGCCGGGTGCCGAGCGCCGACATCACCCCCGCGCAGCTGCGCCGGAGGGACTGGTGGAGCGGGCCGGAGCTGTTCGTGTTCGTCGACGACTACGACCTGATGCTCAGCGTGACGGGCGGTCCGCTGTCGCCGCTGATCGAGCTGATCCCCCAGGCCGGCGACATCGGGCTGCACCTCATCGTCGCTCGGGCGGGGGCGGGGTCGAGCCGCACCGCGATGGACTCGGTGATCCGCCGCCTGCACGAGTCGAACACCCCGGAACTGACGCTCTCGCTCCCCGCCTCGGAGCCGCTCACCTTCACGCCCGGCCGGGGCCGCCCCCTGCCGCAGGGTCGCGCCGCACTGCTCACCCGCCGGGGCGGGACCGGCCTGCAGATCGGCTGGACGGAGCCCCCGGAGTGAGCGCGCACCGGCCCGCGGTCGTGCTCCTCGCCGTGCTGACGGCCGGCGTCGGGCTCGTGGCTCCGACCGCGGCGGTCCGCGCGGAGGGCGCGGAGGGCGCGTGCGCCTCGGATCGCGACGCCGCCGTCATCACCGAGGCGTCCTGGGGGCAGCGGCTCATGTCGCCGGACGGCGCCTGGGCCCGCACGCGCGGGGACGTCGTCGTGGCCGTCGTCGACACGGGGGTGGACGGCGCCACCCGATCGCTCGCGGGCGCCGTGCTGCCGGGGACGGACCTCGACGGCGGCCGCGGGGACGGCGACTGCTTCGGGAGGGGGACCTTCGTCGCCTCGCTCATCGCCGGCGACCCCGTCGAGGGGACGGAGTTCCTCGGCACGGCGCCGGACGCCACGATCCTGCCGGTCAGGATCACCGACGATCCGGACGACCACGAGGTGCGTGAGCGGCTGCCCGAGGTCTTGGCGGAGGGCATCCGTCTGGCGGTCGACGGGGGCGCGTCGGTGATCGCCGTTCCCGCCGTCGCCGATCGCACGAGCGCGGCGCTGGGCGACGCCGTGGCCGCGGCAACCGAGGCGGACGTCCTCGTCATCGCCGCGGCCGCCGCACCGGAGGCCGACGCCCTCGCCTACCCGGCCGGTCTGGACGGCGTGCTCGCCGTCGCGCCGCTCGGCGAGGACGGTCCGTCCGCGGCGAACGGGCTGGGCGCCGTCCCCGACCTGGCGGCACCGGCGGAGGGCCTCGTCGGCGCAGCCCCCGGGGGCGACGGCCACGTCTCCGCCGGAGGGGCCGAGCTCGCCGTTGGCTACGCCGCGGGGGCGGCCGCGCTGGTCAGGGCCGAGTACCCCGAGCTCAGCGCGGAGCAGGTCACCGCGCGGCTCACCGGCACCGCGGACCGCTCCGGCGCGGTCGAGGCGTCCGGCCTCGACAGGGACTCGGCGACCGGCTTCGGAGTCGTGGACCCGGTCGCGGCGGCGACCCGGCTCGAGGACGATGCCCCCGCGGCGGTCGCGCCGGAGGCCGGGGCGCTCGTCGTCCCCGCCGAGCCGGATCGTCGCCCCGCGCTCGTCGCCCTCGCGGTGGCGGGCGGGTCGCTCGCGCTGGCCGCGGGGGTGCTGCTGCCCGCCGTCGGCGTCGTGCTGCTGCGCCGTGCCGGGCGCGGCGGGGCGCGCGCTCCGCGGGGTGTCCGCGAGGACGACGCGGACGGCGGGCGCCGCTACCGTTGAGCCATGTCGCGTTCCGTCACCACCGTCCCGCTCGCGGGCTGCACGCTGCACCTGACCGACATTCGACCCGACCGCCCCTCGGCGAACGGCCGCGAGGTGCTGATGCTGCACGGCGCGGGCATGGACGGGACCGTCTGGGAGCACCAGGCACGGGCGCTCGCGGCGGACGGCCACCGCGTCGTCGTTCCCGACCTGAGGGGCCACGGCGCCTCCCGGCCGGCCGTGCTGCCGCCGACCGCCGAGCGGCTCCTCGCCGACACGGCCGCCGTCGTCGACGTGCTGCGCCTGGACAGGCCCGTGCTCGTCGGCCACTCGCTCGGCGGCAACCTCGCGCAGGCGCTGGTCCGCTCGGATCCGCGCGGCTTCTCCGGGCTGGCCGTGCTCGACTCGGCGTGGAACGCCGGGCCGCTCACCCGGGCCGAGCGGCTGGCCCTGGCCCTGGCCGGCCCCGGCCTGCGCCTGGTCCCCTCCCGGCGCCTCGCCCCGCTGCTGGCGCGGGCCTCCGCCGAGACGCCACCGGCCAGGGCGGCCTGCGAGGCGGCGTTCGCCCGCCTCTCACGCGACGAGTTCCTCGCGGCATGGACCGCGACAACGCCGTTCCTCTCCCCCGACCCCGGTCACCGCACACCGCTGCCGTTGCTGCTGGTGAGGGGGGATCGCGACCGCACCGGCACGATCGCCACGTCGATGCCGTCGTGGGCGCGCGCCGAGTCCGTGGCGGAGCACGTCGTCCCCGGCGCCGGGCACGTGGTGATGCTGGACGCACCCGAGGCGACCGCCGCGGTGCTCCGTGGCTTCGTGGAGACGATCGACGGCGGATAAGCGCACGGACGAGCCGCGGACCAGGACGGCTGACCCGAGCGGAGCCCGGGCCACGGGTCCGCCCCAGAGGGGGCAGGGCCGAGGTCTCGGCCGGGGTCCGATCCGAGCCGGATCTGGGCCGGGCCGACCCGGGCGGGGTCCGACCCGCCGGAGCCGCCTCACCGGGCCCGCCCGGCCTCCGCCGCTGGCCCCGTCACGCCGCCCGGCCCGCAGCACCGCCGACCGGTGACGCCGTCTCCGGGTCCCGCTGCCGCTCGGCCCCGGCCTCGGCCCCGCCCGCGGCCTCGCCCGAGGCCTGACGGTCGGCCTCGTCGCCGCCGACGGGCGTGCGCGCGGCGCTGGGGCCGCTCACGCTGACGTCAGCGTGACGGGAGGGCAGCGCGTCCGCGACCGGTTCGTCCAGCTGATCGGGCACCCACACCCGGCGGGGATGCGCCGAGCTGCCCGTGATCACATACCGGCCGCGTCTTTCGCCCGGGACGCCGGGCGCCGCCCGCGCAGCCGCGGGAAGCGGCACAGCGGCGGACGACTGCGCGGTCTCCGCTGCGGCACCGTCGATTCTCCGCGCCGTGTCCGCACCCGCACCCGCCCCTGCGTCCGCACGCGCACCGGTGTCCGCCTCCGCCTTCGCCCCGGCATCCGCGAGGGCGTCTCTGACGATCCGCCGCGGATCGTACTGCCGCGGGTTGAGTGCGGCCCAGTCCTCGCGGAGCGCGGTCGCCCCGCTGTCCTCCGCGATCCTGGCCTTGCCCGCGTCGAGCATCGCCCGGAACGCCCTGACCGTCCCGGCGAGCTTCGCCGCGTAGCCGGGCAGCCGCTGCGGCCCGACGATCACCGCCGCGATGATGCCGATGAGGACCAGCTTCTCCACGCTCAGGCCGAACACGGTCGTCCCCCGGTCACGGCGCCGTCGGCGAGCCCGACCGCTCGGCCGCCGTCGCCGTCACCATGCGCACGGCGACGGTCGGGGGCACGGGATCCGCGGCGACCCCGGACGCAGTCGCGGGACCGGTTGAGGCCTCCGCGCGATCGCCGGCGACGTGCCGTTCCCCGCCCCGGTCCGCGGTCTCGGCCTCCGCCCCGTCGCCGTGACCGGCGGTCTCGGTCTTGAGTATCCTCATCGACTGGCCGACGCTCCGGGCGAGCGCGGGCAGCTTGGTCGCTCCGAAGAGCAGGACGACGACGGCGATGATGATCAGCGCGTGCCATCCGGTCAGGTTCTGCAACATGGTGACTCCGTTCTCCGTTGGGTGGGTGGTGCGTACCGGTTCGGCGCGCTCAGTTGCTCGGCGGCTGCCCGCCCGGCCCCCCGGCCCCTCCGCCGTCCGGGGCGGCGCCCGCGGTCGGCTCCGTCGTCGTGTCGACGCGGACCGTGAGCGCGGCCAGGTAGCCGCTGTCCGCGTCGCCGCTGACGGTGGCCAGCTGGAGCGCGCCCCCGTCGTCGCCGAAGACGTTGTCGGAGTCGAGGGTGATCTGCGCCAGGTTCTGGCTCGATCCGCTGTACTCGCTGCGGGCGTACACCGCCGTGCAGGCGTCCTCCGGCAACGCCATCTGCGAGGTCGCGATCGCGTTGCTCGCGTCGGTGATCGACTCCACGTCGGGGTAGACCTCGAAGTGGATGTGCGTCCAGCGTCCCGTGTAGCAGCCGGGGAAGACGGAGGTGAACGTGACCTCCCCGTCGGCGTCGGCGACCTGGACGCCGCGCAGGTAGCTCTCCTCGGTGATGCCGTCGGAGTACATCGAGTACCTGCCCTGCGCGTCGCAGTGCCAGGCGTACACGGCCACGCCCTCGAAGGGGGCGTCCCCTGAGGCCATGTCGGTGAGCGTCAGCGTGAACGTCAGCGGTACGCCGTCGGCGGTCGCCCCACCGCCGATGCTGGAGCGGATGTCCTGCCGGACGATGCCGGACTGCTCGAGCACGTCGGGACCGTTCGAGCCGTCGCCGGGGTACGGGCCGGCCGTCTCGTCGGGGATCTCGCCGTCGGGGAGCACCGCCGTGGCGGTGGCCGACGGCGACGCCGAGGGGGTCGCCGTCGCGGTGGCGCTCGCCGTCGCGGTGGACGTCGCCCCTCCGGTCGAGGCGGTCGAGCTGCAGGCGGCGAGCGCGGCCGTTCCGACGCCGACGCCGATGAGCCCGAGGACGCCCCTGCGGCTCATCAGGGTGCCGATGTCGAACGGGGCGCCCTGATCGACGACCTCCTCGTCGGCGCGGTCGAGCAGCCGTCCCTCGTAGGCGGGTCCCTCCGGTGTCTGCTCCGGTTCGGGGATGCGGGCCATGGCGTTCTCCTTCTCGTCGAATCCGTGTGTTCGAGAAGTGTCGGCCGCGCTCCTTCCGTTCGGCTTGCTTCCGCCTGTGCCCCCGCCATGCGATCGTCGGCCGGTCGGCGACGCCGGCCCCGGCGCGGGAACGACGGAGGGCGGCCCCGCCTCAGCGGGACCGCCCTCCGTGCCGGTGGGGGCTAGGCGCCGTCGATCGCCGCGTTGAGCGTCGCCGAGGGGCGCATCACCGCAGTGGCCTTGGCGGAGTCGGGACGGTAGTAGCCCCCGATGTCGACCGCGCTGCCCTGGACGGCGTTCAGCTCGGCGACGATCGCCTCCTCACCGGCCACGAGCGCCTCGGCGAGCGGGGCGAACGCGGCGGCGAGCTCGCGGTCGACGGTCTGCGCCGCGAGCTCCTGCGCCCAGTACCTGGCCAGGTAGTAGTGCGAGCCACGGTTGTCGATCGTGCCCAGTCGACGGCCGGGCGAGCGGTCCTCGTTGAGGAAGGTCCCCGTCGCGGCGTCGAGCGTGTCGGCGAGCACCTGGGCGGCGGTGTTCCCCGTGCTCTGTGCGAGGTGCTCGAAGGAGGCGGCGAGCGCGAAGAACTCGCCGAGCGAGTCCCAGCGCAGGTAGTTCTGCTCCACGAGCTGCTGCACGTGCTTCGGCGCCGAGCCGCCGGCGCCGGTCTCGAACAGCCCGCCGCCGGCCATGAGCGGGACGATGGAGAGCATCTTCGCGCTCGTCCCGACCTCGAGGATCGGGAACAGGTCGGTGTTGTAGTCGCGGAGCACGTTGCCCGTCACCGAGATGGTGTCCTCGCCGCGCCGGATCCGCTCGAGCGAGAAGCGGGTCGCCTCGGCCGGGGGCAGGATGCGGATGTCGAGGCCGGTCGTGTCGTGCTCGGCCAGGTACTCGGTGACCTTGGCGATGAGCTCGGCGTCGTGGGCGCGGTTCTCGTCCAGCCAGAACACGGCGGGGGTGTCGGACAGGCGCGCCCGCGTGACGGCGAGCTTCACCCAGTCCCTGATGGGGGCGTCTTTCGTCTGGCAGGCGCGCCAGATGTCCCCGGCCTGGACGGCGTGCTCGAGCACCGTCTCGCCGCCGTCCGTGACCACCCGCACCGTTCCGGGCGCGGCGATCTCGAAGGTCTTGTCGTGGGAGCCGTACTCCTCCGCCTTCTGCGCCATGAGGCCGACGTTGGGGACGGTCCCCATCGTGCGCGGGTCGAGCGCGCCGTTGGCGATGCAGTCCTCGATCACGGCCTGGTAGACGCCGGCGTAGGAGGAGTCGGGGATGACCGCGAGCGTGTCGCGCTCCTCGCCGTCCGGACCCCACATGTGCCCGCCGATGCGGATCATCGCGGGCATGGAGGCGTCGACGATGACGTCGCTCGGCACGTGCAGGTTGGTGATGCCTCTGTCGGAGTCGACCATCGCCAGATCGGGTCCGCTGGCGAGGGCGGCGTCGAAGGCGGCACGGATCTCCGCGCCGTCCGGCAGCGCATCGAGGCCGGCGTAGATGGCGCCGAGGCCGTCGCGGGCGCGCAGCCCGGCCGCGGCCAACTGCTCGCCGTAACGGTCGAAAACGTCGGCGAAGTAGACGGTGACGACGTGGCCGAAGATGATCGGGTCGCTGACCTTCATCATCGTGGCCTTGAGGTGCGCGGAGAACAGCACCCCGTCGGCCGCGGCCTGAGCGAGCGCGTCGGCGAGGAACGCGTCGAGCGCGCTCGCGCTGAGGAAGCTCGCGTCGATCACCTCGCCCTCCTGCACGGGCAGCGACTCCTTGAGCACCGTCACGGTCCCGTCGTCGGCGACGTGCTCGATGCGCAGGGTCCCGGCGGAGGGCGAGACGTAGGAGCGCTCGGTGGAGAAGAAGTCGTCGTGCCCGAGGGTGGCGACGCGGGTCTTCGAGTCGGCGGACCAGGCGCCCATCGAATGCGGGTGGGCCTTGGCGTAGGCCTTCACCGCGGCGGGCGCGCGCCGGTCGGAGTTCCCCTGCCGCAGTACCGGGTTGACGGCGGAGCCCTTCACCCGGTCGTAGCGGGAGGCGATCTCCCGTTCCTCGGGCGTCGAGGGGTCCTCGGGGAGCTCGGGGACGTCGACGCCCTGCGCCCGAAGCTCGGCGATGGCCGCCTTCAGCTGCGGCGTCGAGGCCGAGACGTTGGGCAGCTTGATGATGTTGGCGGACGGGTCCTCGGCGAGTCGCCCCAGCTCGGCGAGCGCGTCGTCGAGGCGCTGGTCCTCGCGGAGCCGCTCGGGGAACTGCGCGATGATGCGGCCGGCGAGCGAGATGTCACGCGTCTCGACGTCGATCCCCGCGGTCGCGGCAAAGCGCTCGACGATCGGCAGGAACGAGTAGGTCGCCAGCAGCGGGGCCTCGTCGGTGTGCGTGTAGATGATGGTTGACATGTGAAATGCGACTCCCAGAGGTTTCGGCCGGCCCGCCTCGCCGTGACGCACGACGTTGGCGCAGCACTCTTTCCCCCCAAACTACCCGGTCCCGCCGCGCCGGCACCGCCCGTGCGCCCAGTCGGGCCATACCTGGCGCACAGGCTGCGCGGTTAGTCTTCGATCGGGCCGCGCGGCGACCGTCCCGCCCGGCGACCGAGAGAAGCGAGCGACCGACCGATGAGCCTGGACACCCCCGCGAGACACCGCGCCGAGACCGACTCCGCCGAGGACACCGGCGCGCGGCTGGACCGGTCCGAGCTGGCCGCGATGCGGACCGAGATGACCCGGATGATGATGGCGTACAAGTTCGGGCTCGACGAGGTCATGACGAAGGTGAACATCCTCAAGGAGGAGTTCGCCCACATCCACGACTACAACCCGATCGAGCACGTCAGCTCGAGGCTCAAGTCGCCCGCCAGCATCATCGCCAAGGCGGAGCGGCTCGGCGTGGCCCGCGACGTGGACAGCATCAGGGGCGCCCTGCACGACATCGCCGGTGTGCGGATCGTGTGCAGCTTCATCCCCGACATCGCCTCGATCCAGCAGATGCTCGCGCGCCAGCGCGACGTCAGGGTGCTCGAGGTGAAGGACTACATCACCTCCCCCAAGCCGAACGGCTATCGCAGCCTGCACATGATCCTCGAGACGCCCGTCCATCTGAGCGACCGCGTCGAGAACGTCGTCGTCGAGGTGCAGCTGCGCACGAGCGCGATGGACTTCTGGGCCAGCCTCGAGCACAAGATCAACTACAAGTTCGACGGCTCCGTCCCCGATAACCTCATCGCCGAGCTGACGGCGGCGGCCGAGTCGGCGAACGACCTGGACCTGAAGATGCAGTCGCTGCACCAGCAGATCGAGTCGCTCCGCGACGAGGACGCCGAGCCGAGCGAGTGGGCGGCCTGGGGCAGGCTCCCGCTCTCGACCGAGATCCTCCGGGCCGTCCGCAACCTCTCCGACGGCCCCGGCGCGGACTCCCGCACGGCCTGAACACCCGCGGAGCGGGGCAGCCCCCGCACTGGGGCCAGCTGCGCCCCACAATGCGGATGCGAGAATTCCTCACGTCCTCTAAGCTCGACTGATGCCGGGTGGTTCGACCGCCGGGCCAGTCCGTGATCGGGGGAATCACGGGCGACACGCACGACGCCGCGATCGGCGGCGATCGTCGTGCGCTTGCCAGAGGGGGTTCACATGTCCGCATCGACCGTGCGCGCGACCGCGGCGACCGCGTCGCGCGCCGAGCCCGCGCGATCCCGTACCGCGTGGACGCGCGCCTACCGGCGCCGAGTCCTCGCCTCGGACGCGATCGCGATCGCCGGCGCCGCCGTCATCGCCTATCTCGTTCGCTTCGGCTCGGACCCCACGATCGCGATCGGCACGACGACGGCCAAGTATTCGACCCTCACGGCCGTCGTCGCCGTGGTCTGGTTCACCGCGCTCGCCCTGTTCGGCACGCATCGGCCCGACGTCCTCGGCAAGGGCGGCCAGGAGTACACCCGCATCATCAACGCGAGCCTCGCCGCCTTCGGCATGATCGCGATCCTGCTCATCCTCGCCCGGGTCGACGTGGCCCGCTCCTTCTTCCTGCTCACCCTGCCGCTCGGCATCGCGACCCTGCTGCTCAGCCGGCGGCTGTGGCGCGGTTGGCTGCGCGGCCAGCGCGCGAAGAACCACTACCTCGGCCGGGCCGTCGTCGTGGGCACCGCGGCCGAGGCCGACTACGTCAGCAGCCACATCGGCCACGACAGGGACGCCGACTACCACGTCGTCGGCTCGATCCGCACCGGCGACGGCTTCCGCCCGGCGGAGGTCCGGACCCGGGCGCACGACCTCGCGGCCGACACCGTCATCGTGGCGTCCAGCGCGAGCGGTGACGGCGAGCTGCTCCGCCGGCTCGCCTGGGAGCTGGAGGGCACGGCGGCCGAGCTCGTCATCGCCTCCCCGCTCAGCGACGTGGCCGAGGACCGTCTCCGCTTCAGCGCCGTCGACGGACTCCCCCTCATCGTGGTGCAGATCCCGCGGTTCACCGGGGCGAACCACGTGCTCAAGCGCGGCCTCGACATCGTCGGCTCGGCGCTGGGGCTCGTCCTGCTGTCCCCCGTCCTGCTCGCGATCGCGGTCGCGGTCGCCGTGACGTCCCGCGGTCCCGTGCTGTTCAGGCAGAAGCGGATCGGGCGCGGCGAGCAGCCGTTCACGATGTACAAGTTCCGCTCGATGGTCACGACGGCCGAGAGCGATCTGACCGCTCTGCTGGCGGAGAACGAGGGGGCCGGCCCGCTGTTCAAGCTCCGTAACGACCCCAGGGTGACCCGGGTCGGCGCCGTCCTCAGACGGTACTCGCTCGACGAGCTGCCCCAGCTGTGGAACGTGCTCGTCGGCGACATGAGCCTGGTCGGCCCGCGCCCGCCGCTGCCGCGCGAGGTCGAGGACTACGCCACCGACACCCGCCGCCGCCTGCTCATCCAGCCGGGCATCACGGGGCTCTGGCAGATCGGCGGCCGCAGCGACCTGAGCTGGGACGAGAGCGTCCGGCTCGACCTCTACTACGTCGAGAACTGGTCGCCCGTCGGGGACCTCATCGTCATCTGGCGCACCGTCGTCATGCTCGTCAAGCCAACGGGAGCCTACTAGTGTCCATTCCCCACGCCCCGCTCCGGATCGCCATGATCGGCACCCGTGGCGTCCCCGCCGCCTACGGCGGGTTCGAGACCGCGATCGACGAGGTCGGTTCGCGCCTGGCCGCGCGCGGCCACGAGGTCGTCGTCTACTGCCGCGGGGCGGAGCGCCCCCGCCTCCGCGAGTACGCGGGCATGCACCTCGTCCACCTGCCCGCGATCCCGAGCAAGGCCGTCGAGACGCTGAGCCACACCGGGCTGAGCGTCGCGCACGCACTCGCGCACCGACGCCCCGACGCTGCTTTCGTGTTCAACGCCGCCAACGCCCCGTTCGTGCCGCTTCTGCGCGCACGCGGCATCCCCACGGCCGTCCACGTCGACGGCCTGGAGTGGCGCCGTGACAAGTGGAGCGGCGCGGGCAAGCGGTATTACCGCGCGGCAGAGGCGCAGGCCGTCCGGAGCGCGGACGCCCTCATCGCGGACGCCGCGGGCATCGCCGACTACTACCGGCAGCAGTTCGACGTCCCGACCGAGCAGATCGCGTACGGTGCGACGATCCTCGCCGACCCACTGAGCGAGCGCCTGGCGGAGCTGGGGCTCACGGCGCAGGGCTACCACCTCGTCGTTGCCCGTTTCGAGCCGGAGAACCACGTGGCGCTGATCGCCGAGGGCATGACGCGATCGGCCGCCCGGCTGCCCCTCGTCGTCGTCGGCAGCGCCCCCTACGCCGCCGCGTACACCGAGCGCGTGCGCTCGCTCGCCGACGCCGACGACCGGATCCGCCTGCTCGGCGGCGTGTGGGATCAGGAGCTGCTGGACGCGCTCTACGCCAACACCCTCGGCTACGTCCACGGGCACTCCGTCGGCGGGACGAACCCGTCCCTGCTTCGCGCCATGGGTGCGGGTGCCCCCGTGACGGCCTACGACGTCGGCTTCAACCGCGAGGTGGCCGGCCCCGCCGCCCGCTACTTCTCGACCGCGGACGACCTCGCGCCGCTGTTGGAGCGGGCGGAGGCCGACATCCCGGCGACCGTCGCGCGCGGGGCGGATCTGCGCGACCGGGCGGCGTCGCTGTACGACTGGGACGAGGTCGCCGAACACTACGAGGCCCTGGCCCGCCGGCTGGCCGACGGACAGAGCATCCGACCGCTTCGCCGGGGTCGCCGCTCGGCGCAGCAGTGGGCGGACGGCGCACGGCCGGAGCACGTCCGATGAGCGCCGCCCCGGCCCCGCGCCGCTCCCCCGTCGGCGCACACCAGCCCTCGGCACCGCTCGCCCTGCTCGCCCACCCCAGCGCCGAGCTCTACGGCTCCGACCGGGTGCTACTCGAATCGATCAGCGCGCTCCGCGAGGACGGCTTCCGCGTCGTCGTCGTACTGCCCAGCGACGGCCCGCTGACCGCGGCCGCCCTGGAGAGGGGGGCGAGCGTCATCGTCACGCCCTCGCTCGTGCTGCGCAAGTCGCTGCTGCGGCCGCGCGGCCTGCTCCGGCTCCTCACCGCGGGGCCCGTGCTGGTGCTGCGGCACCGCGCCCTGCTCCGCCGACTCCGCCCCGAGGTGGTCGTCGTGAACACCGTGACCGTTCCCGGCTGGCTGATCGCCTCCCGTCTGGCCAGCATCCCGGCGGTGTGCCACGTTCACGAGGCCGAGCGCAGCGCGTCATCGCTGGTGCGCAGAGGGCTGAACGCTCCGCTCGTCCTCGCGCGGCGGGTCATCGCGAACAGCGTGTTCAGCCGGGACACCCTCCTCGACGCGACGCCGCGCCTGGCCGCGCGGAGCGTGGTCGTCTACAACGGCGTCGAGGGCCCCCGCACGGCGACCGCGCCGAGGAGCGCCCTGGACACCGCCCCGCTCCGCCTTGCCTTCCTCGGTCGCATCTCCGAGAGGAAGGGCGCCGCCGTCGCCGTGGAGTCGCTCATCGAGCTCCGGCGCCACGGCGTCGACGCGCGGCTCACGCTGATCGGCGACGTCTTCCCCGGCTACGAGTGGTTCCGCGACCGGCTGCGGCAGCGGATCGCGGAGTCCGGTGTCGGCGACCACGTCGTCGAGGCGGGCTTCGTCGACCCGGTGTGGCCGCTGCTCGACGACGCCGACATCGTGCTCATTCCCTCCGTCGCCGACGAGCCGTTCGGCAACACCGCGGTCGAGGCCGTCCTCGCCGCCCGACCGACCGTGGTCTCGGACACCTCGGGGCTGCGCGAGGCGGGGGCCGTCTTCGACTCGGTCGTCAGCGTTCCGCCGGGCGATGCGCGGGCCCTGGCCGAGGCGGTCGTACGGATCGTCGAGGACTGGCCTGCGGCGCGAGAGCGCGCACGGCGGTCGGCGGTGGACGCGGCCGAACGGTACGGCGTCCCCCGGTACAGGGAACGTTTCGCCGCGGAGGTCCGCGCCGCCGTCCCCGACCTCGCCCATCCGCGCGCCGCCTCGGACCACGGCCGGAACGCGTCCCCCACCACGACCTGAGCAGGAGAACATGGACTTCTATCAATACCTCAGCGCACTCCGGCGCAGCTGGATCTGGATCCTGGCACTCATCCTCGTCGGCGTCATCGCCGGCGGCGGCGTCTCCCTCGTCCAGCAGAAGCAGTACCGTTCCGAGGCCTCGCTCTTCGTCTCGACGGACAGGGCCGTCAGCGCGGCAGAGCTGGCGCAGGGCTCGGCCTACGTGCAGAACCTGGTGTCGTCGTACTCCACGCTGGCGACCTCGGCGATGGTGCTCGACCCGGTGATCGACGAGCTCGACCTTCCGATGAGCAGCGCGGCGCTGGCCGGCAGGATCACGGCGGCGACGCCGAGCGGCACCGTGATCGTCACGATCGCCGCGACCGACCCCGATCCGGAGCTGGCTCAGCGCATCGCATCCGCGACGGCCGGTTCCCTGCAGAAGGCCGTGACGTCGCTGTCGCCCGCGGACGACGACGGCGCCTCCGCCGTCACCCTGACCCAGATCGCTCCGGCGGAGCTGCCCTCTGCCCCGTCGTCCCCGAACACCCGCCTCGCCCTGCTGCTCGGCGCGGGCGCGGGTCTGCTCGTCGGCGTCTTCGTCGCGATGGTGCGCTGGGCCAACCGGCGGGAGGCGGGCACGGCAGGAACGACCGCGGGCGGCGAGCGCAGGTGAGTACGACCGCGGGCGGCAGGGAGCAGTGGATCGACACGGCGAGGGCCGTGGCGATCGTGCTCGTCGTGCTGTTCCACGCGGTCATCTTCCTCGACGTCGTCCAGGCGGCCGGCGCCTGGCCCCGCGTCAACAACCTCCTCGACAGCTTTCGCATGCCGCTGTTCTTCACCCTTTCGGGGATCCTCGCGGTGTCGTCGATGGGCCGGCCGCTCCGGGTGGTGTGGGCGAGGCGGGCGGCCCCGCTCCTGTACCTCTACCCGCTCTGGTGCCTGATCCAGCACGCGGTCGGCTGGACCCTCGGCCCCCCGGTCGGCTCCGAGCCCTCGGTCGGCGGGCTGCTGCGACTGCTCGTCCTCCCCGACGAGAACCTCTGGTTCATCCTCGCCCTCCCGCTCTACGTGCTCGCGCACCGAGCGGTCGTCTCGGCGCCGACGTGGCTCGTCCTGACGACCAGCGCGACGGTCTCCCTCGTCGTCCCGCTTCTGCTGCCCGAGGCGGCCGAGGCCTGGGTGAAGCCGAGCAGGTACCTGGTGTTCTTCACGCTCGGGCTCGTGTTCTCCGGCCGCATCCGCCGGGCCGCGGGGCGGGTCAGGACGGGTGGCGCGGTGATCGCGATCGGCGCCTTCGTCGCCGGGAGCCTGGCCGTGCGCAGCCTCGCCGGTGCGCTCGGCGACGGTGCCGCCGCCACCGTTCTCGTGCCCACGGCGCGCACGCTGCTCGGCGTCGTCGCCGTCGCGGCCGGCATCGCCGCGGCCGTGCTGCTCAGCCGGCACGGCGGGCGGATCGCGACGCGGGTCGCGGCGCTCGGCCGGAGGACCCTGCCGGTGTATCTGCTGCACACGATCCCGCTCATGCTCGGAGCCGCGGTGCTCGGCTCGCTCTGGCCCCACGGCGCCCCGCTCGGCTCGCTCTGGCCCCCGGTCGCGGCCGCCGCGGCGATTGCCCTGAGCCTCCTCGTCCACCGTGCGACGGCGCGGATCCCCGGGCTCTACAGCCTCGACGGACTGCCGTCGCGTACCGGTCGACGGGCGGTCGCCTCGTGAGCGGAACCCTCTGCACATGGATCGTTATAGAAAAGCGAGCTTGGCTCGGCTTTGTTGCTAGCCTCGCACTCGTCCAACGCCACGATTGCGCGTCGGCAGAGCCTGGAATCCCCCGTCAAACGGCGGCCACGGCCACCGCCGCGCCCCCACCCGCAAGGAGTCCCGTGA
>NZ_FUKR01000001.1 GCF_900163835.1 Mycetocola reblochoni REB411 | reverse complement strand
GGTCGTCCCGATGCTCGGCGAGGCGCCGGCGTCGACCAGGGGCCTGGCGCCGCGCTGTCTGCGACTGCGCAGAGCTGTCTACGGCCGCGCCGAGCCCTCCCGCGTCCCTCCGGTGTCCGTGCCCGCGCCGAGGTCGTTGCCCTGGCCGGGGCCGTCCCCGTCGGCGACCGAGCTCAGCGTGTCGGCGACGCGCGGGGCGAGCGGGGGGAGTGGGGCGGTCTCGGGGTCCGTGTGGCCGCCGGAGTTGTCCAGCAGCAGGGCCGTGATCGCGGCGGAACGCAGCTCGACGCCGTCGAGCGCCGACGTCGGAACGGTGAGGACGATCTCCGAGCGGCGGGCGACCGTGAGCCGCACGGGGGAGACGAGCGTGCCGGACGCGTCGTACAGCCCGGTGCCGGACGGGCCGCCCTGCTCGAGCCCGCTTCCGACGAGCGCGAACCGCCAGTGGGCGGGCGCAGCCGTCGGCAGGCCGGGCAGCAGACCGTCGTGGCCCGGCTGCCGACCGTCGGCGTCCGTCACTCCGTTGTCGCTGTCGGCATCGGAGAGGTAGATGTGGAGTCCGTGAGCGCTCATCGCCTCACCCGCCCACGGATTCGCGATCTCGCCGGCGACGGTCGCCACCACGCGGGTGTGGTCCGCGTCGTCGAACACCTCGACCCGTGTCAGCTCGAGGTCGGCGGCGGAGAACAGCGCTCCGTCCGGCCGCGGCGCGCGGGCGCGCGGCTCGCGGCGCACCTCCCGCAGCCGGGTGCCGTGGCCCCGCGAGTCGTCGGCGTCGACGGAGACGCGCGTCGGGATCGTCGCGGAGCCGCCCGCGGCGACCTCGACGACGCCGACGTCGCTGTGCACGGTCAGCCCCGGCCCCTCCTGGACGGAGACCGTCGTGACGCGCGGGCCGATCGCGATCGCGAACAGCGTCCCCCTGTGCTGCAGTCCCGTGAGGGTGATCCCGTCGAGCGCCGCCGGCAGCAGCGGACGCAGGACCACGCCGTCCTCGCGCAGCCGCAGGCCGGAGTAGCCGTAC
Organism: Mycetocola reblochoni REB411; assembly: GCF_900163835.1. GTDB lineage: Bacteria > Actinomycetota > Actinomycetes > Actinomycetales > Microbacteriaceae > Mycetocola_B > Mycetocola_B reblochoni. The sequence goes on along the minus strand of NZ_FUKR01000001.1, from coordinate 21,353 downwards.
AGGAACTCCTGGAGGAAGCCTCCCGCACCCGTCACGAAGGTGAAGGCGCCGCCGTCGCGTTCCTCGGCGAACTGCTGGAACGGGGCGCGCAGGAACGGGTCGGCGCTGCGCTTGGTGTACCAGTACGCGTCGCGGGAGCGGCCGAGCCCGGCCGAGACGATCGAGTGCATCGCGTCCGTCATGGAGGGGCCGCCGTGCTCCGTCACCTTGGAGGCGTAGTAGTCGAGGTCGCGTGCCGTGAGCTCGTCGTCCTGCTCGTGCTCCCAGGGGTAGCCGAGCATCACGACGTCGGCCTGCTTGATGCGGGCGCCGTCGTAGTCGGCGTGCTCGAGCGTGACGCCCCTGACCGGGTCGTGGGGGATGAACATCGACGAGGCCAGCACCGACCACGGCGCGGACACGGGGCCGCCGGTCAGCTCGGAGGTCCGCAGTGCCATGCGTGCGACCGCCGCCGCGGCCGCGTTCGTGTACGCGGAGTCGTCGTGGGCCTGCGCCCACTCGTCGGGAGGGGTGACGTTCGCGATGTGCAGCAGGCCGTCGTCCCCGGTGGTCGCCCGGCCGCCCCAGAAGTCGGCCGCGCCGGAGATGATCGGGCCGCCGACGTCGCGGAGCCAGTCGGCGTCGCCCGTCGCGAGGTAGTACTGCCAGCACGCCAGCGCCACGTCGGAGACGATGTGCAGTTCCGTCTCGCCGAACTCGGTCGCCGGGGTGTGCTCGAAGCCGTCGAGCGCGCCCTCCCACGGGAACCGCGCCCCCGCATCGCCTCCGCGCGCGGCCGCGAGCCGGGCGTCGTCGAGCCGGTCGGCCCGGTAACGGAGCACGGACTCGGCCAGCTCCGGGTCCTGGAGCACGAGCGAGGGCCACATCCACGTCTCGGTGTCCCAGAAGACGTGACCGCCGTAGCCGTCCGAGGACAGCCCGGCCGGTGACAGCGAGAACGGCCGTCGGGCGTTGACACTGGCCAGGAGGTAGAAGCGGCTCGCGCGGATCTGCTGCTGCAGGAGGTCGTCGCCGTCGACCCGGATGTCCCCGCGCCACAGCCGCCGCCACGCCTCGTCGTGCGCCGAGCGCAGCTCGTCGTGGCCGCGGGCCGCGGCGTCGTCGATGCTGTGCTGCGCCTCCTCGGCAGCCACGGCGGCCTGCGCGGGGCCGGTTCCCGTGCTGATGCCGACGACCTTCCGGAACGTCGCCGGTTCGCCCGCGCGCAGTACCGTGCGGCGCTGCTGGGCGATGGAGCCGGAGGGAAGGTGCGCAGCGTCCCTCGACGCGAGGGTGCCGGGCCCGTCGAGGCGGGAGCGCACGGCGCAGACCACGCCCGTGCCCTCGAGCACGATGTCGAGCGCGAGCGTCGTCGTGTCCGCGTCCCTGCCGGCGGTGGTACGGGCGACCATCGTGGCCGCGCGCATGTCGAGCACGTCGCCGACGGTGATCTCCGCGTCCCTGTCCGCGACGACCTCGAGGGTGACGACGCCCCTGCGGTCGTCGGCACGGTCGGCGATGACCGTGTAGGCGAGGTCGTAGACGGCACCCGAGGGTGACGCCCACCGGGCCGAGGTGCGCAGTGCCCCCGTCCGCAGGTCGAGGCTCTGCGCGTAGTCGTCGATCCGCCCGTCCACGTCGTCGGCGGCCAGGGCGGCGTCGAACGCGCCGCCCTCGTCGCTCAGCGGCATCCCCGTCCACGCCGGGCCGCTCGCACGGACCTGGAACCCGTCCTGGATTCCGTAGTACCCGGCGATCGGGAACTGCGTGGGGACGGGCGCGGGGCTGAAGCCCTGTCCCGCCGCGGGGATCCGTGCGCCGAGGTGGCCGTTGCCCGTGAAGGTGGGGTGGTAGGAGTCGCTGACGGGGTCGGTGCCGGTGAGCACCCAGTCGGGGTCGGTCGTGGTCATCGGTGACGCTCCAGAACTTCGCACCGCTCCGGTGCGGGAATAGTTTTACTGTGTAAATCAATACTAGCCCTCGCTCGGGGCGCCGATCCGGGCCGGGGCGTGTCGGCGCGCGGCGGTCGTGCGCTACGATTGTCCGGAACCTCGGCGAGGGGACCAGAGATGGTTCCGTGATCGACGCGGCGGGCGAGCATCCGGCTTTTCCTCACGCTGTCCTGCGTTCGAGTTGACGACAAACCGGTCCGGCACCCCCGGCCTGGTCACACCAACGGGGCCCAGCCCCAGAAACGAGTGAGCAATGAGCGAGAACAACCTCGTCGTCGCGGACATCCGCGACAGCTTCGGCAAGGGCGCCGCACGCCGCCTCCGCGCCTCCGGCCAGATCCCCGCCGTCATCTACGGTCACGGCACCGAGCCCCGCCACCTGGCGCTCCCCGGCCACCAGCTGCTGCTGATCACCCGCCGCGCCAACGCGGTCATCGAGCTCAGCATCGACGGCACGACCGAGCTGGCCCTCATCAAGGACGTCCAGCGCGACCCGGTGCGCCAGGTCATCGAGCACATCGACCTCGTCGTCATCAAGAAGGGCGAGCGCGTCCAGGTCGAGGTGCCCGTGCACACCGACGGCGAGAGCTTCCCCGGCACCGTCGCGACCCTCGAGGTCGGCGCAGTCAACCTCGAGGTCGGCGTGACCTCGATCCCGCAGAACGTCGTCGTCTCCGTCGAGGGGCGCAACGAGGGCGAGCACGTCTACGCCAAGGACATCGTGCTGCCCGAGGGCGCCACGCTGCTCGACGACGCCGAGCTGCTCGTCGTCCAGATCGCCGTCCCCGCCCCGGAGGAGACCGACGAGGAGACCGCTGACGAGGCCGAGGCCGAGACCGAGTCCGAGTAAGTCCCGGTGACTCCGACGCCCGCCAGGGGTCTGCTCGATCAGATCAGACGCCTGGCGGGCGTCGCCCTGTCCGGCCGACCCGGCCGGACCCCGACCCCGCCCGGAGCACACCCGCTCGGGCTCGGCGACATCGACCAGAAGGAAGGCGGCCCCGACATGGCGGCACGGACGCGAGTGATCGTCGGACTGGGGAACCCCGGCGACCGGTACGCGGCGACGCGCCACAACATCGGTCAGATGGTCGTCGACGAGCTCGCGGCGAGGGCGGGAGCGCGCTGGGGCAGCCACAAGGCCAACGCGCGCGTGGCCGAGGCCTGGAACCGGCCGGGAGGGACGAAGATGATCCTGGCCAAGCCGAACAGCTTCATGAACCTCTCCGGCGGGCCCGTCCAGGCGCTGTGCCGCTTCTACTCGGTCGCGCCCGAGGATCTCATCGTCGTGCACGACGAACTCGACATCCCGTTCGACACGATCCGGCTCAAGCGCGGCGGCGGACACGGCGGCCACAACGGACTCCGCGACATCATCCCCGCGGTCGGCTCCGCCGACTTCACCCGCGTCCGCATGGGCATCGGCCGTCCGCCCGGACGTCAGGACGTCGCCGACTTCGTCCTCTCCGGCTTCTCCTCGAGCGAGCGCGCCGCGCTGGCGAACCACGTCTCCGACGGAGCCGACGCGGTCGAGCTCCTGCTCGACAGCGACCTGGCCACCGCGCAGCAGCGGGTGCACGCGCCCGCCGATCCGCGCTGACGGCGCCGTCGCCGCTGCAGCCCCGCCCGTGAGATCCGTGGCCGGGGGCAGCCGTCACACGGCGTCATGAGGCCGATCCGACCGCGTCGGAAACCCGCGGCACCGACGGGTGGGCCCGCCAGCATTCCGTCGAAGACGCGTCGAGTCGCTATTGTGCTATTCGATGACTCATTCAGCCCCCAACCCCCAGGAACCGGCGCCCCTGACGGGGACGATCCCGGCAGTGAACGACATGCCTGAGGTGCTCCGCGCCGACATCCGGCTGCTCGGGGCACTGCTCGGCGACGTCCTCCGCGAGGCCGGAGGGCAGGACCTCCTCGACGACGTCGAGCGCCTGCGACGGCTCACCATCCGCGCCTACGCCAACGACGGTCAGGGCGGGACCCGCATCGAGGAGGCGGAGGAGTTCGTCGAGTCGCTCAGCAGCGAGCGTGCCGAGCAGCTCGCCCGCGCCTTCACCTGCTACTTCCACCTGGCGAACCTCGCCGAGCAGTTCCACCGCGTCAGGGTGCTGCGCGAGCGTGCCGCGGAGCGCACGGGGGAGTCGCCCGACGACAGCCTCGCCGCCGCCTACAACCAGCTCGCCGAGGAGGTCGGGGACGGCGCGGCCGCGAAGCGCCTGGCCGGTCTGGAGTTCCGGCCCGTCTTCACCGCGCACCCGACAGAGGCCAGGCGCCGTGCCGTGGCCTCCGCGATCAAGCGCATCAGCGCGCTCCTGTCCGAGCGCGACGACCCCCGCGTGGGCGGTCGCCTGCTCAGCGACAACGAGCGACGCCTCCGCGAGGAGATCGACCTGCTCTGGCGCACCGCCCCGCTGCGGGCGGAGAAGCCGACACCGCTGGACGAGGTCCGCACGGCGATGACGATCTTCGACGACACCCTGTTCGAGTCGCTGCCCGAGGTGTACCGCAAGCTCGATACCGACCTGCGCGGCGAGGGGCACGAGCGCGAGGCCCCGATCATGCCGCCGTTCGTCAAGCTGGGCAGCTGGATCGGCGCGGACCGCGACGGGAACCCCAACGTCACGGCCAAGATCACCCGTGCCGCGGCATCGATCGCCGGGGAGCACGTGCTGCGCGGCCTCGAGAACGCCGCCAACCGGATCGGCCGGACCCTCACGGTCGACGCGGGCGACACCCCGCCGAGCCCCGAGCTGCTCCGGCTCTGGTCGCGACTGTCCGACATCGACGCGGAGCTGGCCGAGGACATCGCCGGCCGCTCACCGAACGAGCCGCACCGCCGTGCGGTGCTCATGATCGCCGAGCGCATCAGGGCGACGAGGGAGCGCACCGCGGACGCGGCGTACGCCGACGCGGCGGAGCTGCTCGCCGAGCTGCGCGTGGTGCAGGACTCGCTGCGGGCCGCGGGGGACGACCGCGCCGCGTACGGCGAGCTGCAGCACCTCATCTGGCAGGTGCAGACCTTCGGGTTCCACCTCGCGGAGCTCGAGGTCCGCCAGCACGCCAAGATCCACCAGCGCACCCTCGACGCCATCGACGCGGGCGAGAAGCTCGGCGACGAGGCGACGGAGGTCCTCGACGTCTTCCGTGCGATCGCCCACATCCAGGGGCGCTACGGCACCGACGGGGCGCGACGCTACATCATCTCGTTCACGCAGTCGCCCGAGGACATCGCCAACGTCTACCGGCTCGCCGAGGTCGCGCTCGGCTCGCCCGAGGACGCGCCGACGCTCGACGTCGTTCCGCTGTTCGAGACCTTCGCCGACCTGCGTGCCAGCACGGACATCCTGACCGCCGCACTCGACATCCCGCAGGTCAAGGCCCGGCTCGCGCAGAACGGCCGGCGCATGGAGATCATGCTCGGCTACTCGGACTCGTCCAAGGACGTCGGACCGGTCTCCGCGACGCTGGCGCTCTACGACGCGCAGGCGCGCATCGCCGACTGGGCCGAGCGCAACGACATCGTCGTGACGCAGTTCCACGGCCGAGGGGGAGCCCTCGGACGCGGAGGCGGCCCGGCGAACCGCGCGGTGCTCGCGCAGCCGCCCGGCTCCGTCGACGGACGCTTCAAGCTCACCGAGCAGGGCGAGATCATCTTCGACCGCTACGGCCACCCGACCATCGCCGCCCGGCACATCGAGCAGGTCGCCGCCGCGACCCTGCTCGCCGCGGCACCGTCGACCGGGGAACGCAACGCGACCGCGGCCGCCGACTTCGCCGAGCTCGCCGCCGTCATGGACCGGACCTCGCGGGAGCGCTTCTACGAGCTCGTGCAGGCGGAGGGCTTCGCCCCCTGGTTCGCGACGGTGACGCCCCAGGAGGAGGTCGGCTGGCTGGCGCTCGGCTCCCGTCCGGCGCGACGGGGTCTGTCCGTCGAGTCGCTCGAGGACCTCAGGGCCATCCCGTGGGTGTTCGCGTGGACCCAGGCGAGGATCAACCTCACCGGCTGGTTCGGCCTGGGCACGGCGCTCGCCGCCGTCGGCGACGTCGACCTGCTCCGCCAGGCGTACGCCCGCTGGCCGCTGTTCCGCTCGATGATCGACAACGTCGAGATGTCGCTGGCCAAGACGGACGCCCGCATCGCGGAGCGCTACCTCGCGCTCGGCGACCGCGACGAGCTCGCTCAGCTGGTGCGTGAGGAGATGGCGCTCACCTCCGAGTGGGTGACGAAGACGGTCAACGCCTCGGCCCTTCTGGCCTCGCGTCCCGTTCTGCGCCGCGCCGTGCAGCTGCGCAGCCCGTACGTGGACGCGCTCTCGCTGCTGCAGCTGCGGGCCCTGAGGCGGATCCGCAGCATCGACCCGACGACCTCGCCCGAGGAGTTCGAGGAGCTGCGCCGGCTGCTGCTGCTGTCCGTCAGCGGCGTCGCGGCGGGGCTGCAGAACACCGGGTGACCGGAGCGGAGTGAACGGGAGGGCCCCGACCGAACGGTCGGGGCCCTCCCGTTTTTCGTCGTCGGCCGGTGTGGTCCGTCGTCGGCCGCTCAGGCCCCGGCGAGGAGGTGGGCGCGCTCCGGGTGCTGCGCGAACCAGTGCGCGACGTACGGGCAGGCCGCGACGATCGGCAGGCCAGGGTCCTCGGCGAGAGCCCTGACGGCGTGCGCCGTCAGCTCCGCGGCGATCCCACGGCCGCGGAAGGCCGGGTCGGTGTAGGTGTGGGTGATGGCGACGCGGCCGTCGCCGCGGGAGTAGTCGAGCGACCCGGCGCGCTCATCGTCGATGAGGAGGGTGAAGCGGCCGGCGTCGGCGTCGTGCGTGATCGAGGTGCTCATCGCCCCAGACTACGACGCCGGCCGCGCGGGCCTCAGACGGCGAGAACGGGCTCGGGGCGGACGGACACGGAGACGCGCTGCTCCGCGTCGAGGGTCTGCTCGGCACCGTGCTGCATGATCAGCTCCAGGCCCTCGTCGGTGCGCAGCAGCGTCCTCCTCGTCGCGCCGAGGAAGCTGGAGCTCAGCACCGTCGCGTTCGGCTCGGCCTGGACGACGATCACATTCTCCGGACGCACGAGGACGGTCGCCTCCCCGTCGGCCCTGGGCGCCTGCAGGGCGACGGCGAGGCCGAACAGCAGCGCCGTGTTGTCCCGCACGGTGACGGGGACGCGCAGGCTGGTCCCGATGAACGCGGCCACGGCGCTCGTCGCCGGCGTGCGGTACAGGCGCTCGGGGGTGTCGAACTGTTCGACGCGTCCCTCGTTCATCACGGCGATCCGGTCCGAGACCGCCAGGGCCTCCTCCTGGTCGTGCGTGACGAAGACCGTGGTGATGCCCAGCCGCAGCTGGATCTGCCGGATCTGGTCCCGCAGCTGGACCCTCACCTTCGCGTCGAGGGCCGAGAGCGGCTCGTCCAGCAGCAGCAGGCGGGGCTCGGTCACCAGCGCCCTCGCCAGGGCGACGCGCTGCTGCTGCCCGCCGGAGAGCTCGTGGGGGTAGCGCTCGGCGTGCGCCTCGAGCCCGACCAGGCGGAGCGCCTCGGCGGTGCGCGTGCGGCGCTCGGCCGCATCGACCCGGCGCATGCCGAGCCCGAAGGCGGTGTTCGCCGCGACGTCCAGGTGCGGGAACAGCGAGTAGGACTGGAAGACCATGCCCAGGTCCCTGCGGTTTGTCGGCACCGACACGACGTCGCGGTCGCCGAGGAAGACCTGCCCGCCGTCGGGGGACTCGAGGCCGGCGATGATGCGCAGCGCCGTCGTCTTGCCGCAGCCGGAGGGTCCGAGCAGGCTGATCATCTCGCCCGGCCTGATCTCGAGGTCGAAGTCGTGGAGGACGGTCGTGCGGCCGAAGCTCTTGGACACGGTGCGGACGGTGAGCCCCGTGCTCGGGGCTGAGGCGGTGAGGGTGCTCATGAGGTGGCACGATCCCTTCTGCGGCGCGGGCCGCGGCGTGGACCGCCGACGCGTCCGATCAGCACGAGCAGCACGTAGGCGAAGGCCAGCGAGAGCAGCGACAGGATGACGGCGGCGTAGGGGTCCTGCTTGTTGACCACGAACAGCGCGGTCTGCAGGGTGCTGCGGTTCAGCAGCGAGGCGATGGTGAACTCGCCGAGGACGACGGCGACGGAGATGAGGCAGGCGGCGAGCAGCCCCCGGCGCAGGTTGGGCACGAGCACGCGCAGCACGACGGAGAGCCATCCGGCGCCGAGGGTCCTGGCCGCCTCGCTGAGCGTGACGACGTCGACGGCGTCGATGTTCGACTGGATCGCGCGGTAGGCGTAGGGAATCACGGTCACCCCGTAGGCGAAGGCGAGCGTCCACGCCCCCGTCCCGAGGCTGCGGCCGATGCCGAGGTAGATCGGCACCAGCCCGACGACGAGCACGATCGCCGGCAGCGACAGCGGCAGCAGGCACAGCAGCTCCATGGTCCGCCGCAGCCGGGGGAAGCGCAGCGTCACGAGCAGCATCGTCGGAGCCAGCAGCAGCAGGACGATCGCGACCGTCACCAGGGCGAGGATGAGCGAGTTGCCGAGTCCCGTCCAGATGACGCTGTAGCGCCCGGCCGTCTCGGGGGAGAACAGCGCGATCCAGTGGTCCAGGCCATGCCCGTCGGCGGTGCGCAGCGAGAACTCGAGCATGCTGATCAGGGGGATCGCGAACGCCGCGGCGATGAGGCTGAGCGTGATGACGGCGGTCGCCGTGCGCGGCGCGGGCCGGGACGGGCCTGCCGTCCGGCGGCGGGGTCGCGCGCCGGACGGGACTGCGGGCGCGACGGGCGCCGGAGAGGTCACTGCCATCTGCTCGCCCTCCTCTGCATGAGCGCGTAGAGCGACATCACGACGGCCATGACGGCGAGCATGCCCAGGGCGAGCGCCCCGGCGAGGTTCTCCCTACCGAGCACCGTCTCGCTGGTCAGCGCCGCCCGGATCTGGAGCGGAACGATCGCCGATCCCTGGCTGGAGAGCGCCGCCGCGGTGGCGTAGGACGAGAAGGCGTTGGCGAACAGCAGCAGGGTGCTCGCCAGGAACGACGGTGCCAGCACGGGCAGAGCCACGCGACGCCAGAACACGCCCGTCGTGCCGCCGAGGGTGAGGACCGCCTCGACCCAGGTCTGGCGGAGCGCGCCGAGCGCGGGCATGAAGGTGATCACCATGAGCGGGACCTGGAAGTACAGGTACGGCAGGATCAGGCCGGGCAGCTCGTAGATCCAGGTGCCGTCGGCGAAGATGTCGATGCCGAAGCCGTCCCGCAGCCCGACGGTGATCAGCCCCTGGATGCCGATCGTCGCGATGAAGGCGAAGGCGAGCATGACGCCGCCGAACTGGGCGAGGACGCCGCTGGCCGCGTCGACGCTGCGGCGCACCGCTCCGTCCTCGGGCAGCGCGAGCAGGCTGAGGCAGACGGCGGCGCCGATCAGCGCGCCGAGCACGGCGGTGAGCGCCGACAGCCAGAGCGAGTTGGTGAAGGTGGCGATGATCACGGGGTCGGCGAGGGCGGTGATGTTGGCCATCGTCGGGGTGCCGTCGGCGGTGGTGAACCCGGTGGCGACCGCGATGACGGTCGGCGCCGCGAGGAAGATCAGCAGGTAGACGGCGAACGGCGCGAGCCCCGCCGCGGCGCGCAGGGCGCCGGGGCGGGGTCGCGTCCGGGCGTGCCGGCCGGTCGGCGCGGGGGAGGGGACGCCGCTGGGTGTCCCCTCTGCTCCGCGCCGTCCGGCCGTCGAGGTGACGGCGTCAGCCAATGGTGCTGGCCCAGGTCTCACCGAGCAGGGTTCCGGCTGCCTCGCTCTGGTCGGCCGTGGGGACGACGACCTCGGCGGGGGCCTCGGGCAGGGCGTCCCAGAGCTTCTGGTCGATCGTGCCGGCCTCGGACATGGCCTCGGCGCGCGCGGGGCGGGCGCCGCCCTCGAGGAAGAGGTTCTGGACCTCGTCGCTGTAGAGGAACTCCTGCCACAGCCGGGCCGCCGCGGGGTGCGGTGCGTCGACGTTGATCGCCTGGTTGTAGTAGCTCGCGTAGCCGGTCCCCTCGGGGACGACGACCGCGAAGTCCGGGTTCTCGGCCGTGTGGGCGGCGTTGAGGTAGTCCCAGTCGAACACGACGGGGGTCTCGCCCGAGGCGACGGTGGCCGTGGTCACGTCGACCTTGAGCAGATTGCCTGCGGCGTTCATGTCGCCGAAGAACTCGATCCCCGGGGTGAAGTCGTCGAGCGTCCCACCGTTCTGCAGCGTGGCCAGGCCGACGGCGGCGAAGGCGGCGCCCGCCTGGGTCGGGTCGCCGTTGAGGGCGACGGCTCCGCGGTAGTCGTCGGAGAGCAGGTCGGTGAACTCGGTCGGCTCGGGGTACTGTGACGAGTCGTAGCCGATCGACATGAAGCCGCCGTAGCCGCCGACGAACAGGCCCTCGGCGTTCTTGAGCTCATCGGGGACGTCGTCGAAGCCCTCCGTCTTGTACGGGGCGAACTGGTCGGTGTTCTGCAGCGCGACGGTGAGCCCGAGGTCGAACACGTCGGGGGCGGTGTCCAGGCCCTTGTTGGTCACCGCCGCCTGGATCTCCTCGGCGCTCGAGACGTCGGGTGAGGCCTCGTTGATGGTGATCTCGGGGTAACGCTCGGCAAACAGGTCGAGAATGGCGCCGTAGTTGGCCCAGTCGCGGGGGAGGGCGATGACGTTGAGCGCGCCCTCCTCCTTGGCGGCCGCCTCGAGCTCGGCGAGGCTGCCGAAGTCGGCGAGGCTCTCCGCGGTGGCGGCGGGGCTGTCCTCGCTGGAGGCGCCGGTCGAGCAGCCGCCGAGCAGGAGGGCTGCGGCTGCGGTGAGGGCTACGGTGCTGACGATCCGTCGGGTACGCATGTCGGGGTGGGTCTCCTCGTGTACGGGCGGAGTGACGGATGCTGATATCCGCGCGGGTGGGCTCCGACCCGGGTTGAGGCTAGGCGCGGCAACGGACCGGCCGGTGACGCGCCGGTGAACGGTGGTCGACGAACACCCTGTTCGTTACAGCGGGGGCACGCTCACGGTCGGCCGCGGCTGATCGTTGGCGCAGCGCGCCACCTCGGCGAACACCGCGGACATGCCCTGGTGCAGCGCGCGCAGGTCGTCGGGGTCGAGCGCGGCGAGCGTCTCGCGGGTGAGCTCCCTCGTCGTCGCGGCGAGTTCGAGCACGAGCGCCCTGCCCGCGGCGGTGGCGCCCAGCCGCCGGACGCGGTGGTCGACGGCGTCCTCGTGGCGCTCGACCATGCCGTGTTGGACGAGGCGCTCGACGATCCCCGAGGTCGTCGCGAGGGACACGTGCAGGTCGGTGGCGAGGTTCTGGACGCTCATCTCGGGGGAGGTGGCGACGATGATGGCGAGGGCCTTGAGCTGGCCCATCGTCAGCGGTACCGTCAGCAGCGGTCCGACGATGCTCGGGATGAGCATCTCCTGGACGCGTTTGCGCTCGGCGATGATCTCGGCGATGAGCTCATCGCCCCTCTCCGGCATCGTGGAGTCGTCGGCGCCCGCCGTCCTCGGGGTCATCGCTGTCCTCCTGGATGTGTGTCGACGCGATTCTCCCCAGCATATCCGCGTGGGCTGCCGAGCAGGCCCCTGCGATCCGGCCGTGTCGCCGGTGCGTCCTAGACTGTTCCGGTGACTGTGCAGGGTGTGACCGTGGCGCTCGAGCGCGCCGAATCCGTCGACAGGGCACTGCGCCAGCTCGACGTCGACTCCGACTTCTCCGCCGCTGAGGGGCTGCGCGTTCCGCTCCTGGCGGCGCTGCTGCGCCGACGGCACGAGCGGGGCCTGCCCGCGGCACTGATGACCGTGACGGCGACGGGGCGCGAGGCCGAGTCCGTCGAGCGTGCCTTCCGCACCCTGCTGCCCTCCGCGCGGGTCGTCGTGCTTCCGGCGTGGGAGACGCTCCCGCACGAGCGGCTGAGCCCGAGCGCCGAGACCGTCGGGGCGCGGCTGTCGGCGCTCCGGGCGATGGAGGAGTGGGACGGCTCGGCGCCGCTCGTCCTCATCGCCTCGGTGCGCGCCGCCCTGCAGCCGGTCGCCGACAACCTGCTCAGCGTCGCGCCCATCCGCCTCCGCGCCGGTCAGAGGGGCGTCGACCTGGACGAGACGGCGCGCACGCTCGTCGACCTGGCCTACACCCGTGTCGACCTCGTCTCCCGGCGTGGCGAGTTCGCCGTGCGCGGCGGCATCCTCGACGTGTTCCCCCCGCAGTCGCCGCACCCGGTCCGCGTCGAGTTCTTCGGCGACGAGGTCGAGCAGCTGCGGCCGTTCTCGGTCGCCGACCAGCGCTCCGGCTCGGAGCCGGTCGAGGAACTGCTGCTCCCGCCGAGCCGGGAGATGCTGCTGACCGCGGCGGTGCGCCAGCGCGCCGCCGAGATGCAGCACGAGTTCCCCGGGCTGCAGTCGATGCTCGAGCGCATCTCGCAGGGCATCGCCGTCGACGGCATGGAGTCGCTGGCGCCGGCTCTCGTCGAACGGCTCGTCCCTGTCAGCGACTACCTGCCGCGCGGCGCGGCCGTCGCCGTTCTGTCGCCCGAGCGCGTCGCCACCCGGTCCATCAGCCTGGCGGAGACGAACAGGGAGTTCCTCGAGGCGGCCTGGAGCGCGGCCACGGCGGGGGCGCAGGCCCCCATCACGCTCGAGACGGGCGACTTCCTCACCCTCGGGGCGCTGCGCGAGGCCGTCGTCGCCCGCGGCGATGCGGCGGGGCCGTGGTGGACGATCAGCGAGTTCCAGCAGGGGCCCGACGACGCCATCGATGTCGAGGCGATGCTCACCCAGCGCGTCCTGGGCGACCCGGTGCCGAGCTTCCATGGCAGCGTCGACGGCGCCGTGGAGCACCTCGGCGCCCTGCTGCGCGACGGCTGGAGCGCCGCGGTCGTCGTCGCGGGCGAGGGCCTGCGCGAGCGCGCCGCCGACGTCCTCGCCGAACGCGAGATCGCCGGACGCCTCGCCGACGACTACCCCTCCGAGCCGGAGCCGGGCGTCGTGTACCTGCTCAGGGGCGAGCTGGAGGCCGGCTTCGAGCAGCCGGAGCTGCGACTCATCGCCCTCGGCGAGGCCGAGTTCTACGGCCGCGCGGTCGGCTACGACTCCCGCCAGGTCAAGAAGCTCGCCTCCCGGCGCAAGAATGTCGTCGACCCGCTCAAGCTGACCGCGGGCGACTACGTCGTCCACCAGACGCACGGCATCGGGCGCTTCCGTGAGATGACCCAGCGTGAGGTCTCCACCGGCGGACGCAACGCCCAGAAGTCGCTGCGTGAGTACCTGGTGCTCGAGTACGCGCCGTCCAAGCGCGGCGGTCCGGGCGACAAGCTGCTCGTGCCCACCGACCAGCTCGACCTGCTCTCGCGCTACGTCGGCGGTGAGGCGCCGCAGCTGTCGAAGATGGGCGGGAGCGACTGGTCGCAGGCGAAGTCGAAGGCCCGCAAGGCTGTGAGGGACATCGCCGTCGAGCTGGTGAAGCTCTACTCCGCTCGCATGGCCTCGGTCGGGCATTCCTTCGGACCGGACACCCCGTGGCAGCGGGAGCTCGAGGAGGCCTTCCCGTACGCCGAGACGGCCGACCAGCTGCAGACCATCGACGAGGTCAAGGCCGACATGGAGAAGCCGATCCCGATGGACCGGCTGCTGTCCGGCGATGTCGGCTTCGGCAAGACCGAGGTGGCCGTGCGTGCGGCGTTCAAGGCCATTCAGGACGGCAAGCAGGTGGCGATGCTCGTGCCGACGACGCTGCTCGTCAGACAGCACCTGGAGACCTTCCAGGAGCGCTTCGCCGGTTTTCCCGTGCACCTGCGCGCTCTCAGCCGGTTCCAGACCGACAAGGAAGCACGGGAGACGATCGCCGAGCTGGAGCGCGGCACCGTCGACATGGTGATCGGAACACACCGGATCCTCACCGACAACGTGCTGTTCAAGGACCTCGGCCTGGTCATCATCGACGAGGAGCAGCGCTTCGGCGTCGAGCACAAGGACAAGCTGAAGAAGCTCAAGACGAACGTCGACATCCTGGCGATGAGCGCGACCCCCATCCCGCGCACGCTCGAGATGGCGGTCACCGGCATCCGCGAGATGTCGACGCTGGCGACGGCGCCGGAGGAACGTCACCCGATCCTCAGTTTCGTCGGCCCGCGCAACGACAAGCAGATCCAGGCCGCCATCCGCCGCGAGCTGCTGCGCGAGGGGCAGGTGTTCGTCGTGCACAACCGCGTGCAGTCGATCAACCGTGTCGCCAGCGAGCTCGCCGAGCTGGTCCCCGAGGCGCGCATCGCGGTTGCGCACGGAAAGATGAGCGAGTCGATGCTCGAGCAGGTCGTCGTCGACTTCTGGGAGCGCAAGTTCGACGTGCTCGTCGCGACGACGATCATCGAGACCGGTCTGGACATCTCGAACGCGAACACGATCATCATCGACCAGGCGGACAAGTACGGCCTCAGCCAGCTGCACCAGCTGCGTGGCCGCGTCGGTCGCGGTCGTGAGCGCGCGTACGCCTACTTCCTCTACGACGCCACCCGGCCGCTGAGCGAGACGGCGAACGACCGGCTGTCGACGATCGCCGCGAACAACGAGCTCGGCAGCGGTATGCAGGTCGCCCTCAAGGACCTCGAGATCCGCGGGGCGGGTAACCTGCTCGGCGGCGAGCAGGCGGGGCACATCGCCGGGGTCGGCTTCGACCTGTACCTGCGCATGATCGGCGAGGCGGTCTCGACGTTCCGCGGTGAGGAGCAGAGCGGTCCGGCCGAGCTCCGGCTCGAGATCCCCCTCGAGGCTCATATCCCCGAGGACTACATCGACAGCGAGCGGCTGCGGCTGGAGGCGTACCAGAAGCTCTCGGCCGCGTCGGCGCCGACCGCGGCGGACGGTCAGATCGACCTCGTCGTGGACGAGCTGACCGACCGCTACGGCGAGCTGCCTGGACTCGTGCAGTCCCTCGTGCAGGTCGCTCGCCTGCGCCAGCGCGTGCAGCGGGCGGGCCTGTCCGAGTTCGTCGTCATGGGGTCGAAGCTGCGCGTCGCACCCGTCGTCCTGGCCGACTCGGTGCAGACCCGCCTGAGGCGGCTGTATCCCACGGCGAAGCTCATCACGCAGTCGGAGGCGCTGCTTGTTCCCCTCCCGGAACGGCACGGCGAGGTCCTCTCCGGGGACGAGCTGTTGGCCTGGATCTGGCAGCTGCTCGACGCGCTGTTCCCCGTCGAGGCGGACGCAGCCGTCCGAGCACCCGGGGCCTGAGCGCTCGGGTCCCGAGCCCCGGGCCTCAGGGCCCGGGGCTGACCGTCAGCGGCCGGCGGTGCGCCGGAGCGCACTCCGGCGCACGGCGACGACGACGACCGCGAGAACGACGGAGATCGCCGAACCCAGGAGCACCCCGAGCGTTCCCTCCGTGGCGATCGTCTCGTCCCCGGCGAACGCGAGCTCTTTCATCAGCAGCGAGACGGTGAAGCCGATGCCTCCGAGGCTGGCGACCACGAGTGCGTCGCCGAGCGTCAGCCGCTCACCGCCGGAGCCGACGAGGCGGCCGAGGAGCGCGCCGGCGGTGATGCCGATCAGCTTGCCGAGGGGGAGGGCGAGCATGATCGCCCAGAACGGGGCGGCCAGCTCGTCGAGGGGGACGGAGGGGATCGCCACCAGGGCGGCCGAGAACGCGAACAACGGCAGAATCGCGCCGTTCACGACGGGCTCCAGGCGGTGCGCGGCGGTGTCCCCCGGCGCCGACGCCAGTGCCAGTCCGAGCGCGACGCCGGCGATGGTCGCGTGCACCCCAGAGGAGAGCACCGCCGCCCAGACCGCCACCCCCACGACGATGAGCAGGACCGTGCGCAGCACGCCCCCCGGCATCGTCCTGCTGAGCACGGCGACGGCCGCGACGCCGACGGCCGCGAGGAGGAGCGGGACGGGGCGGGGGTCGTCCGTGAAGAACACCGCGATGATGATGATCGCGATGATGTCGTCGATGATGGCGAGCGCGAGCAGGAAGACCCTGATCCGGCCGGGCAGCCCCCGCCCGATCACGGCCAGCACGCCGAGCGCGAAGGCGATGTCGGTCGCGGTAGGGATAGGCCAGCCGTCCGGCGCGCTCGACCCCGCGATGACCAGGTAGACCGCGATCGGCGCGACGACGCCCCCGACGGCGGCGATGGCGGGGCGCAGCGCCGCCGAGGCGCTGGACAGCGAGCCGACCGTCAGCTCCCTGCGCAGCTCGATCGCGGCGGTGAAGAAGAACACGGCGAGCAGTCCGTCGCTGATCCAGTGGCCGACGCTGAGCGTGTGCCCGGCGACGGGGAGCGGCACCTCCGTCGCCTGAACGGCCAGCAGCGTGGGGCCGAGGGGACTGTTCGCCAGGACGATGGCGAGGACCGCCGCGGCGAGCAGGATTCCCGCGGCGAGTCGGGGGGAGCGCAGCGGGTTGTGCGATGTCCCGGCGTCACCGGGATCGTGCGGGGCGCCGGACGCCGTCGCCGCGGAGCTCGCGGCGTCGTCGGCGGGGGTGTGGGGGAGGTACGGGGTGTCGGAGGTGTCGGCCATTCCGGGCTCTTTCCTCGCCGACGGGTTGGCCCGACGGCGGTTCGATGAACGATTGCACCGTGTGAACGGCGGCCGACCAGACTTCCCGGCACTCCGCAGACCACGATAGCGCGCCGCTCGCCCGTCCGCGGAGGACGGCCCTCCGGGCGCCTAAGCTGGGGACAGAGGACGCCGGAGCGGCGGCCCGCCCCGCGCGGCCGCGTCGCCGACGGTTCGGGTGCCGCGGTCGGACGGGTCGCGGCATCGGTGAGCGAAGGGACACGAGGTGAGCACAGCGGCCGGGACAGGCCCCTCGGCGGGACCCCGAGACGAGGAGGCGCTCGCCGCCGCCGCGGTCCGGCTCCAGGCGGTCATGGCCCGCATCCGGCGCGACTGCGTCTGGACGCGGCGGATCGACCACGACGCGCTGCTGCCGTACCTGCTGGAGGAGGCGGCCGAGCTCGTCGAGGCGGTCGAGTCCGGCACGACGGCCGACGTCGTCGAGGAGCTCGGCGACGTGCTCTGGCAGGTGGTGTTCCACGCCGAGATCGCCACGTCGGCGGGGGAGGGCTACGACCTGGCCGCGGTGATGACCGGCATCACCGACAAGATGGTGCGTCGTCACACCCACGTGTTCGGCCCCGACCGTGCGGAGACCGTCGAGGACGTCGACCGGCTGTGGTCGGCGGCGAAGGCCAGGGAGAAGGCGTCGCGGACGAGCGCGCTCGACGGGGTGCCCTCGTCGCTGTCGGCCGTGGCCAGGGCGCAGAAGGTCCTCGGCCGGGTCGACGCCCGGCTCGCCGAGGAGGCGGCCGATCCCGACCGGGAGGGGACCGCCACTGCCCCGGCCTCCCCGTCCGCGGAGCCCGCACGCGCGGCGACTGAACCGGCGGAGACCGTCCCCGCGGTGCCCGGGCCCGGTGAGCCCGGCGTCCCGGCGGACGGACGCGAGGAGGCGTACGGTCGCGCCCTACTCGCCCTCGTCGCCCGCGCCCGTGCCGACGGCATCGATGCGGAGGGCGCGCTGCGCCGGCAGACCCGTGAGCTGGAGGGCAGACAGCGTCGCGCCGAGGCCGATCGGGCCTGAGCCGCGTGCCAGAATGAGTGCATGGCAGCACCCGTCACCCCGCCGCGCGGAATGCGCGACTTCCTCCCCGCAGACAAGGCCAGGCGCGAGCGCATCCTCGGAACGATCCGTCGTGTGTACTCCGCCCACGGCTTCGACGAGATCGAGACGCCCGTGGTCGAGGACCACGCCCGGCTGCACTCCGGGCTCGGCGGCGACAACGAGAAGATGTCGTTCAGCGTCCTGCGGCGCGGGCTCGGCCACGACGACCTGGTCGCGGCCGCCGAGGCGGACGACGCCGAGACCCTGGCCGACCTGGGCCTGCGCTTCGACCTGACCGTGCCGCTCGCCCGCTACTACGCCAGCCACAGGGCGGAGCTGCCCCCGGTGTTCCGCTCGGTCCAGATCGGACCGGTCTGGCGGGCCGAGCGGCCGCAGAAGGGCCGCTACCGCCAGTTCGTCCAGTGCGACATCGACATCATCGGCGAGGCGGGACCCCTCGCCGAGGTCGAGCTCATCCAGGCGACGACGGCCGCGCTGGCCGCGCTCCGCCTCGACGGGGTGCGCGTGCGGATCAACGACCGGCGCATCCTGACCGCGATGCTTGCCTTCTTCGGCGTCCCCGAGGAGCAGTCCCCTGCGGTGCTCATCACCCTCGACAAGCTCGACAAGGTCGGCGTCGACGGTGTTGCCGCTGAGCTCGCGGACCGCGGAATCGATGCGGAGGTCGTCGCCGGTATCGAGCGCTACCTGCGCGCCGCGCGCCCCGCCGCGGAGGAGGGCTTCTCCGAGGCGACCATCCGGCGCAGCCTGCCCGAGGGCCTCGACGACCCCTCCATCGCCGAACTCGCCGCACTCGGTGCCGCGCTCGATGGCGAGAAGCTCGTCTTCGACCCGTTCCTCGTGCGGGGAATGGGCTACTACACGGGCACGATCTTCGAGATCGAGCACCCCGACTTCGGCTACGCCCTCGGCGGGGGCGGCCGCTACGACGGCATGATCGGCCGTTTCATCAACCAGGACGTCCCCGCGTGCGGGTTCTCCATCGGCTTCGAGCGGATCGTCGACCTTGTCGACGGGTCGCAGGCGGAGCGCCCGCGCCGGATCGTGCTCGTGCACGACAGGGATGCGGCACCGGCGGTGCTCGCCGCGGCGAAGGCGGAGTTCGTCGCCGCGGGCGACGAGGTGCGGCTGGAGCGCCGGGTCAAGAACACGCGTTCTCTGCTCAACCGCGTCGAGGCGGAGGGCTTCGACGGCTTCGCGCAGCTGGCCGCCGACGGAACGGTCGGAGAGGTGCGGGAGTTCACCGCCGCGACCGACTGACGTCGTTCCCCTCGGTGCGGCACTGACTAGACTGACGGTGACCCAAGCAAAGCCCATCCCCTTCAGACGAGGAGTCAAGTCGTGGCAGAAATTGAGGCCGTAGGCGCTCGCGAAATCCTGGACTCGCGCGGAAACCCGACCGTTGAGGTCGAGGTCCTGCTCGAGGACGGCACGGTCAGCCGCGCCGCCGTCCCCTCCGGCGCATCCACCGGCGCATTCGAGGCGTACGAGCTGCGCGACGGCGACGCCGACCGCTACCAGGGCAAGGGCGTGCTCAAGGCCGTCGACGCCGTGTTCAGCGAGATCGCCCCCGCCGTCGAGGGCCTCGACGCCACCGACCAGCGCCTGGTCGACCAGACGATCATCGAGCTCGACGGGACCGAGAACAAGTCCCGTCTGGGCGCCAACGCGATCCTCGGCGTCAGCCTGGCCGTGGCCAAGGCCGCCGCGGACTCCGCCGACCTGCCGCTGTACCGCTACGTCGGCGGACCGAACGCCCACGTCCTGCCCGTTCCGCTGATGAACATCATCAACGGCGGTGCGCACGCGGACACCGGCGTCGACATCCAGGAGTTCATGATCCTCCCCGTCGGCGCGGAGACGTTCTCCGAGGCGCTGCGGTGGGGCGTCGAGACCTACCACGCCCTCAAGAGCCTGCTCAAGGCCAAGGGCCTGGCGACCGGGCTCGGCGACGAGGGCGGCTTCGCCCCCGACCTGGAGCACAACCGCGCGGCGCTCGACCTGATCGTCGAGGCCATCGGCAAGGCCGGCTTCGTCCCCGGCACCGACATCGCGCTCGGGCTCGACGTCGCCTCCACCGAGTTCTACGAGAACGGCCAGTACCTCTTCGAGGGCCAGAAGCTCAGCTCGGCTCAGCTCAGCGACTACTACGCCGACCTCGTCGCGAACTACCCGCTGGTCACCATCGAGGACCCGCTGGCGGAGGACGACTGGGAGGGCTACGCCCACCTGACCCCGGCGCTCGGCGACAAGGTGCAGCTCGTCGGCGACGACCTGTTCGTCACCAACCCGGCGCGTCTGGCCGACGGCATCCGCAAGGGTGCGGCCAACTCGCTCCTGGTGAAGGTCAACCAGATCGGCACGCTGACGGAGACGCTCGACGCCGTGTCGCTCGCTCAGCGCTCCAGCTACACCGCGATCCTCTCGCACCGCTCCGGCGAGACCGAGGACACCACGATCGCCGACCTGGCCGTCGCGACCAACGCCGGCCAGATCAAGACCGGTGCCCCGGCCCGCAGCGAGCGCGTCGCCAAGTACAACCAGCTGCTGCGCATCGAGGAGGAGCTGGGAGACGCCGCCGTGTACGCCGGTCGCAGCGCGTTCCCCCGTTTCACCGCATAAGCTGGATGAACGGAACTCCGGCGGTGGTCCTCGGGCCGCCGCCGGAGTCTTTTTGACGAAGGACAGCTGCTGTGGCATCACGACGGCGCCAGACGGGCGCGACCGACCAGGGATGGCTGTGGAGCCTGCGCTTCTCCGGCTACTCGGCACTGGTGTTCGGGCTGGTCGTTCTGGCCGTGGCCTCGCTCGCCCCGAACGTCACGCAGCTCGTCGCCCAGCGCCAGCAGATCGCCGAGCTCAGCCGTTCCGTGACGGAGGACCGTGACGAGGTCGAGCGGCTGAAGGCCGAGCGCGAGCGCTGGAACGACAAGACCTTCGTGACCTCCCAGGCCAGGGACCGGCTCTACTTCGTCAAGCCGGGCGAGGTCAGCTTCATCGTGATCAACGACATCGATCAGGGCGCTCTGACCGGCACGGCGGGCGACATCAGTGACGAGGTCGAGGCCGCGAGCGTGCAGTGGCCGAGCGCGCTGCTGGGCTCCATCGTCAACAGCGGTGGCGCACGCACCGTGTCCGAGGTCCCCGGTGCCGTCCCCGATCCGGACACCACCGAGCCCGCGCCGGCCGACGGCGCCACCCCCACCCCCGCAGGCGAGTGAGCCGGACGAACAGGAAGACCCGTGACAGCATGACCACCCCGCCCTTCGACGAGCCGAGCGAGCGCGACATCGCGATCGTCACCGCCCAGCTGGGCCGACCGGCGCGGAACGTCGTCGGAATCGCCGCCCGCTGCGTGTGCGGCTCGCCCACCGTCGTCTCAACGGCGCCGCGGCTGGCCGACGGCACCCCGTTCCCGACCTTCTACTACCTGTGCCATCCCGCCGCCACCGCCGCGGCGTCGACCCTGGAGGCGGAGCACCTCATGCCGGTGTACGCCGCCGAGCTCGAGGAGGACCCGTCGGTGGCGCAGGCGTACCTCCGCGCGCACGAGTCGTACCTGGCTGACCGCGCGCACTACGGCGAGGTCGCGGAGATCGCGGGGGTCAGTGCGGGCGGCATGCCCACGCGGGTGAAATGCCTGCACGCCCTCATCGGCCACGCCCTCGCGGCCGGGCCCGGGGTCAACCCGGTTGGGGACCGCGCGCTGGCCGAGGCGCGCTGGTCGCCCGAGGTCTGTGTCTGCCCGGACTGGCTCGCGGCCGACTGAGCCGATGGCGCCGACACGGGGGACGGGGGCGTCCGGGGGAC
>NZ_FUKR01000009.1 GCF_900163835.1 Mycetocola reblochoni REB411 | reverse complement strand
CCCTCCCCCCGACGTCGCCCCTGCCCCGGTGAGCACGGCCAGCCAGAGGGGGAACAGCAGGATCTGCACCGTCAGCTGCACGGGCACGAGCGCCGCCCCCGCGACGGTGTCGCCCCCGGCCAGACGGGTGAATCCGAGGAACCAGTCGGTGCACGGTGCGAGGCAGTACAGCAGCACGCCGAGTCGCAGCGCCTCCCCCGGCAGCCAGGCGGTCACGGCCAGAGCGACGAGCGGGACGAGGAACAGGTTGACGACAAGGACCAGCCCGACCGCCCGCGGGGCGCGACGCAACGCGGCGAGGCCGTCGGGCCGCACCCCGGCGAACAGCGCGGCGACGAGCAGCAGCACGAGCGCGTCGGTGGCCGACGAGAGCACCCCGGCCACCGTCGGCGCCGTCAGCCCGACGACGCTCCCCGCCAGGATCGCGCCGACGAACAGCACGCTCGGCAGCCACGAGCGGGCCGGGGCGCTCAGCACGCGCACTCCACCCCGCAGCAGCTGAGGTCGTCGGTGAGCATGCCCGCATCGCGCCAGGCCTCGAGCGCGGAGACGTCCAGACCGAGGCCCGAGCCGATCACCCCGGCGACGTGTGCGAAGCGCTGCCGGAACTTGTAGACGAAGCAGAACTTCATGCCCCCGTGCCGCACGGCCGGCCCCGCGAGGAAGAGGCCAGGCGCGAGCGTCGACTGATCGTCGTCGTCCAGGAGCGGCCAGCCGTCCGCCCTGCGGTCGACGAGGTGCGCGACCGGGCCGAGGCCGGGCCCGTAGCCGGTCGCGAGCACCGGAGGCGTGTCGGACGTCAGCCGCGAGCCGGCGTCGAGGCTGACACCCCAGACGCCGCCACCGCGCTTGATGGCCGCGGCGTTCGCCGCGACGAGCGTGAGGTGCCCGCCCGCACGGACACGCTCGAGCCGCTGGCGCGTCCGCGGCGCCAAGCGGTAGGACGGGTCGGAGCCGGCTCCCGCGTCCCACGGCGTCGCCGCGTCGACGACGGACACGTCGACCCCCGCCTCCGCGTGGTGGCAGGCGACGTCCAGCCCGGACTCGTAGCCGCCGATCACCACGAGCCGCCCGGAGCGCGCCTCCCACGCGGCCGGGCGACCGACCGGCGAGGCGAGCCCCGCCCCGGCCACGCGCGGCGCGAGCGGCTCGGCGAACTCACCGCCGGCCCAGATGAGCGTCGTGGCCAGGACGGGGCCGCGCGAGCTCTCGACGGCGAAGCCCTCGGGATGCCGCTCCACCCGCGTCACCTCGGTGTTCGCGAGGATCGGCACGCCGAAGTGCGCGACGACGCCGCGGAGGTAGCGCGCGTACTCGGCGCCCGTCGGGTAGTCGACCCCCAGGCTGAACGCGGGAGAGGTCTGCGGATGGACGGCGTTGAGGTCGGTCGCACCGAAGCCGTTGCCGGTGAACGACGGAGTGAGGAAGCTCAGCTGCTGCGGCCAGTCGAGGAAGGTCTGCCCGACGGCGCCGCGCTCGAGAACGCCATATCGCAGGCCGTCCACGGCGTCGAGGGCGAGGGCGACGCCGACGCCCGCCGGTCCGGCGCCGATGACGAGCGCATCCAGGGTCACGGGTTCGGGCGTCATGAGCTCACCTTCTATTGAGAACAGTTCTCAATAGAGTATGGCCCTATCCCCCGGACCGCGAATCCGGGTGCCCCGCCGCGTGATCGCCCGGCGCACGCCGCACCCCGCCGAGGAGAACGGAGCACTCCCCTCACACAGCCGCCGCCGACTCCCCCACGCGGCACCGGGGGCGCCTGCCGCAGCAGACGCCCCCGGCGTGGCAATCAACGAGCGCGGATCAGTGCGCGTCGTAGTGGTCGCCGTGGACGGCGTGACGGTGCCCGTCGTGCACGTAGTCGACGTGGTCGCCGTGATCCACGGCCTCATGACCGCAGTCGGTGCCGTGGGCGTGCGTCGCCGGGGCGTGCTCGGCGACGGACTCGTGCTCGTCGTAGTGGTCGCCGTGCAGCGCGTGGTGGTGCGTTCCGTGCACGTAGTCGACGTGGTCGCCGTGCTGCACGGCCTCGTGACCACAGTCGGCGCCGTGCTGATGCTCAGTCGCGGTGTGCTCGGCGTGGATGTCGGTGACGGTCATGATGACTCCTTCGTGTGGGGTTCGGTCGGGTCCGCAGATTCCTCCGCGGCGGGCTCTCGGACGTGGGCGAGCGCATCGGCGATCACGTGACTGACATGGAGGTCGGCCAGTCGATAGCCGACCGCCTTGCCACGGCGGGTGGCCACCACGAGCCCCGCGTCGCGCAGCGTCTTCAGGTGCTGCGAGACGAGCGGTTGCGAGAGGCCGGTCGCCTCGACGAGCGCGCCGACGGAGCACTCGGCGTCGCCGATCAGCCGGAGCAGGCCCAGCCGCGACTCGTTGCCGAGCACCTTGAACAGCCGGGCCGCCTCGATGAGCCCCTCGTCCGCGTCCATGCCCCCAGCACACCACATACATAAACGAATTGCAATATATTTATGCAATTGAGCACGGTTCTCACTCCCCTGGCCGTGCCGTCGGCGTCACCCGACGACACGGCCCGGCGCTCAGCGCTCCACGAAGGCGACCGCGCGAATCGGCGACCCCGATCCTCCGACGATGTTGAGCGGCATGCCGAGGAACTGGAAGCTCGGCGGCAGCTCCGACAGCGCGGCCAGGTTCTCCATGATGAGGATCCCGTTGCCGAGCAGGGCGTAGTGGGCGGGGAACCCCTCCGTGCCGTGCTTGTCGAACCCGATGTTGTCCGAGCCCGCAGCGGAGATCCCGCGCTCGACCAGCGCGAGCGCGAGTTCCTCCGTCGGCCCTGGCCAGCCGACCAGGTACGCGTCGCTGTCCGGTTTGAGTGCCCACTTGCGGTGCCAGCCGGTGTCGAACAGCACGACGTCGCCGCGGCGGACGGCGCCGTGCTCGCGCTCGAAGCGCTCCAGCACATCGATCCCGTACAGCCCGTCGTCCACGTCGCCGTCCGCGATGTGGATGACGACACCACGCCCCAGCAGAAGCGTCGGGTCGACCTCGTCGATCCACCGGTGCTGCTCGTGCCCGTCGCGCATGAAGTGCGCCGGGGCGTCGACGTGGGTGCCGGTGTGCTCATTGAGCAGCAGCTGATAGGCCACGGCCCGCTCGCCGTGCCAGTAGGACTCCCACAGCGTGCGGAAGAAGCGGGAGTGCGTCGGGTAGCTCGGCATCCGCTCCTCGATCCGGTGACTCAGGTCGATGGGTCGGTAGCTGCGGGTGAGCTCGTCGAGGGGAAGCATGTCGGTGTCACTCTCTCTGGTTCCGTCGTCGGTCATTTGGTCTCGAACACGGCGTCGAGGGCGTCGTCGGAGATGGTGACGCCGACGGACTCGCCGTCCTCCGCCCCCTCGCCGTCCGCGATGACCTCGTCGAGGGTGACCGCCGTCGTCGTCGGGGAGATCCCCTCCATCCAGGCGGCGTCCTGCTCGCCCTCCCGGGTGATCACGTAGGGGTAGGGCACGAGGAAGGCGTTGACCAGCTCGGGGTCGAGCGGGTTCGCGGTCAGCTCCCCCTCCTTGAAGGTCTGGCCCTGCAGCAGCCGGACCATGATCTTGACACCGTCGGCGCCGATGTGGGGAGAGTTGGTGATGGCGATGCTGTCCAGCTCCGGCTGCTCCTGCCACTTGCGCAGGAACCCGTAGTTGTAGTCGCCCGTCGTGGGAACGTAGTCGCGTCCGGCCTTCTCAAAGGCACGCAGCACCCCCTCGGGCATGACCTCCTGGACGAGGACCCCGTCGATGTCCGGGTAGGCGGACAGGTACGAGCTCATCACGCTCTCCGCCGTCGTCTGAGACCACTCGCCCTCCCCCTCGGCGAGGACGTCGATGTCGGGGAAGTCCTCGAGCACGGCCGCCGCCCCCTGCTGCCTCAGCTCGTCCGCGGTCATGCCCGCGACGCCGCCGACCGTGACGATGCTGCCCTCGCCCCCGAGAGTCTCGGCCAGCCACCGGGTCTGGATGGTCCAGTAGTCGGTCTGCGGGTAGCCGACGAAGTAGGTGCCGTCATAGGCTGCGGCGTTGTCGTTCACGACGACGAGCACACCCTGCGCCTTCGCCTTCTCGATGAACGGCTCGAGCGCCGTCGACGACACCGGGTTGACCATGATGGCGTCCACGCCACGGGTCAGCATGTCGTTCAGCTGGGACAGCTGCTCGCTGACGTCGGCGTTCGTGCTCGCGACGATCAGATCGGAGACGACGCCCTCCTCGGTCAGCTCGTCGGCGACGGCTTCGATCTCGGCGATGTACTGCGCGCGCCAGGTGTTCCCGATCTGGCCGTTCGCGACTCCGATCACGAATCCCTCGCCGTCGCCTCCCGACGCGGGGTCTCCCCCTGCGGTGCTCGTGCACCCGCCGAGGGCGAGCACGGCAGCGGCGGCCAGGGCCGCCCCGGTGATGGCGGCCCTGCCGCGGGTGGAGGTGGGGGTGTAGAACACCATTGTTCTTCCTTTCGGTTAGCTACGCAGGGAGCGTTCCCTCGCGTAGACGAGGGTGAGGACGAGCAGGATGGCGCCCTGCACGGCGATGCGCGTGCCGGGGCCGAGGCCGAGGACCAGGAGCAGGCTGTCGAGCACGGTCAGGAGCACCGCACCGATCGCCGCGCCGGCGAAGGAGCCCTCGCCCCCGGAGAAACGCGCACCGCCGATGATGACCGCCGCGATGCTGAGCAGCAGGTATCCGTCGGCCATGCCCAGCTGTGCCGAGCCGGCGCTGCCCAACAGCAGGATCCCGGCGACGGCCCCGGTGACGCTCGCCGAGGTGTAGGCGAGCAGCCTGATCGAGCGGATCCGCAGCCCGCTGAGGCGAGCGGCGCCGTCGTTGGCGCCGACGAGGAACAGCGACCGGCCGGAGCGGGTCCTGCGCAGCCACAGCTCCCCGGCAACGACGAGGACGGCGACGACGAGGACGAGCCAGCGCACGGGACCGAACGCCCGGGCCGCGCCCAGTTCGGCCAGCCAGCCGGGGGCGGAGGACGGGGCGGAGCCGGCCGTGTAGGCGAAGACCGCCCCCGCGATGAGCTGTGCCATGCCCAGCGTCATCACGAGCGGGGGGATCCGGGCGAACGCGACCGCGAGCCCGGTCACGGCGCCGATCACCAGCGCGATGAGCAGGACCCCGCCGATCGCGAGCGCACTGCCGAGCGCCCCGTCCGCACGCGAAAGGAACATCGAGGCCAGGACGGCGGACATCGAGGCGACCGCGGCGACCGACAGGTCGATCCCCTCCCCACCGGAGACGACGACGAACACCTGCGAGCAGGCCAGCAGGGTGAGGATCGCCGCGATGGCCAGGAGGGAGCCGATGTTGTCCGCGGAGGCGAACCCGGGGCGGATGATCCCTCCGAGCACGAGCAGCAGCACGATGGCCGCGACGCCGACCAGACTGCGGTGTCCGTCGAGATAGGCCTTCACGCGCCGCCCGGCGCCCGGGCGCTCCAGGGGGATCGAGACGGTCTCCGTCGTCGGTGCGGTGGACGGTGAGGTGCTCATGCCGGTGCCCCTTCCTGGGCTGACGGTGACTGCGGTGCGGCCGTCCGGCGCCAGGACAGCAGGGCGCTGTCACGACGGACGAGCGAGGTGAGGACGATGCCGGCCAGGACGACGGCGCCCGTGACGGCGGAGACGAAGTACGAGGAGATCCCCAGGCTGAGCACCAGGTTCGAGATCAGGCCGAGGAACAGCGCGCCGAACACCGCGCCGACCGGGCTCCCCGTCCCCCCGGACAGCGCGACGCCCCCGATGACGGCCGCGGCGATGGCGCTCATCGTGTAGGTCCCGGCGATGTCAGGACCCCCCGTGGCGACGTTGGCGGTGAGCGCCATGGCTGCGACGGACGCGATCCCCGCACCGATCACATAGGACAGCCAGGTCACGCGTGGCACGGCGAGTCCGCTCGCGTAGGCCGCCGTGGCGTCGCCCCCGACGGCGTACATGCGCAGCGACAGCTTCGTGCGCGAGAACACGACCCATGCGGCGATGGCGGCCACGACGGCGATCAACGCCACCGGGATGTAGGCGATGCCCGAGGCGTAGCCGGCGACCATCTCCGTCGGCGCGCTGCCACCGGAGACGGGCATGACGGTGAGGCAGATGCCGTTGACGACGAACATCGTCCCGAGCGTCGCCAGCAGCGGCGGGATGCGCCCGGCCGAGACCAGCAGACCGTTGACCGCACCCACGGCGAGTGCCGCCAGCACCCCGGCCGCCACGGCGAGCACGACGGGCACGCCGTGGCCGACGAGGGTGATGAACACCACGTTCACCAGCGTCATGACGGCACCGAGGGAGAGGTCGATGCCCCCGGTGACCATGATGACCGCCATCGCCATCGCGACGAGCACGAGCGGCAGGTACGAGCCGAAGAAGTTGGTCTGCCCCACCGGGCTGAGGAAGCGGGGGTTGACGACGGCCGTGAGCGCGAACGTCACGGCGAACAGCACGATCGCTGGCGTCGACGAGGTCCTGAGCGCACCGAGGATGCGGGTCATTGCGGTGTCCTTCCGGAGGTGACGGGCAGCGATGCCTCGATGACGCGTTCGACGCTGATCTCGTCGCCGCGCAGGGTGCGCACCACGGCGCCCCGGTAGACGACGTGGATGACGCTGCCCGGGTCCGTGCCGACGACCTCGACGAGCTCCTCCTCGTCGCTGGAGGCGAACACGACGGCCGCCCCCTCCGCGGCGAGATCGACGAGCAGACGGTGCAGCTCGCGACGAGCCGCGACGTCGACGCCCTTGGTGGCGTCGTCGGCCAGCAGGAGCCTCGGGGACGTCGCCAGCCAGCGGCCGAGCACGATCTTCTGCTGGTTGCCGCCGCTGAGGGAGGAGATCGGCTGGCCGACCCGGGCGAACCTGACCCCGAGCGACTCGAGCACGGCCTTCGGCCTGGCGATGCGCCGGCGGAGCACCAGATCGCTGGTGACCGTGAGGTTCTCGCCGAGGCTGCGGATGGCGAACGTCCCCTCCGGCCCACGGTCTCCCGACACGTAGGCGATGCCGCGCCGCACGGCGGAGTGCGGGCTGCGCACGGTGACATCCTCGCCGTCGAGCTCGAAGTGCGCGCTGCCGTGAAGGCCGAAGAGGGCACGCAGCAGCTCCCGCTGTCCCTGGCCCTGGAGCCCGGCGATGCCGACGACGCGTCCGGCGTGGACGTCGAGGTCGATGGTGCCGGGCTGGGCGGGCGTGGGGAAGTCGCGCAGCCGGAGCACGCGCGGGCCGTCCGCCACGACGTCCACCGCGCTCGCCGCCCTCGCCTCGGCCAGCGGCCGCCCGATCATCTCGGTGAGCAGTTCCTCCTCGGTCGTGGTTGCGGCGTCGAACCCCGCGGTGATCCGGCCGTTGCGCAGCACGCTCACGCGGTCGCACAGGTCCAGGATCTCGCCCATGCGGTGGCCGATGAAGATGATCGCCGTTCCCTGGTCGCGCAGCCGTCGCAGGGTCTCGGACACGGTCGCGACGTTGTCGCGGTACAGCGCCGAGGTGATCTCGTCGACGATGAGCACCCGGGGCCGCCACAGGATCGCCTTGGCGAACTCGAGCATGTAGCGAACGTTCTGGGGCAGCTCGGCGACGAGGGTCTCGCCGTCCAGTTCGCCCAGCCCCACGGCGGCGAGGGCGTCGTCGGTCAGCGCGATCGTCTCCGCGCGGGAGCGGAACACGCCGCCGGGGATACGCCCGAGGACGAGGTTGTCCCTGACGGACAGCGAGGGCAGCAGGCTGAGCTCCTGGTAGGTGATGACGATCCCGTTGGCCAGTGCGTCGGCCGGCCGCGAGGCGGTGACCGCGACCCCGTCGAGCGTGATCACGCCGGCGTCGGGGACGACCGCGCCGGAGATGATCTTGGCCAGCGTGCTCTTGCCCGATCCGTTCCCTCCGAGCAGGCCGTGGATGGAGCCGCGCTCGACGTCGAGGTCGAGCTCCCGCAGTGCCAGGACGGCACCGTAGGCCTTTCGCAGTCCGCGGATGCGCAGCCCCGAGGCGTCGGCCGTGGCGTTCATCGCCCGTCCCCCGCCTCGTCGGGGTCGTCGCCGAAGCGCAGCAGCACCTTCGCGGACGCGGCGGAGTCGGCCGCGATGTCGAAGGCCTGCACGGCGTCGTCGACGGGGAGGACGTGACTGACGACGGCTCCGATCCGTGCGGCGTCGGCGAGAAGGTCGACGGCCTCGTCGAGCTCGATGTCGAAGCGCTGCGAGCCCTGCAGGGTGATCTCCTTGCTGACCAGCGCGGCGAGCGGGATGCTCAGCTCGCCCGCCGGAAGCAGGCCGAGCTGGACGATGGTCCCGCCCCGCCTGACCCAGTCCAGCGCACTGGCGAGGGACCGCGGGCTGCCGGAGGACTCGATCACCACGTCGACGCTGTCGGTGGCGGGTGCCTGATCCGTCCCGATGAGCACGGTCCGCGCCGCGCCCACCGCTCGCGCCGTCTCGAGGGGCGCGGCCTGCAGGTCGGTCACGGTGATGTCGGTCACCCCTCTCGCGCTGAGGACGGCGACGACGAGACTGCCGATCGGCCCGGCCCCGGCGACGAGGACGCGAGCGCCGACGAGGTCCTCGCCCGCGAGCGCCACGGCGTGCAGCGCGACGGCGAGGGGCTCGGCGAGGGCGGCTCGGCGCAGCGGAAGCCCGTCGGGCAGTATCCGCAGCTGCTCGGGGCGCACGATCAGGTACTCGGCGAAGCCTCCGGCGGTGTGCGGCGTTGTCGAGGCACTGCCGAGGTAGCTGCCACCGTAGGCCAGCCGCAGTCCGGCTCCGTCGCGGCTGCCGGGCGCGGGGGTCGGGGTCGCGGGATGGATGGCGACGCGCTGTCCCGGCACCGCGCGGTCGCTGACGTCGTCGGCGACCGCGTCGACGATGCCGACGATCTCGTGGCCGAGGACGAGGGGCTGCTCGATCGTGTAGATGCCGTTGCGGCCGTGGGCGGCGTAGTGCAGATCGCTTCCGCAGATGCCGCCGTAGACGACGCGCACGCGCACCTGTCCCGGCTCGGTGGCGGGAATGGGGGCTTCGCCGAGGTGCAGGCCTCCGCCCGTCACCGCATACACAGTCTTCATTGACTCTCCCTGGGGGCTCGACCGGCTCTGGTCGTGCTGTCGACCAATTTCATCAGTTGGACACTTCGTCTGTCAAGTGAGAATAATGCGGAGGCCAGACTCGGAGTCCGCACGGCGGCACCGCACCCCGGCGCCGGGGCACGCCGCGTCGCCCCGCCCCCGGAAAACCGGAGACGAGGCGATCACGGCCGTCACGCGACGACGGCGTTCAGCGGCGGGCGCTCAGCGCGTACGCAGCCCGCGAAGCACGATGCTCTTGACCTGGGTGTACTCGTCGAGCGAGGTGAAGAACCCCTCCCGCCCGAGACCACTGCGCTTGTACCCGCCGAAGGAGCTGCCGTCCGGGCGGTAGTTGTTCGAGCCGTTGATCGAGACGATCGCCGCCTCGATGCGCTCCGCGACGCGATACGCGCGGGAGACATCGGCGGAGAACACCGCCGCCGTCAGCCCGTACGACGAGGCGTTCGCCACACGGACGGCCTCGTCCTCACCCCCGACCGGGAGGATCGTGAACACCGGGCCGAACACCTCGTC
This sequence comes from Mycetocola reblochoni REB411, assembly GCF_900163835.1. Lineage (GTDB taxonomy): Bacteria > Actinomycetota > Actinomycetes > Actinomycetales > Microbacteriaceae > Mycetocola_B > Mycetocola_B reblochoni. Next base: position 17,725 of record NZ_FUKR01000009.1, on the reverse strand, counting down.
GTCGACGACGATGTCGCTGTCCCGCGGCGCCCGGAGCACGGTCGGCTCCACGAGCGCACCCTCGCGACCACCCCCGAGCAGCACCTCGGCTCCCTGGGACACCGCTCGGGCGATCTGCGACTCGACGCCCGCCGCCGCCCGCTCGCTGATGAGGGGACCGACGCCCACGCCCTCGTCGAGCGGGTCGCCGGTGACGACGGCGGAGACCCGCTCCACCAGCCGTCGGGTGAACTCGTCCGCCACCGCCTCGTCGACGAGGATCCTCTTCGTCGCGCAGCAGACCTGGCCGTTCGCGAGCAGGCGCCCGTCGAGGCTGCCAGCCACGGCCGCATCGATGTCGGCGTCGTCCAGCACCACGAGGGCGTCGTTGGCGCTGAGCTCCAGGAAGGTGCGGACGACGTTGCGGGCGGCGTTCTCCGCGATGATCGCGCCGACCCGGCTGCTGCCGGTGAAGCTGATGGCCCGGATCACACTGCTGCGCGAGAGCGCCTCTCCGACGACGGCTCCGTCGCCGTTGACGACGACGAGGGCGTCCGCCGGGACGCCCGCGGCATGCAGCATGGCGGTGAGCCGGTTTCCGACCAACGGGTTCGCCTCGGACGGCTTGACGACGACGGCGTTCCCTCCGGCGAGCGCCGCGCCGACCTTGTGCGCGTACAGCTCGGCGGGGAAGTTGAACGCCACGATCGCCGCGACGACGCCGAGCGGTTCGTGCGCCGTGATCATGAGGTCGGTCTCGAGCCCCTCCTGGCGGTCGAGCGGGATGCTCTGGCCGAAGTGACGGAGGGACTCCCTGGCGAAGCCGCGGAAGATGCGTGCGGCCGCCGCGAGCTCCGCGCGCGAGTCGGGGAGGATCTTCCCGGTCTCCCTGGTCAGCAGGACCGCGATCTCCTCCCGGCGGGCGTCGAGGTCGTCGGCGAAACGCTCGAGCACCTCGGCCCTGCGGTGCGCGGGCAGCGCGGACCACTCCGCGAACCCGCCGCGCGCCCGCTCGAGCGCGGCGGTCGTGGACGCGGCGTCGTCCGCCTCGACTGAGCCGAGCAGCTCGCCCGTCATCTTGTCGAGGACGTCGAGTCGTCCGCGCTCCGTCACTGTTCCGGCCATCATGGCCCCCCTCGTTCACGACACTGTGACCTTCGATCGAAGGCTTTATCTCAGAGAATAGACACTGTGTCCGAAAACAGGCAATCGAGCGATCAGGCTCAGCCCTCGGCTCGATCCCGGCCGTGCACGGCCGCGAGGTCGAGCGCCGCGCGCCGGAGCTCGACGAGGATGTCCTCGCGGTCGGCCCGGATCTCCTCGGCGAGCCCGCCGGCCGAGATACTCGCGACGGCGCCCGCGCACGGGATCGGAACGGCGATGGCGCCGATCCCCGCCGTGACGTCCTCGTCGGAGAGGGTGAAGCCCTGCTCCCGGCTCGACCGCACGTCGTCGGCCAGGGCTGCCGCCGAGGTCAGCGTCGCGGCGGTGAACGGCTCGAAGGGCGCGCCCGCGAGGACGTCATCGAGCGCATCCGACGACTGCGCGAGGATGCTCCTCCCCGCCGCGCCGGCATAGAGCGGGAGGGCTCGCCCCGGCCGCAGCGAGAGCAGGTCGATGCCCCTCCCCCTCGCCCAGGCGACGCACACGGACTCGTCACCCCTGAGCACACTGAGGAACACGGTCTGATGAGTCCGGTCGGCGACCCGCTGCAGCACACGCTCGGCGCCGCTCCACTCGGTCAGAGCACCCGCCGCGGCGTCGGCGAGGCGGAGGAAGCGCGTGGTCAGGCCGACGCGCGCATCGGCGGAGGTCTCGGTGAATCCGATCGCCGTCGCGCCCTCGACCAGTCGGTACACGGAGGAACGCGCCACGCCGAGCCGCTCGGCGATCGCGGCGGCGTTGAGCGGACCGGTCACCGCGAGGAGCTCGACGAGCGCCGCCGCGTTCGCGAGCACGCGGTTGCCCGGCGCGCTAGCCACGGCTCTCCCCCACCCAGCCGAGCTCGGCGCTCGCCGAGGCGGCGGCCTCGCGGACGACGTCGATCACGCGGCTCTCGTTCGAGTCCAGGTGAGCCATCAGCCCGCTGACGGCGAGTGATGCCTCGATCTCACCCCTGTGATTGAGCACCGGGGCGGCCGCCGATCCGAAACCGGGCGTGACCACGCTGGGCGCCACCGCGACGCCCCGCGTTCGGACGGCATCCAGGTCGACGGGGTCCGCGGCGGTCGCCGCCGAGCGGCGCCGACCTGGCTCGTCCACCACGGGCGGCACCGAGTCCCCCGTCGCGTCCGTCAGGAGCGCGTCGCGCTCCGAGGCGGGAAGGTAGGCGAGCAGAACGGAGGGCCCCGCCCCGCCGAGCAGAGGGAGCGAGTCGCCCAGCCGGATGTCGCGCGACCGGACGTCCTCGCCGTCGACACGCTCGATGCACGCGGCGCGCGCGCCCCTGCGCACCCAGAGGCTCACGCCCATGCCGGTCACGTCGCGTGCGTGACGCATGGCGGGGAGCGCGACCGCACGGATGTCGAGCTGGTCCTCGACCAGGCTGCCGATGCGCATGAAGGCCAGGCCCAGCCGGTAGCGCCCGCGCTGGGCGGCATGGTCGACCCACCCCGCGGAGACGAGCGCGCGCAGCAGACGGTAGGTGGAGCTCACCGGCTCCCCCACGGCGGCGGCGAGCTCGCTCACGGCGAGCGACCCCTCGGCCTCGAGCGCGACGAGGGCGGCGTCGGCCTTGTCCAGGATGTCGAGCCCTGAGGCCTCACGCGTCGGTGTGTTCATGGTCTCGGCAATCCTCGCACACCCCCGTGGTGGCGGGCCAGGGAGCAGGTCGCGCCACCGCAGCCACGCGTGGCGAGCGCCACCCAGCGGCCTAATTTTCTTACTCAATAGACATTCTGTTCATTAAACGATAATCTAGCGCTACGGCATCGAGGCCGGAAAGGATCAACGATGAACCTCACACCTCCGCAACGACCATCGACGGACGAGCTGCGCCTGCTCGCCGACACCGGCAGATGGAACGTCATCAGCACCGTCGCCGCGAGCAAGGCCGGCCACATCGGCGGACCGCTGTCCGCGATGGACCTGCTCGTCGCCCTGTACTTCGGCCAACTGCGCATCGACCCCGCCCAGCCGCGGCACCCCGAACGCGACCGGTTCATCCTCTCCAAGGGGCACAACGCGATCGCGCTCTACACGGTGCTCGCGCAGCGCGGCTACTTCCCGGAGTCGGAGCTCGCCAGCTTCGACCACGGCGACTCACGCCTGCAGGGCCACCCCGACATGAAGCTGACCCCCGGCGTGGACGCCTCCACCGGCTCGCTCGGCCAGGGCCTGTCGGCCGGGGCGGGCATGGCCCTCGGCGCGAAACGCCGCGGTCTCGACGCCCACACCTGGGTGATGCTCGGTGACGGGGAGCTCGGCGAGGGAATGGTGTGGGAGACGGTGCTCTCCGCACCGCGCTTCGGGCTCGATAACCTCACCGCCATCGTCGACGTCAACGGGCTGCAGCAGTACGGCTGGCCGGCCGGGGAGTCCGACCGCTTCGACAGGAGCGAGCCGCTCGGCCACGTCGACCTCGGCGCCGTCTTCACCGGCTTCGGCTGGACCGTGCACGACATCGACGGCCACGACTTCACGGCGATCTTCGACGCCTTCGACGCCGCGGAGGCCGCACGCAACCACGCGGGACGCCCGAGCGTCATCCTGGCGCGGACGGCGAAGGGCCGCGGCGTCAGCTTCACCGAGGGGACATACACGTGGCACAACGGCGTCGCCACCGAGGAGCAGCTGCGGACCGCCAAGGCCGAGCTGCTGGAGAAGGGAGAAGTCCGATGACGGCACAGCGGAAGGTGTGGGGCGACACCCTGCTCGAGCTCACCCGCGAGGACGACCGCGTCGTCGTGCTCGACGCTGACCTGGCGACGTCGACGATGGCCGTCACGGTCGCCGAGGGCAACCCGGAGGCGTTCATCCAGGTGGGTATCGCCGAGCAGAACCTCGTGGGCATGGCGTTCGGCCTGAGCACCATGGGCTACCGTCCGTGGCTGTCGACCTTCGGCGTGTTCCTCACCCACCGAGCCCTCGACCAGATCCGCATGCTCGTCTCCCAGACCGGGGCTCCGGTCCGCATCGCCGCTGCCTACGCCGGCCTGCTCAACGGGTCGAGCGGCAAGACCCACCAGGACATCGAGGACCTCGCCATCATGCGCGCCATGCCGGGAATGACCGTGCTGGCCCCCGCCGACGAGCACGAGGCCCGCGCGATCACCCGCTGGGCGGCGGAGCACGACGGGCCGGTCTACATCCGCTACGCGAGGGACGCGGTCGCCCCCGTCTTCGACGCGGACTACGTCTTCCACCCGGGAGCGGTCCACCGGCTGCGCGACGGCGGCGGCGACGTCACGCTGGTCAGCACGGGCGTGCAGAGCTCCCGCGTCGTCGAGGCGGCCGAGCTGCTCGCGGCGCGCGGCGTCGACGCGAGGGTCGTGCACGTCCCCTCGCTCAAGCCGGTCGACGGCGACGCGCTGCTCGCCGCGATCAGCGGGGTCGGCACCGTGGTCACCGTCGAGGACCACTCGGTCATCAACGGCCTGGGCGGGCTCGTCGCGGAGCTCATCGCCGAGCGGGGAGACCCCGACGCTCCGCGACTGCACCGCGTCGGCCTGGCCGACGGCTGGTCCGAGTCGGCGCCGAACGCGTTCCTGCTCGACAGGTACGGTCTCTCAGCCGAGCGCGTCGCCGAGCAGGTCCTCGAGGCCCTCGGCCACTCCCCCTCCCCCTCCGCCACCGTCACCGTCACCGCACCCGGTGGCACCGTCGGATGACCCGGGCATGACCGTGCTCACCGCAGCCGAGGACCGGAGGCCACTCCCCGTCCGGGAGGCGGCGGTCGTGACGTGCACGCCCGCCCCCGCGATCGACCGCGTCTACCTGCTGCCGACCGTCGCCCTCGGCCGGGTCAACCGTGCCCGCGTGGTGAGCGAGGAGGTGGCGGGCAAAGGCGTGAACGTGTCCCGCATGCTCGCCGGGGCCGCCGTCCCCACGCGGATGGTGCTGCCCTGGTCGGGCGAGGGGACACTGCTGCCGCCGGAGGCCGTCGTCGTCCCGACGACGCAACCGACACGACTGCACACGATCGTCATCGACGCCGAGGGCGTCACCACCAACATCAACGAGTTCGCCGCCGCACTCAGCGACGCCGAGTGGAGCCTGCTCGCGCGCCGCTGCCGCGCGGCCGTCGAGGAGATCCGGGCCGGCTGGCTCCTGATCGGCGGCAGCATCCCCTGGCCGGAGGACGACGCGGTGATCGCCCGCCTCCTGGGCGCCGCGACCGACGCCGGGGCGCGCGTCGCCGTCGACACCTCCGGCAGCGGGCTGGCGCGCATCGCCCGCCGGCACGGCCCGTCGATCGCACTCGTCAAGCCCAACACCGCCGAGCTCGCCGAGGCGACGGGAACCGCCCTGCATACCAGGGGCGACGTCGTGGACGCGGCACGGCGCCTGATCCGCTGCGGAATCGGAGCGGTGCTGGCCTCCGCCGGTGCCGACGGGATCGTCTACGTCGACGGCGGGTCCGCGCTCTGGGCGACGGGCCCCGGGGTCGACCGGGTGGTCAACACCACCGGCGCCGGGGACGCCGCCCTCGCCGGGTTCCTGTCCGCGACGGCGACTGCCGATCCGGTTGGAGAGGGTCTGATCCGCGCGATCCGCTGGTCACAGGCGGCGGTGCGCAGCACGCACGCCTGTCCGCCGCCCGCGGAGATCGGTGACGTCGCCCTGCGCGTGTCGCCGCTCGGGCGCGTGGATCGTGACCTGCCGCTGAGTGATCCCGGTGACGACCTCGACCCCCTGCCCCAGACCGCGGCCGCCCGACGCCGGCCGGACGCCGCCGCCGCGCGGAGCCCGCGGCTCCCCGCTGACCACCCCACCGCGAACCACGAAGGACGACTGACATGACCATCCCCGCCGAGCTGGCCGAGGCCCGCGAACGACTCCTGAGCTCCGTGCCCACGGCGCTGCTCATCGACGGCCGCTGGCGGGAGGGCACGACGGGCGCGCGCTTCAGCGTCTCCGAGCCCGCGACCGGCGCGACCCTGGCGGAGGTGTCCGATGCCAGCCCGGAGGACGGCGCAGCGGCCGTCGACGCCGCGGTCGCCGCGGGCCAAGGGTGGGCCGCCACGCCGCCGCGCGAGCGGGGCGAGGTGCTGCGGAGGGCCTTCGAGCTCGTGCGCGAACGCTCCGAGGACCTGGCACTGCTGATGACGCTGGAGATGGGCAAGCCGCTAGCGGAGGCCAGGGGCGAGGTCAGCTACGGTGGCGAGTTCCTGCGCTGGTTCAGCGAGGAGGCCGTGCGGATCGGCGGCCGCTACGGCCAGACCCCCGAGGGGAACGGCACGATGGTGGTGTCCCAGCGCCCCGTCGGCCCCTGTTTCTTCATCACGCCGTGGAACTTCCCGCTCGCCATGGCGACGCGCAAGATCGCCCCAGCGCTGGCCGCGGGGTGCACGGTCGTGATCAAACCGGCCGCGCTGACGCCGCTGACCACGCTCGCGTTCGCACAGATCCTTCTCGACGCGGGACTGCCAGCCGGCGTGGTCAACGTCGTGCCGACGTCCTCGTCGAGCGCGCTGTCCGCGCCCATCATCGCCGACCCGCGCCTGCGCAAGCTCAGCTTCACCGGGTCGACCGCGGTCGGGCGCACCCTGCTCGCCCAGGCGGCGGGCACGGTGCTGCGCACCTCGATGGAGCTCGGCGGCAACGCGCCGTTCCTCGTCTTCGCCGACGCCGACCTCGACGCCGCCGTCGAGGGTGCCGTGCAGGCCAAGTTCCGCAACATCGGGCAGGCCTGCACCGCGGCCAACCGCTTCATCGTCCACGAGGACGTCGCCGAGGAGTTCGCCGAGGCCGTGACCGCGCGGGTCGCCGCCCTGACCGTCGGCGACGGCACCGACCCCGAGACGACGATCGGCCCGCTCATCGACGACGGGGCGGTGCACACGTGCCAGCGCCTGGTCGACGACGCCGTCGCCCGCGGAGCGCGCCTGCGCACCGGAGGGCACGCGCTCGAGATCGGCGCCGGCAGCTTCTTCGCCCCGACCGTGCTCGACCGTGTCCCCGCGGACAGCGCGATCGTGCACGAGGAGATCTTCGGCCCCGTGCTGGCCATCGCGACGTTCCGGGACGAGGAGGACGCCGTCGCTCGCGCCAACGACACCCCCTACGGGCTCGCCTCCTACGTGTACACCCGCGACCTGGCGCGGACCCAACGGCTCATCGAACGGATCGACACGGGGATGATGGGCGTGAACGCGGGGGTCATCTCGAACGCGGCGGCGCCGTTCGGCGGCGTCAAGCAGTCCGGCCTGGGCAGGGAGGGCGGCGCGGAGGGTATCCACGAGTTCCTGGCGACGAAGTACACGCTCGTCCCCCGCGGCTAGCCGTACTGACCCGGATCGTTGTTGACGGAGGAGAGACCTCCGTCGTCGAGTCGGGGCCGTCTCGTTTCCCTCGAATCCGCGCAGGCATCGCGGACAGGGCCGTGCGTCACCGGCCGGGCCGCACCGTGCGATCCGGGTGGGACGTCGCGGCTCGCGCAGGGCACCGCGCGCACCGTCACACCACCGCGGCGAGCGCGTCGTCCACCGATCGCTGTGCCTCGTCCCGCCCGACGGGACGGCCGAGGAGCAGCAGCCGGAAGTGCGTGCGCGCCACGATCGTCTCGAGCACGTCGGCCGCATCCGCGTCCTCCGGCCACTCGCCCCGTTCGGCCGCACGCCGGAAGATCACCTCGGTGACGGCGAAGCGCCGTTGCCAGAACTCGGCCCTGCCCGCGGGCACGGGCGCCTCGGCCCCCGTGCCGATCATGGCCCGCGCGAGCGCCCGGCCGGTCGCCGAGGACAGGAATCCGGCGATCGCGAGCGCGAAGTCGACCAGGTCCTCGCGCAGGCTGCCGAGGTCAGCGGCCTCGATGCGGTCCTCGCTGTAGTCGAGCATCGCGTCAAGCAGGAGCTGCTCCGCGCTCCCCCAGCGTCGGTAGACGGTCGTCTCGTGGACACCGGCCGCGGCGGCGATCCCTGCGATCGTGAGCGCGTCGGGCCCGTCGTCGGCGACGGCCTGGATCACCGCGTCCAGGACGGAGCGGCGGACGGCCGCGGAACGGCCCCCGGGTCGGCGTCGCACGGGGGTCTCGGTCATGCCCCCCAGCCTAACGCAGGAAAGTTGCATCAGCATCGCGGGCGCTCTAGCCTTCACCTAACGCAGGGAATCTGCGTTAGGTGCGATGGGCCCGACCGGCGGGCCGCCCGTCCGCGCACGCCGACCACCCCGCACACGCAAGGAGCACGACCATGGACATGCGATACGCCCTCGACCTCAACGCCGCACCGGCGGGATACCACCACTACTGCGACGACGTGAGCATCAACTTCCAGTGCAACCGCTGGATGCAGTGGGCCAGCCCCGAGGCGCGAGCCGAACTGCGCGCCGTCAGTGCGGGACCGGGCACGTACCCCGAGTGGATCGACACGTTCTTCGCCCTCGCGGCCGACGCCCGCGCCGCCGGCCGCGCCGTCGACGCCGCCTACTTCGACCGTGGAGCGGAGTTCTTCCTCGAGCCAGGCGACCCCCGCAAGAAGCCCGCCCGCCGCCGCATCGTCGACACCCTCCGCGCAGCGTTCGGCGTCGAGCCGGTGGCCGTGCCGTTCGCCGACGCCTCCCTTCCCGCCTATGAGCTGCGGCCCGAGGGCGAGGCGCACTCCACCTGGGTGCTGTTCGGCGGCTTCGACTCCTACGTCGAGGAGTGGTTCCCCCTGATCGCCGCCGCCGTGCGCCTCGGCCGCCGCGTCATCGTGTTCGACGGGCCAGGACAGGGCGGGGCGCTCGAGGACGAGGGCATGCCGATGATCGCCGAGTGGGAGCGCCCGGTCTCCGCGGTCCTCGACCACTTCGGCCTCGACGACGTCACCCTCATCGGCGCCTCCCTCGGCGGGGAGCTCGTCGTCCGGGCCGCGGCGTTCGAGCCGCGCGTGGCCAGGGTCGTCGCCTTCGACGCGATGGACGACTTCCTCGAGACGACACTGTCCCAGACGGTCCCGCGCGGCGCGCGGGCGGTCGGCGCACTGGCGACGCGGCTGCCGGCGCGGTGGGTGAGCGCCGTGCTCACGCGGGTGGCCGCGCGCAAGCCGGTCGTCAGTTGGGGACTGTGGCAGGGCATGCATGTGACGGGGACGACGAGCCCCGCCGCGTTCCTCCGCGCCATCGCGCGGATGCGCACCACGACCGTGTCGGCGCGGGTCCGCGGCGACGTGCTCCTGCTCCAGGGCGCCGACGACCACTACGTGCCCGTGACTCAGCTCGCCCGCCAGGCCCGCACGCTGACCGGGGCACGCTCGGTCACCACCCGCAGCTTCACCGCGGCGGAGAGCGCGAGCAGCCACTGCCAGATCGGCAACGTCGGGCTCGCGCTCATCACCATCGCCTCGTGGGAGGACGCGCTGGCGGCGCGGGTCCCTGCGACGGCGCGACCCTCAGCCTGACATCGCCCTATTCCAGCACTCGGATGTGTCGAGCCATGAGGTCGCCGATCTCACGGAGGCGCGTTCGCGCGAGACGGCTGGATGGGCCCGCCACGCCGATCGCGGCGTCACCGCCGATCGACATCGCCACGCAGGAGACACCGGGGTGAAAAGCCCCCTCGTCCAGCGCGAACCCCGCGCTGCGGGCGTCGTCGATGGCGTCGGCGTGCTGCGACCAATCCGACGGGTGCCCGTGAGCGAGCTCCCGTGCGCGGACCTCGTCTGAGGCGATAAGCGCGTGCCCGATCGCCGTGCCGAGCAGAGGCTCCCTTTCACCCACGTTCACTGTGAGATGCAGGGGCTCGGGAGACTGCACAGCATCGGCGCAAACGTAGTGATCCCCCGTTGCGAAGGCGAGATAGACGGTCTCTCCGGTGTCGGTTCCGAGAGCCTCCAGAACGGGACGCACCCGCTGGCGCAGGAGCTGCTCCGTCTCGACCTTCGGCCTCACGAGCCGTTCCAACCGGTTCGTGAGGCGATACGGGGCACCGCGGTTCGACTGCTCCACATAGCCCAGGGTCTCCAGCGAGGCCAGGAGATTGTGCGTCGTGCTGCGGTTCAAGCCCGCGTCGTCGGCGAGCTCACTCAGCCTCGCCCCCTCCGGGACGGCGGCGAGCAGCTCGAGGAGGCCGAACGCGCGCTGCACGGACTGAATGACACGGCCCGATTCCGGACGTTGCTGTTCCATGATGCTGAACTATAACACGCCCAAGTCGCCAATGTTTCGCATTTACGGCTGCCCGTGGCTACGGTAGTTCCCGAAAAGCAAACCAGAGGCGCTTGAAAGTGCCGCACGTTCCACATGGAGGAATTATGTCTCAGCGAGTACGAGCGCAGGCTGCGATCGATGCGGTCGTCGAGAAGGCCGAGCAGCAGGGCTTCGGGGTGGCGATCGCCGTCGTCGACGCGGCGGGAGCGCTGGTGGGGTTCGCGCGTACCGACGCGTCGCTCATCGGCCCGGTGGATGTGGCGCAGAAGAAGGCGCGCACCGCCGCCATGTTCGGGATGGACGGCGTCGACTTCGCCGAGGTCGCACGCCCCGGCGGCCCGATCTACTCGATCGAGCACACGAACGGCGGACTCATCAGCTTCGGCGGCAGCGTCGTCCTTCGCCACGGACAGCAGGTCATCGGTGGCATCGGGGTGGCCGGAGCCACCCTTGACGCCGACGAGGACCTGGCCCGCACCGGCGCCGCGGCCTTCTGACCCCGCCCCGAGAGGGACCGCCTCGCCCCGACAGGGACGGCGACCCGCCTCGGCCGCGCGCGCGACCCGGCCCGCGGTGCGGGTCGCCGACCTGCGACACGACATGCTGTTCGACGCTGGCACCTCGGCCGGGACCGCCGTCGTCGCGCATACCGCCCAGGCCGGCGTCGGCGCGCCCGGGCCGCCCAGCGCGGACGCGCATGCCGCGGACCCGCTCCACGGGTTCCCGCACATCGCCTCGTCATCGACACGCACACCGTCCTGACCGCGATCGGTCCGGACGGCCCACGGAAGGAAAACCCATGATTCGGCTGCTCTCCCTGACGGTCGCGGCGTTCGCGATCGGCATCAGCGAGTTCGTCTTGGTCGGACTGCTGCCGACCATCGCGAACGACACCGGCGTCACCCTCGGCACGGCCGGCCTGCTCGTGACCTTCTACGCCCTCGCGATCACCCTGCTCTCCCCACTCCTGACCAGCTGGCTCAGCCGCTACGACTCCCGCCCGGCGCTTGTCGCGCTCATGGTCGTCTTCGCGGCCGGAAACATGCTCGTCGCCGCAGCCGGAGGGTTCACCGGGCTGCTGGTCGGCCGCGTCCTGGCCGGCGCCGCCCACGGCACCGTCTTCGCCCTGGGCGCCCCGGCGGCCGCCGCACTCGTTCCGAAGGAGAAGGCGGCCAGAGCCATCTCCCTGATGTTCCTCGGCCTCACCGTTGCGATGGTCATCGGCGTCCCCCTCGGGACCATCATCGGTAACGCCCTCGGCTGGCGCACCACGTTCGTCATCGTCGCCGCGCTCGGCGCGGTCGCGGCGCTCGCCATCGCGCTGCTCATCCCCTCCACCAGAACCGGCGAATCGGTGAGCCTTCGCGAGCAGATCGCCCTGCTCACGGATCGGCCTGTCGCGATGACCTACCTTGTCACCGGCCTCGGATTCGGTGCGACCTTCGCGGTGTTCACCTACCTCGGCCCCCTCCTGACCGGCACCGCCGGATACACTGCTTCCGGAGTGACGCTGGCCCTGTTCCTCTTCGGAGCCACCACGGTGATCGGCAACCTCACCGGCGGCGCGCTCGCCGATCGCATCGGCACCGTCCCGGTCATCCGCATCGCCCTCACCGGCCTCATCGCCGCCTTCGTCGGCATCCTCCTCACCTCCTCGAGCACGGTCGGCATCGCCATCGTCATCGCGGCGTGGGGGGTGTTCGCCTTCCTCATCTCCCCGCCCGTGCAGACACACGCCGTCGCTCTCGCCAGCCACCGCGGCCCCGGCGCGGAGAAAGCGGCCAGCGGCCTGAACATCGCCGCGTTCAACGCCGGTATCGCCCTCGCCTCCTGGGCCGGTGGAACACTCGTCGAGACCCTCGGCGTCACCAGCACGCCCTGGGCGGCCCTCGCCCTCGCCGTCCTCGCCCTCGCCGCCAGCCTCGGCATCACGCGTCCGGCACGCCACGAGCAGACCATCGACGTCAGGCTCCCCCGCGCCAGGCCGCGACCGCACTGAGCCCCCTGCGGAGCGGCGAGGCGACGCCGTGATGAGCCGGGGGTCGAGGACCCGAGCCGAGGGTGACCATCGCGGTCGCCTGGAGGAACTCTGCTGTCAACCGCGGGTTCGGTGTCGTGGCGACCGTGGTGCCGCCGCGGTGCTCACCGTGCTCCGCCACCGGTACTCGGCCCTCCCGCCCCACGTGACGGCTGCGAGCAGGACGAGGGCGCCGAGGAGACCCGTGGCGCCGATGGTGTCGCCCGCGAAGACGATTCCGATCGCGAGCGCCCAGCCGGGTTCGGTGCCGAGAAGGATGCCTGCACGGGAGGCTGAGGTTCGTTTGGTCGCCCAGAGTTGCCCGAGGAAGGCGAGAAGCGTGCATCCGATCGTCAGGTAGGCCACGAGCGCCCAGTCGCTCCCGGTGAAGTCGAGCGCGTGCGTGAGAGCGTCCCCGCCACCCCAGAGCGCGAAGATGAGTGCGCCGAACGCGAGCTCGACGGTGGTGAGCGAGAACACGTCCGTCCGGTCGCCTGCCGTGACGGACGCCTCAGCGACGCCCAGCATCGCGCGGGTCAACGCACCGACAAGGACGAGAAGATCGCCGAGGCGAGGAGCGGTGAACCCGTTACCACTGACCAGAAGCGCAATCCCGGCAACGCCGAGCAGCATCGCGAGCACCAGCTGGCTGGAGAGCCGACGGCGGGTGACCACGGACTCGAGGATCGGGGTGATGAGGACAGACAGGCCGATGATGAGGCCCGCGTTCGTCGCGCTTGTCTGTGTGACCCCGATCGTCTCCAGAGCGATGGTCGCCGCGCGCAACACACCGAGCAGCAGACCCGGGCCCGTCGCCGCACGGAGCCCACGGAGCCTGCCGCAGCCCGCGGCGATGAGGAACAGGATCACCGCGGCGGGAACGAACCTCAGGCACATCACCGCGGCTGCGGACGATGCGTCGGCGAGGTCTTTGGCGGCGAGATAGCTTCCGCCCCAGACCGCCGCCACGGCGAGGAGGACGACGTCGGGCAGCAGACGGGAGCGGGACATGCCGTCAACCCTCGCGAACGCAACGGTGAAGAACAACGGGCAGTATCTGAATCGGTCTGTCAGTATTGCTTCATGGATGTTCGGCACCTCACAACCCTGCGGGAGCTGCGCGACCGCGGCTCGGTCACCGCAGTGGCCGCCGCCCTGCACCTGTCGCCCTCGGCGGTCTCGCAGCAGCTCGCCGCCTTGCAGCGAACTACTCCGGTGCCGCTGACCGAGCAGCGCGGCCGGGTGCTCGCGCTGACCGCGGCCGGTGACCGCGTGGCCGACGCGGCCGAGGAGGTGGCCGCCGCGCTGGCGCGCGCGGAGGATGCGGTGACGGACTTCCTGACTGCGCCGCAGGAGCCGGTGACGGTGACTGCGTTCCACAGCGCCGGGCTGGCATGGTTCCCGTCTCTCATCGAGCGGGCAGAGTCCGAGCCGGACGGTCCCGACGTGCGGGTTCGCGACGAGGACGTGTCCACCGAGGAGTTCCCCCAGCTCGCGGCCGACCACGACATCGTGATCGCGCACCGCCCGTTCGCTTCCACACCCTGGCCGCAGGAGCGGGTCGCGGTGACCTCGCTGCTCGAGGAGCCGATCGACCTCGCGGTGAGCCGCTCGCACCCCCTGGCGTCGCGTCCCTCGGTGCGGCTGTCCGAGCTGTCGGGCGAGTCCTGGTCGGCGGCGCACGAGGGGTTCCCCCTGGAGCCGCTACTGGTTCAGGCAATGTCGGCAGCGGCGGGCGAGCCGATCCGCATCCGCCATCGGGTCAACGAGTTCAATGTCGTCGCCGCGATCATCGCCCGCACCGGCACGGTAGGGCTGCTGCCCCGCTACACCGGGCTCAGCGCTCAGTTCGCCGACCGTGTGGTCCTGCTGCCCATCGACGACCTCCACATCGGCCGACACATCGACGTGCTCACCCGGCGGGACACCATCGCCCGCCAGAGCGTCCGCACCGTCATCGATTGGATCACCGCTGTCGTGAACGGCTGACCGCCCGAGCGTGCTCGGACGGGGCATCACCCCACGGTGTGCAGCGTCATCCGCGGAGAGAGGGCGAGCTGGCGCTGGTGCGCACGGCGACGGCGTCCGCAGCGATCGCCACGTGGGTCAGCGTGGTGTCGCTGTCACGGCGCGTGATGCCACGGTTGCTCGGGGGGGGGGGCTGCGGCTGCGGCTGCGGCTGCGGCATAGCGCCGAACGCCTGGCGGGCGTAGGGCTCTTCGCCGAGAGCGGAGGTCTTCGCGATGCGAGCGGACATCTCCGCGATGCGAGCACGGACATCCTCCCGGTGCGAGCGCGGTTCTCGATGCTGGCAGTCGGATGGCGGGCCTCACAATTACGGCCCACCAGCGCGGCCCGGATTCCCGCGCAAACCTCGGGAATGAAAACTCCCGTCGTTGATTGCGGGAAGCTCCCGTTTTGACTTCACGTGCTCGCGCACCTACTCCGAGCGCAACGGTCGGGCTGACAGGATTTGAACCTGCGACCCCTTGGAGGATCCGGTCGATTTCCGGTCTCCGCCGATCGTCTCGGGAACTCGCGGATTCCCTTTTGTTTACAGGGAACCGGGCGGTTCGCTTGGTCCGAGTGTAGCCGGTTGGTGGCGGACATTGGCGGGTGATTGAGGTGGGTTCTTGATGGGCCTGGGTGCGATTGGAACCAAGAAGAACACAGATTGAGTTGCAAGCCCGACTCGAACTGTGGCGTCCTCGATGTGCGGAGGCGGTTGCGATAATGGGCTGTGCCTCCGACGCCAGACATCGACTTCGCACGCATCCGACCTCACGGACAGCCGGCGTCCCGTGCGAACGCGTTCGAGGAGCTCGCCTCGCTGCTCATTCGCGACGATGCCGTGCAGTGGCCAGAAGGCACGCGCTTTCATAAGTTCGGTAATCCCGATGGTGGTCGAGAAGGCAGAGGAGTCCTCCCCAGCGGCGAGGTGTGGGCTTGGCAGGCGAAGTACCTGACATCGTTCGATTCAGGGGCCGCGGGCCAAGTGAAGAGATCCTTTCTGCGCACCCTGACGACCGAGCCGGAGCTCCGACGGTACTTCGTGACCATGCCCATCGATCTTCCGGCCGGAGACACAGACAGATCCAAGTCCGCCTTCACGCTATGGGGTGAGGAGGTGGTCAGATGGGAGGCAGCAGCAGCCGAACAGGGCCGGACGGTCACGGTCGAGTTCGTGGGAGCCCACGACCTGATTACCGCACTCACGTCCGACCATAACGCTGGGCGGGTCCGCTACTGGTTCGATGCAAGTGTTCTCACACGGAAGCAGCAACAAGAACGCATCGACGACGTCGCAGCCAAGCTCGGCCGACGATACAGCCCCCAACTTCACGTCGATGTCGACGCAGTACAGGTAGTCGATGGCGCAGGACGCACCACGGCTTACATCGCGCGGTGGCAGCAGCTCCTGGCTGATCTCAGGTCGGCCCGCAGATGGTCGTGGAGGGCACCTGACGGAGACGAGGACGCTTTTCACGACGCCCTTCTGCGCTGCGCTGCGTCGCTGAATGAGGTGGACGCTCTGCTCGAACGCATCATCGCGCAGATACGTGCCTTCGACGCCGTCGACCTTTCGACTGCGCAAGTGGATGCAGCCTTGTCCGCACTCGATGACTTGAACACGTTGTTACGCAACCGGTCGCGAACCGATGACGGCTTCTACGTCGGCGAAGCTGGGTCTCTGTACGGGCATGTACGCGATGCGATCGCAGCGCTGAGAATGGCACGTCAGCTATGCATGTCACCAGCGACGGCCGCGGCCAGTCGAGGTGAGCTCTTACTGACTGGGCGGGCGGGCGTCGGGAAGACACATCTCCTCTGCGACGTCGCCAAGAAACGAATCGCCGCAGAACTCCCGACGGTGATGATTCTGGGCCAAGACTTCGACGTTCGGAATCTTCTGATGCAACTGCCGGAGCTCGCGGAGTTGCCCGGGAGCGTCGACGAACTTCTCGCGCTTCTCAGCGCCGCTGCTGAAGCTTCTGGCCAAAAAGCTCTCCTAATCATCGACGCCATCAACGAGAGCGAGCAACCGGATCGGTGGCAGGCGGCCCTTCAAGCGATGATGTCAAAGGCGTCGCGCTATCCCGCTGTCAGCCTCGTGATCTCATGCAGAACGGAGTTCGTCGACGCTGTGGTCGGCAATCATGGTCTGCCCGCTGCCGAACACTTCGGGTTCGAAGAGTCCACCGAGACTGCCGTACGGCGCTTCGCCGCCGAGTATGGACTCGACGTCCCGACCTTCCCCGTGTTCAATCCCGAGTTCGCAAACCCGTTGTTCCTCCGGTTGACCTGCGAGGCGCTGACGACGTTGGGCACCGGCCGGTTCACACTGGGCTCGGCGGGGCTGACGACGGTCTGCGGAGCATTCATCGAGGCAGCGAACGTTCGCCTGTCCGCGGCTGGCCGATGCGACTTCGATTCGCGCACGGACCTGGTGGACGTGGCAATAAAGCAACTTGCGACTATCGAAGGTGGCCGCATTCCACGCGTTGTCGCGAACGACATCTGCTCAACTCTGCTACCGAATCGGTCATGGTCGAAGAGCCTGCTGAAGGGGATGCTCGACGAGGGAATCCTCGTCGAAGTGGGAACAGATCATCTCAGCTTCGGATACCAACGCCTAGGCGACGTCGCACGCGCGCGGACCATCGCTGAAAAGACACCCACCGCAGTCGCGGAATGGATGCAGTCGCTGGGCACTGGGCTGTGGACCGAGCGAGGAGTCCTCGGCGCACTGGCGGTGCTGATGCCCGAACAGCACGGCGTAGAACTGATGGACTGCGCCGACCTCACTAAGCCCGTCCCGTACGACTTGATCGATGCGTTCCTCGAGAGCATCTCGCTACGCGAGCCCACCGCCGCAAGCGCGAGGACCGAGGAATTCGTGCGAGTACTGCTGAATGCGGATCGTCACAGGAACGAGATGTGGGGGCAACTCGTACGTGTGGCGTGCGTACCGGACCACCCCCTGAACGCGCAGTGGCTTCACGAACACCTCACTTCGCTCGACCTTCCCACCCGTGACACATCATGGTCCCTGTCCCTCATCGGTGCGCTCGACCCAGAGGAGCACTCGCCCATCCGCACCCTCATCGAGTGGGCGTGGCCCACCGACCAGAACGCATTGATACGCACCAACAGCGATACCGCCGAGCTCGCATTGCTTCTGCTGGGATGGTGCACCAGCACCAACGACCGACGAGTCAGAGACAGCGCCACCAAGGCGCTCGTCGCCCTCGGAGAGCGAGAGGTGGATGCGTTCGCCTCTGCCTTACTTCCCTTGATGAGCGTCGACGACCCCTACGTCGTGGAGCGTGTGGCTGCAGCGGCGTGCGGAATCGCGTTACGCCACGAGTCCCGAGCGGCGCAACTGGCGGGACTGCTGCACGTTTAGGTGACAGTTTGTAGTCACGCCGCGAGGGCGACGTC
>NZ_FUKR01000004.1 GCF_900163835.1 Mycetocola reblochoni REB411 | reverse complement strand
CGCCCGGCGGGATGGCGGGTCCGCCGAGCAGCTGGCGCAGCGCGGCGAGCTGGCTCGCCAGGGAGAGGTCCATCACCTCGACCGCGTTGCCCTCCCCCGCGGCGTAGTTGACGCCGTCGCCGTCCGCGAGCAGCAGCAGCGTGCGCCCGTCGGGGGCACGGAGCAGGCCGATGCCCTCGACGGCTGCGACGTCGGGTCCCCCCGCGGCGGCGCAGTCCAGCCGCCGGTAGCCGGCGTCCGCCAGCTCCCCGAACGCGACCTCGCCGTCGACGCCGCCGGCCACCGCGATCACCGCCGCGTCGGGTGCCGCATCGAGAATGTCGCGGCCGAGCGTCGCCCTCCGGCCGCTCGCGCTGATCAGCACGTCGGCGTCGGCCGCGGGCACGGCGTCGCCGACGTCGAAGCCGCGGTGCAGCGCGGCCATCGCCCGCAGGGGGTCCGGCTCGACGACGGTGACCACGGCGCCGAGCGCCCGCGCGGCCTCGGCCGTGCCCTCGCCGACCGGCCCGAAACCGTAGACGCTCCAGCGGGTTCCGCACTGCCCGCGGGCGCGCGGCCGGGCACGGTCGAGCAGGTCGGCGACGGCGAGGACACAGCTGTGCCCCGTGCCGTGGCGGTTGTCGACGCCCGTCTTGGTCGAGGCGTCGTTGACGGCGACGACAGGCACACGCAGCTGGTCCCCCATCGCCGCGGCCGCCCGGACGCCCGACGTCGTCTCCTCCGCCGCGAGCAGCCCCGCCAGCACGCCCGGTCGCTCCAGGTGTGCGAGCCGGAGGAGCTGCGCTCCGTCGTCGATGAGGAGGTCGGGCTCCGTGTCGAGCGCGGCGAGGGCGTTGCGCCGGTCGATCGCCGCGCGCTCCGCGGCGACGACGGGACCCTCCGCGGCGTGGACGACGAAGCCGGAGCGGCGCAGCACCGCCGCGACCTCCCCGTCGGTCTCCGCGCAGTTGGCGAACAGGACGGGGTCGGCCCCCGCATCGCGCAGCGCACGCGCGAGCACAGAGGTCTTCGGCTCGAGCACGAGGCTGACCAGGACCCGCCGTCCGGCGAGCAGCCCGCGCTCCGCGAGCTCGGCGGCGAGCGCGCGGGTGACCGGCATCCGCTCCGCCGCCCAGCGCATCCGCCCCTCGGCATCGCCCCGACGTCCCGGGGCTCCGGCGCCCGTGAGGGGCGGAGCGTGGACGTCGACGGGCACGCCGAGCACGCCGTCCCCCCGACGTCGGACGCCGGGCCGGACCGGCGTCCCGTCCGACCACCGTGCGGCAGCACCGGGGAGCGCATCGACGACCAAAGGAGCACCGACACCGTTCCATGCCTCGGTCACGACCACGACGTCGCAGTCGGCCGGGACGGGGGCGGCGGTCCCGCGCCCGGGGGTCGCGACGACCCTGGCGCCGAGCCCGCCGAGGATGCGTCGGACGCCGTCCGCGACATCACCGTCGCCGGGCACGACGATGCGCAGCCCGGCGAGGAAGCCGTTCGTGGCCGAGGCGAGGGCGCGGACCACCCGTTCCGCGGCGAGCGCGGCGTCGGTCACCGCTACCGGGCCGTGTACGGGGCCACGACGACCTCGACGCGCTGGAACTCCTTCAGGTCGGAGTAGCCGGTCGTCGCCATCGACCGCCGCAGGGCGCCCGCGAGGTTGGCGGTGCCGTCGGCGACGGTCGCGGGCCCGTAGAAGACCTCCTCGAGCGGGCCGCGGGTGGGCACCTCGACGCGGTTCCCACGCGGAAGCGTGGAGTGGTGGGCCTCGGCGCCCCAGAGGTAGCCGCCCCCGGGCGCGTCGGATGCCCGGGCGAGCGCACCGCCGAGCATGACGGCGTCGGCGCCGCAGGCGATCGCCTTGACGATGTCCCCCGCCGTGCCGAGGCCGCCGTCGGCGATGACGTGCACGTAGCGGCCGCCCGACTCGTCCATGTAGTCCCTGCGCGCGCCCGCGACGTCGGCGACCGCTGTCGCCATCGGGGCGTGGATGCCGAGCGTGGCGCGCGTCGTCGACGCCGCGCCACCGCCGAAGCCCACCAGCACGCCGGCCGCGCCGGTGCGCATGAGGTGCAGCGCAGCCGTGTAGCTGGCGGCACCGCCGACGATCACGGGGACGTCGAGCTCGTAGATGAACTTCTTCAGGTTGAGCGGCTCCACCGTCTTGGACACGTGCTCGGCCGAGACCGTCGTCCCCCGGATGACGAAGAGGTCGACGCCGGCCGCCACCACGGTCTCGTAGAGCTCCTGGGTGCGCTGCGGGGAGAGCGACCCGGCGACGGTGACGCCCGCGGCACGGATCTCCGCCAGACGTGCGGTCACCAGTTCCGGCTTGATCGGCTCGGAGTAGATCTGCTGCATGCGGGCGGTCGCGGCCTCCGGCGGGAGCGAGCGCAGCTCGGCGAGGACGGACTCGGCGTCCTCGTACCGCGTCCACACGCCCTCGAGGTCGAGCACGCCGAGACCGCCGAGGCGGCCGATCTCGATCGCGGTCGCGGGCGAGACCACCGCGTCCATCGGCGCACCGATGAAGGGGGTGTCGAAGTGGTAGGCGTCGATGCCCCACTCGATCGACACGTCCTGGGGGTCGCGGGTGCGCCGGGAGGGGACGATGGCGATGTCGTCGAAGGAGTAGGCGCGACGTGCGCGCTTGGAAACGCCGATCTCGATCTGCATGCTCACCCGCCCAGCCTAGCGGCCGCGCCGACGGGCGGCGAGCGGCCGCCCGGCCCCCGACTGCGCTCAGGCGGCAGGGGGGAAGGGCAGGCGACGGGCGGAGTCGCCGAAGCCGACGACGAGCTCTGCGCCGTCGAGCACGATCTCCGACCAGCGCGGAGCCGTCCAGTGCTCGAGCCCGATCCCGTCGGGGGCGTCCGAGCTGACCAGCGGCGTCCGGGCGTTCCAGCCGAAGCTGGACACTCGTGTGAACGGGCGGGCGCCGTCGGTCTCGCGGGCGTCGGCCGCGGCACCGTCGTCGGGTCCGTCCGGGTCCACGACGGAGACGGTGAGCGCCGACAGCGTGCCCTGCTCGATGCTGAGCTCCACGAGGACGGGCCGTCCGTCCGGGGTGTGGGCCCGGACGACGACCGGGTGGGTGTAGCTCGCCAGCGGCGAGCGGGGCGCGGAGTCGTCAACGCGGATCGCCAGCCAGTCATCGCCGTCGGGGTCGTCGCCGTCGGCCGCGAGCGCGGTGTCGAGCTGGCGGGCGAGCGCTCCCCCGTCGATGCGGTCGTCTGCCGTGATGATGGCCGTGAGGATCCGGCTCGCCGTCTCGGGCAGGGTGCCAGGCCCAGACTCGGGTTCGTCGTCGCCCCACACGGAGGCGGACAGCGCCGAGCGCTCGACCGTCGCCGCGCTCGCGAGCTGGACGGCCACCGTCGCCGCGGCGACGAGCAGGCGGGGCCGGCGGACGCCACGGCGGCGGAGCCCGCCGACGACGCGCGCGTCGACGCGCTCACTCATCTCGGCCAGTCCGAGGGAGAGCCCCGCCGCGCCGGCGGCGAACCCCGGCGTGGAGGAGCGCATCGGCCACTCGGCCGTGCGCATCGACCACGCGGTCATTCCTGCGGCGAGCGCCGCCTCGCTGACGCGGAAGACGGCACGACGCCCGGGCGTGAGACGGGCCGGGTCGACGAGGGCGAGGCCGCCGAGCGCCGCGGCGAAGCCGATCTCGACCGCCCAGCGGCGACGCCGCGCCCGAGAGTCGCCCGCGGCGTCGTCGGCGGCGGCATAGCGGACGGCGGACCCGAGCGACGGCGTTGCGTTCATGCCATCAAGCGTAGGCCCGCAGAGTTCCCCGCGGGAGGGGAACCGCGAGGGAATGGCACCACGGGAACCGCGCGGCTCAGGAGGCGCGCCGCTCCCCCGGCTCCGCCTCGGCTCCCGGCGTGCGCTCCGCGGCGAGCTCCGACCAGATCGCGTCGAGTGACAGCCCGAGGACTCCGGCGACCGCCGCCACCGTCGCGAACGACGGGGTCGCGACGCGTCCGGACTCGATCTTCCGCAGCGTCTCCGGCGACAGCCCGGCGTCGAGCGCCACGGCGAGCATCGTCCTGTCCCCCCGTGCTCCTCGGAGCAGCGCGCCGAGGCGGCGTCCCCTGTCGATGTCGTCGGCGGTGAGCGGTGTCCTGACCATGATCCAATAGTAATACCGGGATAGTATGACCGGTATAGTTTTCACAGATCGGAAGGGAACGGACATGATCGAGATCCTGAGCACGGCGGAGCTCGCCAGGGCCCGCGCGACGGGCGCGCTCGTCGGCACCATCCTCCACACGCTGCGGTCACGTGTTGTTCCCGGCACCACCCCGCTCGACATCGACCGCTGGGCCCGGGAGCTGATCCTCGACGCCGGGGCGGTGTCCTGCTACGTCGACTACGCCCCGTCCTTCGGCCGCGGACCGTTCGGGCACTACATCTGCACCTCCGTCAACGACGCGGTGCTGCACGGCATGCCCCACGACGTCGCGCTCGCCGACGGCGACCTGCTCACGCTCGACCTCGCGGTCACACTCGACGGCATCGCGGCGGACGCCGCCATCAGCTTCCTCGTCGGCGACGCCAGGCCTGCGGGCAGCGTCGCCCTCATCGACGCGACCGAGCGCGCGCTCGCCGCCGGCATCGCCGCCGCACGACCAGGGGCCAGGATCGGCGACATCTCGGCGGCGATCGGCGCGGTGCTGGACTCGGCCGGATACCCGATCAACACCGAGTTCGGCGGTCACGGGATCGGCAGCACCATGCATCAGGACCCCCACGTGCCCAACACGGGACGCCCGGGGCGGGGCTACCCGCTTCGCCCAGGGATGCTGCTCGCGCTCGAGCCCTGGGCGATGGCGGACACCGACCGGCTCGTCACCGACGCCGACGGCTGGACGCTGCGTTCGGCGACGGGCGCGCGCACCGCGCACAGCGAGCACACCGTCGCGATCACCGAGGACGGCGCCGAGGTCCTCACGCGCGCACCGCGCGGCTGAGCCCGCCCGAACGGTGCACGTCGCCGCCGCCGCATCCGCACGGCTGCGCTGCGCGAACGGACGAGGCCCTCCCGATCGGCGCAGCCGTGGTCGGGAGGGCCTCGTCGGCCGCCCTCCCCCGCAGGGGCGGGCGCTCGGCCGGGGTCAGCGGTAGTTCGGCGCCTCGACGACGATCTGCACGTCGTGCGGGTGCGACTCCTTCAGGCCCGCGGGCGTGATGCGCACGAACTTGCCGCGCTGCTTGAGCTCGTCGATCGTGCGGGCGCCGACGTAGAACATCGACTGCCGCAGTCCGCCGATCAGCTGGTACGCGACGGCCTCGACCGGTCCACGGTAGGGCACCTGGCCCTCGATGCCCTCGGGGATGAGCTTGTCGTCGCTCGGCACATCCGACTGGAAGTAACGGTCCTTGGAGTACGAGGTCTTCGTGCCCCGCGTCTGCAGCGCGCCGAGCGAGCCCATTCCGCGGTACGACTTGAACTGCTTGCCGCCGACGAAGATGAGGTCGCCGGGGCTCTCGTCCGTCCCGGCGAGCAGCGAGCCGAGCATGACGGTGTCCGCACCGGCGACGAGCGCCTTGGCGATGTCGCCCGAGTACTGCAGGCCGCCGTCGGCGATGACGGGGACGTCGGCGGCACGGGCCGCGAGCGAGGCCTCGTACACCGCGGTCACCTGGGGGACACCGACACCGGCGACGACACGCGTGGTGCAGATCGACCCCGGTCCGACGCCGACCTTGACGGCATCGACGCCCGCGTCGATGAGGGCCTGCGCCCCGGCGCGGGTCGCGACGTTGCCGCCGATGATGTCGATGTGGGCGAAGCTCGCGTCGGACTTCAGCCGCGCGATGATGTCGATGACGCCCTGGCTGTCGCCGTTGGCCGTGTCGACGACGAGAACGTCGACGCCCGCGTCGCGCAGCGCCTCCGCCCGCTCCCAGGCGTCGCCGAAGAAGCCGATCGCCGCACCCACGCGCAGCCGGCCGTCCTCGTCCTTGGTCGCCAGGGGGTACTGCTCGCTCTTGACGAAGTCCTTGACCGTGATGAGCCCGCGCAGCACGTTGTCGTCGTCGACGAGCGGGAGCTTCTCGATGCGGTTCTGCGCGAGCAGGGCCTGCGCCTCCTCCGGCTGGACGCCGACACGGGCGGTGATCAGGCCGGACGTCGTCATGACGTCGCGCACGAGGGTGGTCGGCTTGGCCGAGTCGAGGACGAAGCGCATGTCGCGGTTGGTGATGATGCCGACCAGGACGCCGTCCTCGTCGACCACGGGCAGCCCGGAGACGCGGAACTGGCCGCACAGCGCGTCGACCTCGGCGACCGTCGCGTCGGCGGTCGTCGTCACGGGGTTGGTGATCATGCCCGACTCGCTCCGCTTGACGCGGTCCACGTGCTCGGCCTGGTCCTGGATGGACATGTTGCGGTGCAGGATGCCGATGCCGCCCTGCCGGGCCATAGCGATGGCCATGCGCGACTCCGTCACCGTGTCCATCGCGCTGGAGAGCAGGGGCAGGTGCAAGCGGATCCGCTTGGTCAGGCGCGACGCGGTGTCCGCCTCGCTGGGGATGACGTCCGTGTGCGCGGGGAGCAGCAGCACGTCGTCGTAGGTGAGTCCGACAAAGCCGAAGGGGTCGTTCTGTGTCACGTGTGGGTTCCGTCCCTGCGTCGCGTCGGCGCCGAGGGCGCCGCGTCCTGATCCGTGTACCAATCCTAACGCCGTCTCGGGAGCCGTATTCCGCGCCTCGGGCGCCGGGCCGGGGCTGTCCCGTGACGACACTCCGCGGGGCCGGCGCCGGCGATCGGCACGGAGGGCGCCGACGAGCCGAGGCGGCGCAGTCACGAGCGCCGGCGGTTGGAGTTTCCGCGCGGTCTCCACGACAATCGACTCATGTCGCGCCCCCACGCCCCGGCTCCGGAACCGTCCCCTGACGACGCTCCGTCCCCGGCCTCCGCCCCCGTCGACGGGGGACGGATCCCGCCGACGGAGCTGCAGGTCGCCAGGGAGAGCGCGGAACGCAGCGGGCGCACGGTCGAGGACGTCCTCGCCGAGCTCGGCCTTCTGGATGCCGCGCCGGCGTCCGCGGCAGCCACCGGCGCCGCCACCGAGGCCCCGGTCGGCCCCGCCGCCGCGCCCGCGCCAGCGTCCGCTCCGGCCACGGCCACCACCCCAGACCGGGGCACGACGGAGAACGGCAGGACCGTGCAGCCCGCGGCCGCCACGACGGCCCCGGCGACCCCTGCCCCGCACCTCGACGAGACGACGACGATCGTCCCCGCCCCCGACCGCGCGGACGCCGCCTGCACGGCACGCTCCGCCATCGACGGCGGATTCCTCATCACCACGGAGACCGAGGGCGACGGCGTCGTCGTGCTCGTCGACGAGGGACTGACCACCGACCAGGCGTGGCTGGACGCGCGCGCGGCCGAGATCGGCCGGCCCGTGCACGTGCGACCGACGCCCCCGTGGGTGCTGAAGAACCGCATCGTGCAGGCGTTCCCCGCCGAGGTGGCCGACAACGCCGCCAACGAGCTGTACCGACGCAACCCCCTGCTGTCCGCGCGGGAGACGTTCTCCCGCGGGCAGAAGATCGGCGGGATCCTGCTCGTGCTCGCCTTCCTGGCCGGGCTCGTCTTCGCCGCGGTGCCGACGATCGTGATCTCCGTGGCCGCGCTGTCGCTGATCTTCCTCGCCGGGACCGCGTTCAAGTTCTTCGTCGCCATGCGCGGGGCCCGCTTCGACGTCGTCGAGCGGGTCAGGGACGACGAGGTCGCCGCCCTCGACGACGACGAGCTGCCCACCTACACGGTCCTCGTCCCCGTCTTCCGCGAGGCGAACATCGTCGCCAACCTCATCGAGAACCTCGGCGGCATCGACTACCCGGCGCACAAGCTGGAGATCCTCATCCTCATCGAGGAGGAGGACGACGAGACCCGCGGCGCCATCACGCGCGCGCAGCCGCCGGCGAACATGCACATCGTCACGATCCCGGCCGGCCAGCCGCAGACCAAGCCGCGCGCCTGCAACGTGGGGCTCGCGCTGGCGACGGGCGAGTTCCTCGTCATCTACGACGCCGAGGACCGGCCGGACCCCGACCAGCTGAAGAAGGCCCTCATCGCCTTCGGCAAGGGCGGGCCCACCACGGTCTGCGTGCAGGCGGCGCTGAACTACTTCAACGCCACCGAGAACGTGCTCACCCGCATGTTCACGCTGGAGTACAGCTTCTGGTTCGACTACATGCTCGGCGGGCTCGACTACGCGACCCTGCCGATCCCGCTCGGCGGGACCTCCAACCACTTCCGCACCGACGCGCTGCGCGAGCTGGGCGGCTGGGACCCGTACAACGTGACGGAGGACGCCGACCTGGGCATCAGGGCGAGCGCGCTGGGCTACCGCGTCGGCGTCGTGAACTCCACGACGATGGAGGAGGCCAACACCTCCATCCCCAACTTCATCCGCCAGCGCAGCCGCTGGATCAAGGGCTACATGCAGACCAGCCTCATCCACGCCCGGCGCCCGTTCGGCCTGATCAGGGAGATCGGCCTCAAGCGCTTCGCCGCGTTCGTGCTGCTGATCGGCGGGACCCCGCTGAGCTTCCTCGCCGTGCTCCCGCTGCTGGCCGTGACCGTGCTGTCGCTGTTCGTGCCCCTCGCCGCGGTGAACGCGATCCTGCCCGACTGGGTGCTCTGGGTGAGCCTGCTCAACTTTGTCGTCGGCAACTGGCTGATGGTCTACCTGAACATGATGGGGACGTTCAAGCGGGGCACCTTCAACCTGCAGCTGTGGTCGCTGCTCAACCCCGTCTACTGGATCCTGCACTCGATCGCCGCGTACAAGGGGCTGTGGCAGCTGCTGACCAAACCGCACTACTGGGAGAAGACCGAGCATGGCCTCACCACGCAGAGCCACTGAGGCGGCCGCTCCGGTGCGCCCGCGCCCGCCGCGGACGGGGAGCCTCCCTGCGGTCGTGAGCACGGCGACGGGCGCGATCCGCACGATCGCTCCGAGCACGGTCAGCGGCGGGTACAACGTCCGCTTCGACCCGTACCCCTTCGACTCCCGGCTGCGCTGGCTCGTCCGGCTGCTCGCCGCGGTGCCGTTCCTGCTGCTGGTCGCCCTCGCCGACCCACGGCTGTGGGACGGGCTGTCGTCCCCCAACGCGGCGCTCATCGAGCACGCCAGGTCGATCGCCTTCACCGGGTCGACGGTGACATGGATGGAGAGCCTGTACCCGCCGCTTCCGACCATCGCCGCAGCACTGCTGCCCTGGGGGACGACCGGTCTGGCGGTGGTGGGCGCCCTCGCCGCCGGCGCCTTCACGCAGCGCATCATCGAGGTGCTGCACCAGCACAGGGCGGGCGCGTTGCTGGGCACGCTGTTCACCCTCGCGCTCGTGGCCAACCCGCTGTTCGCCTACACGGCGACGCAGAACCTTCCCGCGTTCCTGTCGATCATGTTCTTCGGCATCGGCCTCAACGACACGGTGCGCTTCATCACCTGGCGCAACACCCAGGCGGGCTTCCGGGCAGGCCTCTACCTGATGCTCTCCGCGCTGTCCGACACGAGCGGGCTGGCCTTCGTCGCCGCCCTCGTGCTCGCCGCGCCGCTGTTCACCCTCGGCCGCCGGGGCGAGCGCGGCGTACGCACGGCGAACAGCGTCGTGCTCGGCTTCCCGACCGTGGCCGTTCTGGCGACCGTGCTGTTCCTGCAGCTGGCGTTCCTGCACCGGTGGCCGGCCGGCGACAGCTTCGGCTACAGCGCGGACGCCCTGCAGGGCCTCGTCGACACGACCCACGACCTGCGCTGGCTCGGCCTGCTCGCACCGCTGCTGTGCCTGTACGCGCTCAGCCTCCTGGTCAGGCGCCCGGGCGCGATGCTCGTCGGCAGCCTGCTGTTCGCCCTGGTCATGGCCGGGTTCGTCTTCGGCCTGGTCCCGACGGGGTCGGCCGGAAACAGCTTCATCATCCTCACGCTCGTCATGATCGCGATCCTTCCCGCCGCGCGGACCAGGAGGATGACGACGGGGATCGCGATCGTCGCCGCCGTGACCGTCCTCGTGCCGTGGCTCGCCGCCCTGACCCGCACCTCGGTGATGGAGTGGACGGGGACGCTGTTCACCGCGCTGCCCTGGTAGCCCCGCTCAGCAGGGTTCGGTGCCGACGGCCGCACGGCCCCGGCGGGCCCCGCGGACCGCGTCGACCATGATCAGCACGACGGCCACCCAGATGAGGACGAAGCCGGCCAGGCGCTCGGGCGGCATCTCCTCGTGTAGCACGACGACACCGATCAGGAACTGCAGGATCGGAGCGACGAACTGCAGGAAGCCCATCGCGACCAGCGGCAACCGGCGCGCCCCGGCGGCGAACAGCAGCAGCGGCACGGGCCGTCACCGCCCCGGCGGCGGCGAGCACTCAGAAGTGCGCCGGCCCCTCGCTCCACAGCGTGAGCCGACCCGAGGAGGCGATCACCGCGACGATCGCGAGGGCGAGCGGGGTGAGCCACAGGGTCTCGACGGTGAGCCCCGACACTGCGTCGACCCGCGGACCGACGGCCTTCTTGACCAGGCCGTAGAGGCCGAAGCTGCCCGCAAGCGCGAGCGAGAGCCACGGGACGCTGCCGTAGCCGACCGCGAGGACGAGCACCGCCGCGACGGCGACGGCGACGGCGACCCACTGCGTCGCCCTCAGCCGCTCCCTGAGCACCGCCACGCCGAGCAGCACCGTCACGATCGGGTTGATGAAGTAGCCGAGGGACGCCTCGACGACGTGCCCCGTCGTGGCGGCGATGACGTAGACGAGCCAGTTGACGAAGATGAGCGCGGCCGCCAGGAGCATGAGGAGCATCGTGCGGCGGTCGGCGAGCACCCGGCCGAGACGGCGCCACCCCCGTGCGACGGCGAGAAGCGCCAGGCAGAACAGCAGCGCGAACACGACCCGGACGCTGACGATCTCGAGCGGCCCCGCCGGTTCGAGAAGCAGGAAGTACAGCGGGAGCACGCCCCAGAGCAGGTAGGCGCCCGCCCCGGCGAGGAGACCGGCCCTGGCCCCGTCCGCCTCGGAGCTGTCCGGGGGCGCGGGCGACGGCGACGGGGTGGTGCTCACCCCTCGACCGTATCGCCGGGACGCCGGCCGACACGATCCGGCGTCGCCGCGTGACGCCGCGCACGCGCAGGGCCCCCGCGCCGAAGCGCGGGGGCCCTGGACGTCAGTGCCGTCGTCTAGCGGACGACGACCGCCAGCACGTCGCGGGCGGGGAGGACGAGGAACTCGTCCGCACCGAACTTGACCTCGGTTCCGCCGTACTTGGAGTACAGCACGCGGTCGCCGACGGCGACGTCGAGGGGGACGCGGTTGCCGTTGTCGTCGATGCGACCCGGCCCGACGGCCACGACCTCGCCCTCCTGCGGCTTCTCCTTGGCGGTGTCAGGGATGATGAGCCCGGAAGCAGTGGTCTGCTCCGCCTCGACCTGCTTGATGACGATGCGATCCTCGAGCGGCTTGATGGAGACCGACACGGTTGACCTCTTTCTTGAACTCAGTACGTCGTGATTTAGCACCCTCGTCGTGAGAGTGCTAACGCCAGTTTAGAGCGATCCTGGCACTCATGCAACGCGAGTGCCAACCGGTGTCGCCCGGCGTCATCCGGGCACCGCGGCCCGCGCTCCGGAGGCGATCCGCTACCGTTGGCTGGTGGATTCCAACGAGCTGCGCACCCTGCTCACCCCCTCGGGTCTCGAGCTGCTGGACGCCGTGACCGCTCAGGGCGAGACCGATCCCGTGCGGCAGGTGACGGCCCTGAGGGCTGCGGGCCACAGCCCCGAGCTCGTGTCAGTCGTGCTGGGTCAGGCGTCGCTGCGGCGCAGGGCGAGGGCGAAGCTCGGCGAGTTCGCCGACCGCATGCTGTTCACCCCCTCCGGGCTGGAGCAGGCGAGCAGGCTCCGCGTCGCCGCCCGCCATGCCGGCCGCTACCGGGCCGCAGGCATCACCCGAATCGCCGAGCTCGGCTGCGGCATCGGCGCGGACACGCTCGCCTTCGCCGGTGCCGGCGCCGACGTCCTCGCGGTCGACGCGGATGAGGTCACGGCGGCCATCGCCGGGTACAACCTGGCGCCGTTCCCGTCCGTGACCGTCGAGCACGCGCGCGCGGAGGACACCGCGCTCGACGAGGTCGACGGCGTCTACCTCGACCCCGCCAGGCGCACGGCGGGGCACAGCGGTACCCGACGCCTGACCGACCCGGACGACTATGCGCCCTCGCTGTCCTTCGCGTTCGATGTGGGCCGCCGGCTGCCGACGGGCGTGAAGCTCGGGCCGGGCTTCGACCGCGCGCTCATCCCCGACGACGCCGAGGCGCAGTGGGTGAGCGTCGACGGCCAGCTCGTCGAGATGGGCCTGTGGTTCGGCACGCTCGCGCGCGAGGGCGTCAAACGCAGCGCCCTGCTGCTGACTGCGGACGGCGCACACGAGCTCGCGGCGGAGCACGACGCGGCCGACCCGGAGACCCGGCCCCTCGGCGGCTACCTCTACGAGCCGGACGGCGCCGTCATCCGTGCCCGGCAGATCGGCACCCTCGCGGAGCGCATCGGCGCGGGCACGATCGACGCGAGCATCGCGTACCTCAGCTCCGACGCCGCCGTGTCGACGCCGTTCGCCCAGGGCTTCCGCGTGCTGGACACGCTGCCGCTCGACCAGAGGACGATCCGCCAGGAGCTCGCCCGCCGCCGGGTCGGCACGCTCGAGATCAAGAAGCGCGGCGTCGACATCGACCCCGCCGCCTTCCGCACCGGGCTCAAGCTGAAGGGCCCGGAGGCGCTGAGCCTGATCCTCACGCGCGTCAGCGGCGTGCGGACGGCCATCATCGCCCAGCGCCTGGGCACGGGAGGGCGAACCGCCTGACGCCGCCCCGGCCACCAGGGCCATGCCGTGCGGCGGTCGCGCGGCCGCCGCGCCCCCGGCGGTGGACCGGTTCCGCCCGCGGTGCGAGCGCGCCTCCGCCCCCGGCTCGGGCGCGCCTCAGCCCGCGGTAAGGGTGAGCACGACGAGCGAGTGCACCATCCAGCCGACCGAGAGCAGCAGCCCGATCGCACCGAAGACCACGCCGCCGATGGCGTTGCCCGTGTGACCCTGCCCCCGCACCGCCGCGACGACGCCGAGCACGATCGCGAGGACCGCGAGCGGAAGCGTCCAGCCGCACAGCACCCCTCCGACCGTCGACACGATCCCCAGTCGCAGCGCCAGCCAGGAGCGTCCGCCCCGCGACGCCGGGTCGGAGGTGAACGGCCAGCTGCCGGCCGTCGGCGCGCCCTCCGCGGCGGAGATCACGCGCGCCCCGCCTGCACCTCGGTGACCGGGAGCGTCGAGTCTGCGGGAACGCCGAGGTCGGACGGCGCGCGACCCGCCCTGATCAGCTGCGCCCCGAGCGCCGCGATCATCGCACCGTTGTCGGTGCACAGGGAGAACGGCGGGATGCGCAGCTCGACACCGGCGGCGGCCGCCCGCTCGTGGGCGAGATCCCGGATCCGGGCGTTGGCGACGACGCCGCCGCCGAGCAGCAGCCTCGGCACCCCCGTGTCGGCGCAGGCGTTCAGCGCCTTCGTCAGCAGGACGTCGGCGACGGCCTCCCTGAAGCTCGCGGCCACGTCGGCCACGGGCACGGGCTCGCCTGCGTCCCTGCGCTTCTCCACCCAGCGCGCGACCGCCGTCTTCAGCCCGGAGAAGGAGAAGTCGTAGCGGTGCGCGGCCATGTCCTTGGGCAGGCTGAGGCCGCGGGGGAACCGGATCGCCCTCGGGTCGCCGTCTGCGGCCACGCGGTCGATCTGGGGGCCGCCCGGGTAGGGAAGGCCGAGGATCCGCGCGACCTTGTCGAAGGCCTCGCCCGCGGCGTCGTCGATGGTCTCGCCGAGCAACTCCACGTCGTCGACGATGTCGCGCACGAGCAGCAGCGAGGTGTGTCCTCCCGACACCAGGAGCGCCACCGTGGGGTAGCTCAGCGGCTGCCCCTCGGCCGCGAGCACGTCGGCGCCGACATGGCCGACGAGGTGGTTGACCGCGTAGAACGGCACGCCGAGCGAGAGCGCCAGCGCCTTCGCCGCCCCCACGCCGACCATGAGCGCGCCGGCGAGCCCGGGGCCGCTGGTCACCGCGACGGCGTCGATGTCGTCGAGGCTGAGCCCCGCCTCCGCGACCGCGGCCGTGATCACCGGGCCGATCGCCTCCAGGTGCGCCCTGGCCGCGACCTCGGGGACCACACCGCCGTAGCGGGCGTGCTCGTCCATCGAGGAGGAGATGACGTTGGCGAGCAGCTCGGTCCCGCGGACGATGCCCACGCCCGTCTCGTCGCAGCTGGTCTCGATGCCGAGGACGACGGGTGCGTCGCGGTTCATGCTGCTCCTGTGCTGTCGTCGGTGTCGCTTGTGTCGTCTCTGTCGTCGGGGTCGCCGATGCCCTCGTTCCGGGGCGGCCCGAGCGGCGCGACGGGCGTGCCGGATCTGGCGGGCGCGGCGAGTCTCGCCCGCATGACGAGCGCGTCCACCCCCTCCGGCTGGTAGTAGCCCGGTCTGACCGCGATCTGCTCGAAGCCGAGAGAGCGGTACAGGCCCTGCGCGACGGGGTTGTCCTCCCTGACCTCGAGGAACAGCTCCCTCGCGCCCCGGCCGGCGGCGAGCGCCATCAGCTCGCTGACGAGCAGCCGGCCCCAGCCCCTGCCCCGCGCCGCGTCGGCCACGGCGATCGTCTGGATGTCGGCGTCGCCCGAGCGCTCGGGTGCGAGCACGCCGCCGTAGCCGAGGACCGTGCCGTCCTCCCCGGCGATGACGAGGTAGCCGGTGTACTCCGAGTCGAGGTCCGCGGCCATCGCACGCTCCGACCAGGCGTCGCGGGGGAAGCTGTCGCGTTCGATGCGCATGATGCCGTCGAGGTCTCCCCGTTCGGCCCCGCGCAGAAGCGCCGGATGGTCGGGATCGCCGATTCGCCTGGCCGCGGGAGCCGGTGCCGCGCTCACGTCGTCACCCGCTTCGGACCCGCCGAGGGCGTGACGTCGGGCGAGCGCAGGTAGAGGGCGGACAGCGCGGGGAACTCGACGCCGTCCCTCAGTCCGGCCGCCGCGATCGCCCCCAGGCGCCCGGCATCGACGGCGGTCGCCGCCACATGCTCGCCGTGCAGCTCCAGCTCGGCGGGCACGACCAGTCCGGGGCCGTCGACGCGTCGGGCCTGACCGCCCTCGACGAGGTAGCGGGACCAGTACAGCTCGCGCCGGCGCGCGTCCGTGCTCACCGTCAGCTGCCCCTCGCCCCCGGAGAGGGCCCACTCCGCGGCGATGGCGTCGTGGCTGACCAGCCGGAGGAGCGGGACACCGCGCCCAAGCGCGAACGCGGTCGCGGCGGCGATGCCGATGCGCAGGCCGGTGAACGGTCCAGGACCCATGCCGGCCACCACGGCGGTGACCCCGTCCGCCCCGATGCCTGCCGCGGCGAGGGCGTCCCTGATGAGCTCGCCGATCACCTCGGCGTGGCGCATCGTGTCCGTGACGCCGAGCGAGGAGCGCACCTCACCCGACGGCGAGACGACCGCGGCACTCGATCCGATGGAGGTGTCGATCGCCAGGAGCATGACCCCGAGTCTACCGCCGGGAGCCCGCCTCGACCCGGCGCACGAGGACGGTCCGCGGCGCGTCACCGGCGAGCGCCTCGGCGTCGGCGTCATCGCCCTGCCCGGCCCCGTCGCCCCGGTCCGCATCCGACCCCGTCGGCCGCGTGATGACCAGTTCCGTCCACTCCGAGGCGACGGCGGCCGCGGCATCTGCCCCCCACTCCATGAGGACGACGGAGCTGTCGAAGGCGATGTCGAGGTCGTCCAGCTGCAGCGGGTCGCTCAGCCGGTAGGCGTCCACGTGCACGAGCGGCGCCCCGCCGACCAGGCTGGGGTGCGTGCGTGCGAGCACGAAGGTGGGGCTCGTGACCGGGCCCCTCACCCCGAGCCCCTCGCCGATCCCCCTGCTCAGGGTCGTCTTGCCCGCGCCGAGCGGTCCGGTGAGGACGAGCAGCGCGCCCGCCGACAGCCCCCGGCCGATGCGGACGCCCAGCGCGTGCATGTCCGCGGCCGTCGCGACCCGGTACTCGCCCTCGTCGATCACCGCGCGACCGTCCCGCCGCGGTACACCCGCCCGGGCCTGGCGCCCATCCGGGTGACGATCTCGTAGTTGATGGTGTTCGCCGCGTCGGCCCAGCGCTCGACCGCCGGCTCGCCGCGGGACGGGTCGCCGAACAGCACGGCCTCGTCGCCGACGGCGACCGCGTCGTCCCCGGTCTCGACGACGAACTGGTCCATCGCGATCCGGCCGCGCTGCGGGTACTCGCGCCCGCCGATGGTGACGACCCCCGCCGTGGAGGCCTGCCTCGGCACGCCGTCCGCGTAGCCGAGGGGGACGAGCGCGAGGCCGGTCTCCCGCTCCGTCCTGTGCAGGTAACCGTAGGAGACGCCGTGCCCCGCGGCCACGCGGCGGACGGCGATCACCGTGGCGCGCAGCGACATCGCGGGCCGGAGCCCGAGCGCGGCGGAGTCGCGCTCGTCGTCAAAGGGGCTCAGCCCGTACAGCGCGAGCCCGATGCGCGCCGCCGTGAAGCGGGACTCGGGCAGGTCGATGGCCGCGGCACTGGCTGCCGCGTGCACGAGCTCGGGGTCGAGCCCGGCCGCCCGCGCCGCGTCGACGCCGGACCGGAACAGCGCGAGCGCCTCGCGGTCGTCCTCCGGCGAGGTGTTGGACAGGTGGGTCATCACCCCCGCGACGCGGAAGCCGTCGGACGCCCCCGCCGCCTCCAGCTGCGCCGCCCGCGCGAACACGCCCGGCCAGTCCCCCGGCGCGATGCCGTTGCGGCCGAGCCCCGTCTCGAGCTTCAGGTGCACCGTCGCGCCGGCCTCCGCCGCACGCTCGAGCTGGCGGGCACTGGACACGCCCAGCTCGATGCCACGCCGGGCGGCGCGGTCGAACGGCGTGTCCGGGCCGTGCAGCCAGCAGAGCAGCCGCGCGTCGATCCCGGCGTCACGGAGCAGCTCCGCCTCGGCGAGCTCCGCCGTGGCCAGCATCGCCGCCCCGCCGCGGAGTGCGGCCTCCGCCGCGGGGAGCGCACCGTGGCCGTAGCCGTCGGCCTTGACCACGGCGATCAGCGCCGCCCCGTCGAGCACCTCGACCATGCGCCGGGTGTTCGCCTCGATCGCGTCGAGGTCGACCACGACCTCACGGAAACCGTTCATCGTTCTCCCTCCGCCACCACGAAGGCGGTCGCCACCCCGGCGTCATGGGACATGGACACGTGGATCCGGGTGATGCCGCGCCCGCGGACGCGGCCGGCCGTCTCCCCGCTCGTCACGAACACCGGCTCCCCCTGGACGCCGTTGCGCACCGTCATCTCCTGCCAGCGGACGCCGTCCGAACCGCCGAGCGCCTTGATGAGCGCCTCCTTCGCGGCGAAGCGGCCGGCGAGCGAGCGCAGCGGCAGCCCCCGCTCCTCCGCCGTGAACAGCCGGGCCACCAGCCGCGGGGTACGCGTGACGGCGCGCTCGAAGCGCGCCAGGTCGACGACGTCGACCCCGATCCCCACGATCATGCCGACCGGCTACTCGACGGTGACGGACTTGGCGAGGTTGCGCGGCTGGTCGACGTCGAGCCCCTTCGCCGACGACAGCTCCATCGCGAACACCTGCAGCGGGATCACGGCGAGCAGCGGCTCGAAGAACGGCGCGGCCAGCGGGATGCGGATGACCTCGTCGGCGAATGGCAGCACCGCGACGTCGCCCGTCTCGGCGATGGCGATGACGCGCGCGCCCCTGGCCCTGATCTCCTGGATGTTGGAGACCACCTTCGAGTGCATCGTCTCGGAGCCGCGGGGGCTCGGCACGACGACGAAGACCGGCTGCCCCGGCTCGATGAGCGCGATCGGGCCGTGCTTGAGCTCACCGGCGGCGAAGCCCTCGGCGTGGATGTAGGCGAGCTCCTTGAGCTTGAGCGCGCCCTCGAGCGCGATCGGGTACCCGACGTGCCGCCCGAGGAAGAGGATCGCCCTCGAGTCGGCCATCCAGTGCGCCAGACGGGCGACCTCGGCGGTCTCCGTCTCGAGGATCTGCCGGATCTTCGCCGGAACGGCGAGCAGCTCCTCCGTCTGGGCGGCGATGGCGTCGGCGTCGAGCGTTCCGCGGACCCGGGCCAGGTGCAGGCCGAACAGGTACAGGGCGGTGATCTGCGCGACGAAGGCCTTCGTCGATGCCACGGCGACCTCGGGCCCGGCGTGCGTGTAGACCACGGCGTCGGACTCCCGGGGGATGGTCGCCCCCTGGGTGTTGCAGATCGAGAGGGTCTTCGCCCCGTGCTCCGCCGCGTACTTGACGGCGAGCAGCGTGTCCATGGTCTCGCCGGACTGGCTGATCGACACGACCAGGGTCTCGGGCGTGATGATCGGGTCCGAGTAGCGGAACTCGTGGCTGAGCTGCACCTCGACGGGAACCCTCGCCCAGCGCTCGACGGCGTACTTCCCGACCTGCCCGGCGTAGGCGGCGGTGCCGCTCGCCACGACGACGATTCGGTCGATGCGCGCGAACAGCTCGTCGAGCCCGGCGAGCTCGTCGATGTCGACGACGCCCTCGTGGACGCGGCCGAGCGTGGTGTTGAGCACGGCCTCCGGCTCCTCGTTGATCTCCTTGGCCATGAAGGACGACCAGCCGCCCTTCTCCGCCGCCGACGCGTCCCACTGAACGTCAAATTCGGCGTTCTCGACCGGGTTGCCCTCGAAGTCGGTGATCTCGACGCTCGACGGGGTGATGGTGACGATCTGGTCCTGGCCGACGGCGAGCGCGCGGCGCGTGTACGCCACGAAGGCCGCGACGTCGGAGCCGAGGAAGTTCTCGCCCTCGCCGAGGCCGATCACCAACGGGGAGTTGCGACGAGCGCCGACGACGACGTCCGGCTCGTCCGCGTGCACGGCCAGAAGCGTGAACGCGCCCTCGAGCCGGGACACGACCTGGCGGAACGCCGCCGTGAGCGACCCCGTCTCGCGGTACGCCTTGCCGATGAGGATCGCGGCGACCTCCGTGTCGGTCTCGCTGAGGAAGGCGTAGCCCTCCTCGATCAGCTCGGTCTTGAGCGCGTGGAAGTTCTCGATGATGCCGTTGTGGATCAGGGCGAGGCGACCGTTGTCGCCGAGGTGCGGGTGGGCGTTGACGTCGGTCGGTCCACCGTGCGTGGCCCAGCGCGTGTGCCCGATGCCCGTGCCCGAGCGGGGAAGGGGCGCGGCGTCGAGGACAGCCGTCAGCGCCGAGAGCTTGCCCGCCTTCTTCGCCGTGGCGAGGGTGCCGTCCTCGGCGATCACGGCGACGCCCGCGGAGTCGTACCCCCTGTACTCGAGCCGTGTCAGTCCCCCGACCAGGACCTCGCTGCTGTCCCGCTGTCCTACGTATCCGACGATTCCACACATGGCGTCAACACTACCTGCAATAGGATGAACGCCTATGTCAGATGCGAGCGCGCCGCAGAGCTCCCACCGCTCTCCGTTCATCGACGTGGACAGGGACCACTGGGCCGGGCTGGCGCCCGAGCTGGAGCAGCCGCTCCGCGAGACGGAGATCGTCCAGCTGCGCGGTCTCGGCGACCGCATGGACATGCGGGAGGTCGCGGAGGTCTACCTGCCGCTGTCCAAGTTCATCAGCCTCTACGCCGAGAACGCCGTCCACCTCAACACCGCCACCGAGCGGTTCCTGCGCAGTTCCCGCGAGCGCACGCCGTTCGTCATCGGCGTGGCCGGCTCCGTCGCGGTCGGCAAGTCGACGGTGGCGCGACTGCTGCGGGAGCTGCTGTCCCGCTGGCAGGGCACTCCGCACGTCGAGCTGGTCACGACCGACGGCTTCCTCTACCCGAACGCCGAGCTGGAGCGGCGAGGCCTGATGGGGAAGAAGGGCTTCCCCGAATCCTATGACCGGCGGGCGCTGCTGCGCTTCGTGTCGGAGGTCAAGTCCGGGGCAACCGAGGTGCGCGCCCCGTTCTACTCGCACCTGAGCTACGACATCGTGCCCGACGCGAGCGTCGTCGTACGCCGCCCGGACGTGCTCATCGTCGAGGGCCTCAACGTGCTGCAGCCGCCGACCGGCGACGGGCGCCTCGCGCTCAGCGACCTGTTCGACTTCAGCATCTACGTCGACGCCAGGACCTCGGACATCGCCACCTGGTACGAGGAGCGCTTCATCGCCCTGCAGCGCGGCGCCTTCACCAACCCGAACTCGTACTTCCGCGTCTACGCCGACCTCAGCGAGGAGCAGGCACGCGACAGGGCCCGCTCATTCTGGTCGACGATCAACGAGCCCAACCTGCTCACCAACGTGCTGCCGACGAGGGCGCGCGCCGACCTGGTGCTGCGCAAGGCGAGCGATCACACGGTGCGATCGGTGCTCGTCCGCAAGATCTGAGCCCTCCCGCGCGCGGCACGAGCGACGGGAAGGACGAGCGCCGTCACGAGCGCGACGGCGCTGACGGCGTAGAGCGGCACCGCCCACGGCGACACGTCGCCTCCACCGATCGCGAAGGCGTCCGCGAGGCTCATGCCCGCGCCGAAGGACGCGATCCAGTAGGCGGGCGCGCCGCCGACGAGTCCGAGGCTGACGAACAGCAGCACCGTGGTCGGCCTCGGCCGTCCGGCCAGGGTGGCCACCACGATGACCACCGCCAGTCCGGCCCCGACCACCGCGAACGTGACCGGCGGCCAGGCGTCGATCCGCTCCCCTCTGGTGGCCATGACGGCTCTGATCTGATCCAGCTCCATCCCCGGAACGGCCGCGAGCGGATTGAGCACGAGGATCTGAGCGAGGCCGAGGGCGGCGTAGCCGATCGTCACGACCGCGCCGATCACGGCCACGGCGACCGCGGCGGACCGCGAGGAAACGGCTCCTCTCCCCCCGGCCTCGGCGGGCGCGGGGGCGGTCTGACGAGGCTGCGCGGGGTGGTGGTCCATGAGCAGACGGTACACCGCGACGCGCCCGGGCGGCCGTGGTGGACGACGCCCCCGCGACGCCCGCGCAGGCACTGGGATCCGCAGGGGGCTCCCGCCCCTCGGGCGGGGAGCCGCCGAGGACCGGCTTGCTAGCGTTGGTCCCGGCCATCCCAGGCCGGACACGGACGCGAGTGACCGTCGACGCGACGGACAGGCGTACGGTGACCACGTCGCGAGCGCATCCGCATCGCAGCCGGCAATCCCTCAACGGTTCGAGGCCCCGGCCCTGACGTCCCTCACCCGTCCAGGACTGAGTACCCCCGCGGTACCGCCTGAACGACACCGGCGGTGCCGCCCGACGGCCGCCGCTGCGCGGCCAGAAACGGATCACCCACCACCATGAGAATCCGACCTGCCGCGACGATCGCGACGATCGCCGCCGGAACCCTCGCCCTGACCGCGTGCAGCGGTCAGGCCACGTCCACCACGGAGAACGGCGATGCCTCCGACATCTCCATCGCCGTCGTCCACGGCTGGGACGAGGGCATCGCCGTCAGCGTGCTCTGGGAGGCGGTCCTGGAGGAGAAGGGCTACGACGTCGACCTCGAGTACGTCGACATCGCGCCCGCGTTCACCGGCCTCGCCGGCGGCGACTTCGACGTCTTCATGGACTCCTGGCTGCCGAACACCCATGCGGCCTACATCGACGAGTACGGCGACGACATCACCGAGCTCGGCGTCTGGAACCGCGAGGGCCGCAACGTCATCGCGGTCAACGCCGACGCCCCGATCGACTCGCTCGAGGAGCTCGCCGACAACGCCGAGCTGTTCGACAACCGCCTGGTCGGGACCGACCCCGGCGCCGGGCTGACGGCGATGACGACGGAGAAGGCGATCCCCCAGTACGGCCTGGAGGACATGGAGTTCCTCGTCTCGTCGTCGCCGTCGATGCTCGCCGAGCTCGACGGGGCGATGGCCGAGGGGCGCAACATCGTCGTCACGCTCTGGCAGCCGCACTGGGCGTACAGCAGCTACGAGCTGAAGAACCTCGAGGACCCGCTCGGCGCGATGGGCGGCGACGAGGACATGACGAGCTTCTCGCGCGAGGGCTTCGCCGACGACGCCCCCGTCGCTGCGGGCTGGCTGAGCGACTTCACCATCGACATGGACACGCTCGCCTCACTCGAGGAGCACCTCATCGTCGGCAACGAGACCGCGGAGTACGACGGGCGCATCGCGGAGTGGATCGCCGACAACAGGGAGTGGGTCGACTCGCTGACCTCCTCCTGACCTGCCGACGCGCCGACGCGCAGCACCGCGGCCGGGACCCTCTCGGGTCCCGGCCGCGGCGTGTCCGGACGGGCCTCCCCATGTCACAGGCCGTCCGGGGTCTCTGTTCGAGCTCAGCCGGTGATGCCGACCAGCTCGTTCGGGGTGCCCTCGAGCTCGGCGGTCGCGAGGACCTCACCGCTGGAGGGGTCGACCGCGTAGACGGTGTTCGTCGCCGTGTCGGTCGCGTAGGCGACGCCGTCGAGCACGGTCAGGCCGGGGTGCGACTCCTGCCACTCGCTGGGGCTCTCCCATGCGCCGAAGAGCTCATGGCTGGCGGTCACCTCTCCGGTCGCCTCGTCGACCACGTGCAGGGCGCCGTCGGAGCCGAGCAGAAGCAGGTCGCCGTCGGCGCTGCGCGCTGCACCGCGCCAGGTGTAGCTGACGCCCTCGGGCAGCTCGATGCGCTCGAGCGTCCCGGCCTCGGTGTCGATGCGGGCGAGCTCGGTGAGCAGGTAGCCCTCCGAGTCGGGGTCGGAGTTGTAGTCGCCGAAGGCGATGGGCGACTCCTCCGACACGTACAGGTTGCCGATGCGACCGTAGTCGGTCGGGCTGTCGAGCTTGGTGAACGCGCCGTCCTCGACGACGAGCGCCCCGTTCTCGCAGCCGAACACCGCGATCTCGCCCTTCACGGTCCCCTCACCGTGCACGGAGGGGCAGTCCTCGCTGCGCGACAGCTCGGTCTCGTGGTCGGAGTCGAGCAGGCGCACGCCGCTGCGCTCCTCGCTCGTGCCGAGCGTGGACAGCAGGGTGCCGTTGGTGAGCTCGATCGCGACACCGTGGTGGGCGTGCTCGGAGGTCACGATCGTCGCGTCGACGTCGTCGGCGCTGTCCACGTCGCGGAGGGCCTCCGAGTCGAACAGCGTGATGTCTCCCGTGCCGTCGGCGAACAGCACGGTGCGGCCGCCGTGGCGCACCACGTGACCGGCCGCCTCGGCGGGGAAGAGGATGTCGGTGATCGCGGGCTCGCCGCTCTGGGCCGAACCGGAGTCGTCCGTCCACGATCCCGTGTCGAGGGCGCGGAAGCCCTCGGTGGTGGTGATCATCGCGTGACGGCCGTCCCCGGCAGGGTTCAGCCGGTTGAACCCCTCGAGCGGCAGGTCGGCGAGCTGCTCGAGGCTGGTCGCGTCGAGCACGTAGATGCCGCCGTCGTAGGTCAGCGCGATGCGGCCGCCCGGCTCGGCGGCGGCGTCGGTCGAGGCCGCGTCCGGCTGGGCGGCGGAGCTGCAGCCGCTGAGCAGGAGCGCCCCGAGGGCCGTGGAGGCCAGGAGGGTGCGGGTGGTGCGTGATGTCATCGTTCTCTTTCTCTTCTCGGTGCTGGCGGCTGTGCCGCCCGGGTCTGCCCTGTGGTGCGGGCGTGGGGTCGTGGGACGGTCCGTGTGGACGGGTGGTCGTGCGGGTGCGGGTGCGGGTGCGGGCGTGGGAGTGGTCAGTCCGCGCCGAGGCCCGCAGAGATCCGCTCGGTGTTCGTGTGCATCATCTCGAGGTAGCTGGCCGCGCCCGGCTGGGTCTCGCTGAGCGACTCGGTGAACAGGCTGACGACCTGGACGTCGATCCCCGCCTCCTCGGCGAGCACCTGGACGAGGCGGTCCGGCTGCGAGGAGTCGGCGAAGATGGTCGGGACGCCGGCCTCCCTGATGGTCGCCGCCAGCCCGGCGAGGTCCGAGGCGCTCGGCGCGGCGAGCGTGGTCCCGCTCGGCAGGACGGCACCGAGCACGCGGAACCCGTAGCGCTCGGCGAGGTAGGCGAACACGTGGTGGTTCGTCACGAGCGCCTTGCGGTCCTCGTCGATCCGGCCGAAGGCGGCGGTCATCTCCTCGTCGAGGTCGGCGAGCTGAGCGCGGTAGGCCGCGGTGTCCTCCTCGAGCCGTGCGGCGTCGACGCCAGGCACGGCTGCGAGGGCGTCAGCGATCGCGACGACGGCGTCGTCCATGCGCGCCGGATCGGTCCAGAAGTGCGGGTCGGGCTGGCCCTCGCTGTCGCCGGCCTCGACGCCGTACACGAGGGTCTCGACGTGGTCGCCCGCGGCGAGGACCGGCACACCGGCCGCCCCCGCCTGGTCGAGGTGCTGCTGGAGACCCTCCTCGAGGCCGAGGCCGTTGCTGACGACGAGCTCGGCGTTGCCGAGCATCTCGGCCTCCTGCGCGGAGATCTCGAAGGAGTGCGGGTCGGCGTCCGGCTTCATGAGGGTGACCACCTCGGCCTGGCTCCCGACGATCTCCTCGACGACGTCGCCGAGGATGTTGGTGCTGACCACGACGACCGGGCCGTCGTCGGCCGTGCCCGTGCCCGCCGCCGAGCAGCCGGCGAGGCCGATGGGGAGCAGCAGCGCCAGTCCGGCGGCCAGGGGGCCCCCACGGCGCCGTGCGCGTCGTGTCGCCCGGGTCGTCGTGGTGCGGCGGGCCGCGACGGCGCCCATCAGGCACCCACCTGGACGAGTGCCGTGGCGCCGGCGACGGCGAACTCGCGGGACACCCGCGCGTCGTCGGCGTAGTCGATCTCTGCCACACCGTCGCCGGTGAGCAGATAGGCCCTGGACCGGTCCACGACGAGGCCGGGCGCGCCGGGGAGCGCCCCCTCGGCCGCGGTGGCCTCGACCGTGGCGGTCAGCTCGCCGTCCGTGTAGACGTGGAGCGCGCCCGCCGTGTCGACGGCGAGGACGTGCCCGGCGTCGTCGTCCGCTCCGACCACCGTGCCGAGCGCCGTGTCCGTGCGGGTGAGCTCCCACTCACCGGTGCGGGTGTTGACCTGCCAGTAGCCGGCGTCGCCCGCCGGTGCCGTCAGCACCGGGCGCAGCGCCCTCCCCGCCAGCGCAGCCGAGGCGCGCGGGCCCTCGGGGCGCTCCACACGCTCGGTCGTGATCCCGTCGTCCCCCTCGCCCACGCGGATCGCGTCGTCGGCGCAGTCGACGACGATCCCCGCCCTGGTCTGCGCGGTGACGCCGAGCGCGTCGCAGGTGACGGCCTCGGCCACGGCGGTGCCGTCGCCGCCGTAGCGGAGCAGGTGCGCGTCGGCGGAGTCGTCCTCGACCGGCTCGACGACGACGACCTCGCCGTCGAGCGGGTAGGCCGCCCCCTCCCCCGGTGTGCCGGGGATGGACCCGGTCTCCACGATCTCGCCCCGGCCGAGTGCCTCCCGGTCGAGCAGCGTCACCTGACCGGTTCCCGCGGAGCGCAGGACGACGACGCTCTCACTGGAGGCGATCGAGCTCACCTCCTGCTCGAGCGTGCCGACGGATCGCGCCGGGGCGCGGTAGTAGTGCTGGTGGTCTCCGTGGTCCACCGTCCAGACGCCG
The DNA here is from genome assembly GCF_900163835.1 of Mycetocola reblochoni REB411. Taxonomy (GTDB): domain Bacteria; phylum Actinomycetota; class Actinomycetes; order Actinomycetales; family Microbacteriaceae; genus Mycetocola_B; species Mycetocola_B reblochoni. The sequence goes on along the minus strand of NZ_FUKR01000004.1, from coordinate 15,263 downwards.
CTGTCGACGATCTCCGTGCCGCCGTCGCGACCGAGCACGACGAACCGCCCGTCGGAGCCGATCGACGCGATCCCTGCGCCGTCGGTGACGTCCTCGACCGCCTCGGTGGCCAGGTCGGTGAGGGCGACCCCGCCGTCGCCGACGGTGACGAGCCCCGTCTGCGGTTCGCTGAGCTCCTCGGCCCCAGCGACGTAGCCGTGCCCGGGGGCGTCGGATGCGGTGGACGATGCCGAGCCGGACGGCTCGCCGCCGGTGGTCGTGGAGCACCCGGCGAGGAGGGGGACGGTCAACAGGCCGAGGACGAGGGGAAGTGTGCGCGATCGCGTCACGTGGTTCCTTCCGGGATGGGGAGTCGGGCGACCGGCCCGACGGCGGCGGCGCGCGAGCGCCGAGGGGTGAGGATGAGGGCGATCGGGTACGCGCCGACGGCGACGATCGCGATCGAGGCTCCCGCCGCCGTGCCCGCTTGCCAGGACACGAGCAGGCCGACGACGACGGACGCCGTCCCGATGACGGCCGCGCCGGCCATGGTGGCGGTCACACTGCGTGCACGGCGGCGGGCGGCGGCCGCCGGACCGAGCAGCAGTGCGACGACCAGGAGCGTGCCCACGGCCTGCGCCGCGGAGACGACCGCCACCGCGACGAGGGCGATGAGCCCCGCCTCCGCCCAGCGCGGCGCGAGGCCGAGGGTCCCGGCGATCCGGTCGTCGACGCTGAGCGCGAGGAACGCCCTGTGGCCGATCGCCGCGAGCGCGACGGTGACGATCACGCCGCCGGCGAGTGCCACGAGGTCGGCCATGCGGATGGCGAGGACGTCGCCGAAGAGGATCGCGGTGAGGTCGGTGGCGAAGCTCTGCGAGTGGGACACGATGATGACGCCGAGGGCGAGCATGCCGGCGAACAGCAGGCCGATCGCCGTGTCGCCGGACAGCCGTCCGCGCCGCGAGAGCGCGCTCACGCCCGCCCCCATCACGGCGGCGCTGGCGGCCGCGCCGACCATCGGCGGCCAGCCCAGCAGGCCGGCGATCGCCACGCCCGGCAGCATGCCGTGCGAGAGCGCCTCGCCGAGGAATGCCAGTCCGCGCACGATCACCCAGGTTCCGGCGACGGCGCAGATGGCGGCGGCGAGGATCCCCCCGATCAGCGCGCGCTGCATGAAGGCGAGCTGAAGCGGGGCGAGGAGGTCGTCGAGCACGCGTTCACACTACATGATAATGATTCTCACTATAAAATCGAGGACATGTTCCACATCGCCCCCCTCCCCCCGTCCGACCCGATCGTGCTCCGCGACGTGACCGCCACCCACCGTGGAGGCCGAGGGATCCACTCCGTCGACCTCGCCCTGGCCGGCGGGAGCAGCACCGTCATCGTCGGTGGCAACGGAGCGGGCAAGTCCACGCTACTCGACGTCCTCTCGGGAGGGATGCGGCCCGAGTCCGGCGACCTCGGCCGCCTTCCCGCCGTGCTCGCGGCCGGGCCGTCGCCCTCGTTCCCCAGCACAGCCAGGTCCCCGCTGGCCTGCCGCTCACCGTGCGCGGACTCGTGTCGATGGGGCGCTGGGCGCACACCGGCCCGTGGCGTCGCCTGCGCGGCGACGACATCGACGCCGTCGCCCGGGCGATGACGGCCCTTGAGATAGCGCCGCTCGCCGACAGGGACGTCGATGCGCTCTCCGGAGGGCAGCGTCAGCGCGCCCTCGTCGCGCGCGCTCTCTGCCAGGAGCCGGAGCTGCTCCTGCTGGACGAGCCCACATCGTCCATGGACGAGCACTCGCGCGGCCTCATCGCCACCACCGTCACCGCCCTGTCCGGTGCGGGGGTGACCGTCGTACAGACGACCCACGACGCCGCCGTGATCACCTCGGCCGAGCGGGTGGTGCGGCTCGAGGACGGCCGTGTCGCCGCCTAGCGCCGGCGGCGACACGCCACCGCCGTGGATGGCGCCACGAACGCCGGACGGCCGCGAGGGATGTCTCCCCCGAGGCCGCCCGGGCCGTGTCCTGCTGCGCGTCGGCCTCAGCCGACGGAGAGCCGCTCCTTCACCACGGCGGCGAGGGCCTCGGCGTGCAGTGTCGCCGTCTCCTCCGTCTCCGCCTCGACCATGACGCGCACCAGAGGCTCGGTGCCGCTCGGACGCAGCAGCACCCGACCGGAGTCGCCGAGCTCCGCCTCGACCGTCGCCACGGTCGCCGCGATCACCTCGTCGGCGTCGAGCAGCTCGCGCTCCACACCCCTGACGTTGATCAGGCGCTGCGGGTAGACCGTCATCACCGAGGCCAGCTCGGCCAGGGTCTTGCCCGTCCGCGCCATCTCCGCCACCAGGTGCAGTCCCGTCAGCGGGCCGTCGCCCGTCGTCGCGAAGTCGCTCATGATGACGTGACCCGACTGCTCCCCTCCGAGCGAGAAGCCGCCCGCGGCCATGCCCTCGAGCACGTAGCGGTCGCCGACGCCCGTCTGCACCAGCGTGATGCCGTGCTCGGCCATCGCCAGGCCGAGGCCCAGGTTGCTCATCACCGTGGCGACGAGCGTGTCCTTCGCCAGCTGGCCCCGCTCCTTCATCGCGACGGCGAGGATCGCCATGATCTGGTCGCCGTCCACGACGGCGCCGCTGGCGTCGACGGCGAGGCAGCGGTCCGCGTCGCCGTCGTGGGCGATCCCGATGTCCGCCCCGAGGTCGACGACGGCGCGCTGCAGCGGCTCCAGGTGCGTCGACCCGACGCCCTCGTTGATGTTGAGACCGTCCGGCTCGTTGCCGATGACCGTGACCTCGGCGCCCGCGTCCTTGAAGGCGTCCGGCGCGAGCCCGGAGGCGGCGCCGTTGGCGCAGTCGAGGACGACGTGCAGCCCCGAGAGATCCCTGTGCGGGAGCGTGGACAGCAGGTGGAGGACGTAGCGGTCCTCCGCGTCGGAGAAGCGGCGGATGCGTCCGACGTCAGCCCCTGTCGGCAGGAGGTGCTCGGCACCGAGGAACGCCTCGATGCGCTCCTCGACCTCGTCGGGCAGCTTGCGCCCGCCGAAGGCGAAGATCTTGATGCCGTTGTCGGCGGCCGGGTTGTGCGACGCGGAGATCATCACGCCGAAGTCGGCCTTGATGTCCGCGACGAGGAACGCCGCGGCCGGCGTGGGGATGACACCGGCGTCGAGCACGTCGACGCCGCTCGAGGCCAGGCCCGCGGCGACCGCGGCCCCGAGGAACTCGCCCGAGACACGGGGGTCCCGTGCGAGGACGGCGACGGGGCGCACCCCGCGCGCACGGCGCTCCTCAGCACGACGGCCCCGCCCAAGCACCACTGCGGTGGCTTGGGCGAGGCCGAGGGCGAGGTCCGCCGTCAGGACGCCGTTCGCGAGGCCGCGAACACCGTCGGTACCAAACAGACGACCCATGGGGTGATACCCCGGATCAGCGCTTCGAGAACTGCGACGCCTTGCGGGCCTTCTTGAGACCGGCCTTCTTGCGCTCGATGACGCGCGCGTCACGGGTGAGGAAGCCGGCCTTCTTGAGGGCGGGACGGTTGTTCTCGCGGTCGATCTCGTTGAGCGCACGAGCGATCGCCAGGCGCAGCGCGCCGGCCTGACCCGAGGGGCCACCGCCGGAGATGCGGGCGATCACGTCGTAGCTGCCGTTCAGCTCGAGGAGCGTGAAGGGGTCGGTGATCAGCTGCTGGTGCAGCTTGTTGGGGAAGTAGTTGGCCAGTTCACGGCCGTTGACCGAGAAGGTGCCGGAGCCGGGGACGAGCCGCACGCGGGCGATGGCCTGCTTGCGGCGGCCGACGGCTGCGCCCGGAACGTTGACCACGCGAGGAGCGGCAGCGGCCGCCTCGGTGCTCGACTGGGTGCTGTAGCTCTCCGGAGCCTGGTCGATGGAGTCTGCGATGTTCGCCACGTCAATAATCCTTAAAGTCTGTGTTCCGGTGCTTACTGGGCGACCTGGTCGAGGGTGAAGGTCTTCGGCTGCTGCGCGGCGTGGGGGTGCTCGCCACCGGTGTAGACCTTGAGCTTCTTCAGCTGGGCGCGGCCGAGGCTGTTCTTGGGGAGCATGCCGCGGATGGCCTTCTCGACGGCGCGGACCGGGTTCTTCTCCAGCAGCTCGGCGTAGCCGACAGCCTTGAGGCCGCCCGGGTAGCCCGAGTGACGGTAGGCGACCTTCTGCGCGGCCTTCTGGCCGGTCAGCGCGACCTTGTCGGCGTTGACGATGATGACGAAGTCACCCATGTCCATGTGCGGGGCGAAGGTCGGCTTGTGCTTGCCGCGGAGCAGGGCCGCCGCGTGGCTGGCCAGACGGCCGAGGACGACGTCCTCTGCGTCGATGACGAGCCAGTCGTGCTGGACATCAGCGGCCTTCGGGGAGTAAGTGCGCGTCACAGTAGTGCTGCTTTCTTGATCGTAGGTTGGACGTTCGTGAATCCCGCTCCGGCCGGAGTTCCGAATGGAACGCCGTGAGGTGGAGGGCTCAACCACGGGGTCCGGCCACGGGAGCCGGCACACCAAGAATCTAGGTTACGCGATGATCGGACCCCTGGCAAACGTCGCGCCGATGCACGGTCACCGGCGGGGGTCGGCGTGCACCGGCCCGGACAGGGTGCGCCTGGCCCTGGTCAGCTCGGCCCTGGCGCGCAGCTCATCGTCGTCGGGGTAGCCCACCTCGACCAGGTCGAGCCCTCGCGCGGGCATGGCGGAGGCGAACTGGCGCCGTGCGGGAACGGCGAGCGCGTCGCGCAGCTCGTCGAGCGTCCGACCCCCCTCACCCACGGCGACGACACCGCCGACGAGGGAACGGACCATCGAGTGGCAGAAAGCGTCAGCCCGGAGCTCGGCGACGAGCACGCCGTCCCCGTCGCGCTCCCAGCGGAAGTCCTGCAGGGTGCGGATCGTCGTCGCCCCCTCCCTCGGCTTGCAGAAGGTGAGGAAGTCGTGCAGGCCGACCGTGGCGCGCGCCGCACCATCGAGCGCCGCGTCGTCGAGTGCCCGGCCGTGCCAGTGGGTCCTGTGCCTCTGCAGCGGATCGCGGGCGCTCCCCCTGTCGGCGATGCGGTAGCGGTAGCGCCGCCAGAGCGCGGAGAATCGGGCGTCGAAGCCCTCGGGCGCGGGGACGACGGAGCGCACGACCACGTCGCTGTTCCGGCCCAGCACGCCGTTGAGCGCCCGGTGCAGCGCTTCCGCCGGCTCACCGGAGCCGCGTCTCCCGCGCCCGCGGACCAGGGCGCGCGCGTGGTCGGCCGGCAGGTCGAGCTGCGCGACCTGCCCGCTCGCGTGCACCCCGGCGTCCGTCCTACCCGCGACGACGAGTCGGACCGGCGCGAACCGGTCACCGGAGAGGCGGGACACCGCCGCCTCGAGGACCCCCTGCACGGTGCGCTTGCCCGGTTGTGCCGCCCAGCCGGAGAACGCGGTGCCGTCGTAGGCGAGGTCGAGGCGGAGACGCTGCGGAGCGGGGTCGGATGCTGCGGGCTCGGTCACCCGTTCATGCTACCCAGCGTCGGACGCGGCGAGACGCGTCAGTACTCCCTGACGAAAGCCAGCTCGCGCGTTCCCGCGACGAAGCCCCACCGGCCGTACAGCTCATCGGCGCCGGTCGGGCTCGCGGAGTCGACGTCGAGCAGGGCCTGCTGGTAGCCCGCGTCGCGGATGGCGGTGAGCACCTCCCCGATGATCGCCGGGGCGACGCGTCGGCCCCTCGCCTCGCGCGAGACACCGATGTAGTCGATGTACGCGCTCGTGTAGCCCTGAGCCTCCCAGTCCTGCTCGTTGAGCTCGACGAGCCCGAAGCCCACGACCCGCCGGTCATCGCCCTCGCCGACGACCGCCACACGCGAGAGGTCGTAGCGGAACGCCGGGGCGTCGACCATGACGCTCCACTCCTCCGGGAGAGTCGGCTGGGATCCCCAGTGGTCGCGGAACGAGTCGTTGCGGGACCGCCGCGCGGAGTCGGCCAGCGCCGGCTCGAAGGGGACGATACGGAGCCCGTCCTCGGCCGCCCTGGGCTCGACCCTGTCGATCGGCTTTGCGACGTCACGGTGCATGCCGACGAAGTAGCGCGTGAGCGGGGCACCGACGCGGGCGAACAGCGCGGGGGCGGAGGCGTTGCCCTCGGGGCAGAACAGCATGCTCCAGCCCGGCACGTCCGCGGTCACGGTTGCCAGCTGCTGCCGCGAGCGCTCCAGCTGCCAGCGCAGCAGCTCCCTGCCGATCCCCCGCCCGCGGGCTTCCGGGATGACGCCACCGGAGAGGTACGACTGCGCTCGCGTATCGGCGCCGGGGTCGAGGGCGACGAGCCCGTAGGCGACCAGCACACCGGCGGCGTCGAAGCCGAGGACGCTGTCGACGGCGAGGTCGATGTGGCTGAGCGCCAGCTCCTCGGCAACGTGCCCTGCGCTGGGCAGGTGCTCGGGGCTGTCCGTCACCGCCATCGCGGTCAGAGCCCCCACCACGGCGTCCACGTCGGCGGCGGTCGCTGACCTCCACTCCGCGATGCCGGGGTGGGAGGGACGGACGGGCTCGGGAACGGGTCCCAGGCGCTCGGAAAGTGTGCGGGTCTGCGAGGGCATGGTGTCAACAGTACCCGCACGCGGCGCGACCGGGCGGGCGTCCGGACGACCCGACGCCTGCCATTGACAACAAGCTCGGCGGGCCCGTCACCACGAGGGTGACGGGCCCGCCGAGCGGCAGTGCTGCCGAGGCTACTTGGCGTCCTCGGCGGGGGCCTCCGCCTCGGTGGCCTCCTCGACGGGAGCCTCCTCGACGACGGTCTCCTCGGCCGGGGTCTCCTCGACGGGAGCCTCGTCGACGACCGGAGCGGCCGTCTTCTTGGCTGCCTTGACCTTGGGGGTCACGGGCTCGAGAACCAGCTCGATGACAGCCATGGGGGCGTTGTCGCCCTTGCGGTTGCCGATCTTCGTGATGCGGGTGTAGCCGCCCTGACGGTCGGCCACCTGGGGCGCGATCTCCGTGAAGAGCTCGTGCACGACCGACTTGTCACCGATGATGCCGAGCACCTTGCGGCGCGCGTGCAGGTCGCCGCGCTTAGCGAAGGTGATCAGGCGCTCGGCGACGGGACGGAGGCGCTTCGCCTTCGTCTCGGTCGTCTTGATCGACTTGTGGGTGAACAGCGCGGCCGAGAGGTTGGCCAGAAGCAGACGCTCGTGCGCCGGTCCGCCTCCGAGGCGGGGACCCTTAGTGGGCTGAGGCATTGTTGTGTATCTCCAGGATTAGAAAAGGTCGAACGATCGGGCCGAACTCAGGAGTTCTGCTCGTCGATTCCGGTGTAGAAGTGCGCGCCGTCGAAGCCGGGGACGGCGTCCTTGAGGGACAGTCCCATCTCGACGAGCTTGTCGCGGACCTCGTCCACCGACTTCTGGCCGAAGTTGCGGATGTTCATCAGCTGCGTCTCGCTCAGGGCGACGAGCTCGGACACCGTGTTGATGCCCTCGCGCTTGAGGCAGTTGTAGGAACGCACCGACAGGTCGAGGTCCTCGATCGGGATCGAGAGCTCGCCCGGCAGCTGGGCCTCGACCGGCGCGGGGCCGATCTCGATGCCCTCGGCCTGGTTGTTGAGCTCCTTGGCGAGACCGAAGAGCTCGACGAGGGTCGAACCGGCGGAGGCGATCGCGTCGCGCGGCGAGATGGCCGGCTTCGTCTCGACGTCGACCACGAGGCGGTCGAAGTCGGTACGCTCACCGGCACGGGTGGCCTCGACACGGTAGGTGACCTTGAGCACGGGCGAGTAGATCGAGTCGACGGGGATCTGACCCGACTCGCTGAACTCGTTCCGGTTCTGGGTCGCCGACACGTAGCCACGGCCGCGCTCGATGGTCAGCTCGACCTCGAACTTGGCCGCGTCGTTGAGCGTCGCGATGACCAGCTCGGGGTTGTGCACCTCGACGCCCGCCGGAGCGGAGATGTCGGCTGCGGTCACCTGACCGGCACCGGTCTTGCGCAGGTACGCGGTGATCGGCTCGTCGTGCTCGCTCGAGACGACGAGGCCCTTGATGTTGAGGATGATCTCGGTGACATCCTCCTTCACACCGGGGATGGTGCTGAACTCGTGCAGCACGCCGTCGAAGCGGACGCTGGTCACGGCCGCGCCCGGGATCGACGACAGCAGGGTGCGACGCATCGAGTTGCCGAGGGTGTACCCGAAGCCCGGCTCCAGCGGCTCGATGACGAAGCGGCTGCGGTTCTCGGAGAGTGTTTCCTCGGTAAGCGTGGGACGCTGTGCAATGAGCACTGTTGATTCCTTTCGGCTAAGTGTCCGCCATATGACACTTGCGATGGCGAGGTATGGAGTTGCAACCCGGATGGCCGGGTGCCCGGTTCACTCAGGAACCGGGCACCCGGCCGACCGGGGACGAATCACACGCGACGGCGCTTGGGGGGACGAGCACCGTTGTGCGCCTGGGGCGTCACGTCGGTGATCGACCCGACCTCGAGGCCGGCGGCCTGGAGGGAGCGGATCGCGGTCTCGCGGCCGGAACCCGGCCCCTTGACGAAGACGTCGACCTTCTTCATGCCGTGGTCCTGCGCGCCCTTGGCTGCGGCCTCGGCGGCCTGCTGAGCGGCGTACGGGGTCGACTTGCGCGAGCCCTTGAAGCCGACGCCACCCGAGGAGGCCCAGCTGATCACGGCACCGGTCGTGTCGGTGATCGAGACGATCGTGTTGTTGAACGTGGACTTGATGTGAGCGTGGCCGGCGGCGACGTTCTTCTTGTCCTTCTTACGCGGCTTACGGACAGCCGACTTCGGTGAAGCCATTTATTTCTCCTGAATCCTGAACGGCGGGCGGGCTGCCGAAGGGCTAGCGCGCCTTCTTCTTGCCGGCGACGGTGCGCTTGGGGCCCTTGCGGGTACGCGCGTTGGTCTTGGTCCGCTGACCGCGGACGGGCAGGCCGCGACGGTGGCGGATGCCCTCGTACGAGCCGATCTCGACCTTGCGGCGGATGTCGGCCGCGACCTCGCGGCGAAGGTCACCCTCGACCTTGTAGTTGCCCTCGATGTAGTCGCGGAGGGCGACGAGCTGCTCGTCGCTGAGGTCCTTCACGCGGATGTTTCCGTCGATGCCGGTGTCCGCAAGGGTCTTCAGGGCCCGAGTGCGTCCAACACCGTAGATGTACGTCAGTGCGACTTCCACGCGCTTGTCGCGCGGAATGTCAACGCCTGCAAGACGTGCCATGGTGGCTCTCCTAGGAGTAATGGAGGTGTGGAGCAGTTCCGGTGCCCGGGCCTCCGACCCGAGGTGTCCATCCGACGGTCTCCCGCCGGATCAGATGGAACTGCCTGGTTGTGTTGTGTTGCGTTGTCCGTTGCCGCGTGACGCGGCGACGGCTTAGCCCTGGCGCTGCTTGTGGCGCGGGTTCTCACAGATGATGAGAACGCGGCCGTGGCGGCGGACGACCTGGCACTTGTCACAGATCTTCTTGACGCTGGGGTTGACCTTCATGGTTCTTCTCTTTTCGCTGTCCTCGTACCGCCACCGTGGTGGTCGCGGCCGTTACTTACAGACGACCGATTACTTGTAGCGGTAGACGATGCGCCCGCGCGTGAGGTCGTAGGGGCTGAGCTCCACGATCACGCGGTCCTCGGGCAGAATACGGATGTAGTGCTGCCGCATCTTTCCGGAGATGGTTGCCAGGACCTTGTGTCCGTTGGTCAGCTCAACGCGGAACATCGCGTTGGGCAGAGCCTCGGTCACCTGGCCCTCGATTTCGATGACGCCGTCTTTTTTGGCCATTGCCTCACTGTCACAAGTTGTCGGTCGCACTGGTCGTGCGGTTGATGGGGAACGGTGCCGGACGCCCGAAGACGACGCGCCGGAAGCGCGCATAAAGCACCAAAGAATGATCTTATGCCACAATGCCCGCTCGCGCCAGCTCGCGTGTCGCCCCGGTCGCTCGGTGTCGAGCGTCGACGGTGCGTGCGCGGCACGGCGAGCACGCCGCCGCGGACGCGGCTGGGGCGCCCGCGATCCGCAGGCGCCCCAGTGCACGCGGGCGATGCCCGCGAACGCACTCCCCTCCGGTGACGTCCCCCTGATGAAGGCCGACGGGAGTGCGGGTGTGTTCCGGCCGGGACCCGGCCGGACGGCTCAGTCGGCGGGGAGGTCCGCCTCGTCGGCACGGCGGAAGGCATCGACGAGGGCCGCGTAGAGCGGCTCGCCCTCGGCCACCCCGGTGACGCGGGTCACCGCTGCCTCCGGAGTGAGCTCGGCCCTGATCCGCCGCAGCTGCTCGACCTCGTCGTCGCCCGCGGGGTCGAACGCCAGCACGGCCGGCACGATCGACAGCAGCGCGGTCGGCTCGATGCCGTGGTCCGCGAGCCGGCGTGCGGGGGCGATGAAGCGCTCCCCCGCACCGAGCTTGCGCAGCGGCGCCCTGCCCACACGCACGGTCGTGTCCGGTAACGCCCTGTTCGCGAAGCGCTGCAGGACGGTGGCCCGATAGTCCCCGAGCGCCTCCGCCCCGAAGCCGTGCTCGGCGATCAGGAGTGCGCTGGTCTCGGCGAGCACCGCCTCGACGCGCGCGGCGATCTCCGGCACGGCGATCGCGTCGGCGATGGACTCCACACCCGCGGCGTAGCCGAGGTACGCGACGGTCGCGTGACCGGTGTTCACCGTGAACAGCTTGCGCTCGATGTACGGTCCGAGGGCGTCCACCGGGTGGGCGCCGGGGATCTCGGGCGCGTCCGTGCGGTCGCCGCGCTCGATCGTCCACTCGTGGAACGCCTCGACGGTGACGTCGGCGCCGTCCGGGTCCTGGGCCGGCACGATCCTGTCGACGGCCGTGTTCGCGAACACGGAGCGGCGGGCGACCTCGTCGGCCCTGTCGCCCGCCTCGACGGCGACGGCCTCGGCCAGCTGGGCGCTGGCACCGACCGCGTTCTCGCAGGCCATCACCCAGACCGGTGCCGCGTCGGCGGGACGCGCGAGGATCCCCGCGGCGATCGCCGGCGCGATGCGCGGAAGGATGCTCGGCCCCACGGCGGTCGTGACCACGTCCGCGCGGGCGATGAGCTCGACGAGTTCCTCCCCCTGGGTGACGGAGTTGACCGCACGCACCCCCGTGACGCTGTGCTCGCGGGCGCCCTGGCCGACCTCGTGGACGGCGTATCCGCCCAGCCGGTTGATCGTGTCGACCATGTCCGCGTTGACGTCGGCGAAGACGACCTCGTAGCCGGCCTCGGCCAGCAGAAGGCCGATGAATCCGCGGCCGATGTTGCCCGCACCGAAGTGGACGGCGAGCATCAGGCGCCGATCCCGTCGAACAGCGCGAACAGCGCGTCCTCGTCCGGCGCGTCGCGGAGCGCCTGGACGCTGTCCTCCTCCGAGAACAGGATGGCGATGCCGCTGAGCAGCTCGAGGTGCCCGCCGTCGGCTCCCGCGATCCCGATGACGAAGCTGACCGGCTCGCCGGCCCAGTCGATCGGCGTCTCGTAGCGGGTCACCGAGAGCGCCGAGCTGCGCACCTCGTCCTTCGCCTCGTTCGTGCCGTGCGGGATCGCCAGGCCGTTGCCCATGAACGTCGAGACGGTGGCCTCGCGCTGCAGCATCGCCTCGACGTAGGGCGGGGTCACCGCTCCGGCCTCGACGAGCTGGGCCCCGGCCGCGCGGATCGCGCTGTCCCTGTCGCTTGGCCCCGTGACGATGCGGACGCGGTCGCGGGTGAGGACGTTTCCTGACATGTGCTTCTCCTTGTGTGGACGGTTGACGGCGGTCGGAGCCCGCGCGACGGCGGGGCCGGCTCAGCCCTGGGCGCGCAGCTGCTCCACGATCTCGGTGTAGCGCGGCGAGTTCATGAAGTTGTCGACGGACACGTGCTGGGCCGTCGGGTCCTTCTGCCTGGCCCTGTCGGTGAGCTCGCGCTGCGTGACGATCAGGTCGGCGGTGCCGTCGAGGTTGGCGATGGCCGCGTTGGTCACGCTCACCCCCTCGATCCCTGCCTTCGTGACCATGTTGCGCAGCACGGAGGCTCCCATCGCGCTGGAGCCCATCCCGGCGTCGCAGGCGAAGATGACCTTCTCGACCCGGCGGTGCGCCTCGGCGCGGTCGACGGCGGGCTCGGCGACCACGCCGGCGGCCGGTGCGCCGGCCGGTGCGGCGGCCGAGGTGTTCAGCGTGCCGAGCACGCTCGACTCCTTGCCCTTGTTCGCCGAGGTGGCGGCGACGGCGGCGCTGAGGTCACCGGCGTTGCCGGAGGCCAGGTCGCGCTTGCGGCTGGCGGCCAGGATCGCGCCGCAGACGAGGAACGACACGAGGGCGGAGAGCACCACGGACAGGATCACGCCGAGGTGGCTTCCGGGGGCGGTCATCGTCAGGACGGCGATGATCGAGCCGGGGGACGCGGCCCCGGACAGGCCGGAGCCGAAGATCACGTTCGTGGCGATACCCGTCGCGCCACCGGCGATGAGGCCGAGGAGAAGGACCGGCTTGGCCAGCACGTACGGGAAGTAGATCTCGTGGATGCCGCCGAGGAACTGGATGACGATCGCGCCCGGCGCCGTCGCGCGCGCCGCGCCGAGGCCGAAGACGGTGAAGGCGATGAGCATGCCCAGACCGGGTCCGGGGTTGGCCTCGACCAGGTACAGCAGCGAGCGACCCTGCTCGGCGGCCTGGCTCGACGCCAGCGGGGTGAGGACGCCGTGATTGATCGCGTTGTTGAGGAAGAGCACCTTCGCCGGCTCGACGATGATGCTCGCCAGCGGCAGCAGGCCGGCGTCGAGCAGGGCGTTGACGCCGGCGCCCAGCCAGTCGGTGATCGTGCGGATGACGGGGCCGACCGCGAAGAAGCCGACGACCGCCATGATGGCCCCGAAGATGCCCGCGGAGAAGTTGTTGACCAGCATCTCGAAGCCGGCCTTGACCTTGCCGTCCCACAGCCGGTCGAGCTGCTTCATCAGCCACGCCGCGAGCGGGGCCATGACCATCGCACCGAGGAACATCGGGCTGCCGCCGTCGAACATCGGGTCGCCGATCGACGACATGATGACGCCCGTCGTCGCGATGGTGGCCACGACGGAGCCGCGGGCGCCGTGGATGATGCGCCCGCCCGTGCTGGCGATCAGCAGCGGGAGAAGGAAGTACAGCATCGGTGCGACCATCGAGCTGATCTGCTCGTTCGGAAGGTAGCCCTCCGGGATGAACAGGGCGGTGATGAGTCCCCACGCGATGAACGCGGCGATGTTCGGCATGACCATTCCGGAGAGGAACGTGCCGACCTTCTGCACTCCGGTGCGGAGTCCGCGGGTCTTCCCCGCGCTCTCTGACGTCGTCGTCATTGTCTGTGTCCTTCGTTCTGTGGGGCGGTGCCGCCCCGTGCTGTGTCGTGCTCTGCGGTGATGCTGTCGAGAACCGCGGCCGCCTGCGCGCGGTCGGTGATGGTCGTGCCGAGTTGCACGACCCGAGCGTCCGGCGCCGCCAGCCTCACCCGGTCACGCTCACCGCTGAGGTGCGCTCCGAGCAGGATGACGTCGCTGTCGTCGGGCCGGAGCAGCACGGCGGGCAGGGTGCTCACCGTGATGGTGGCGGCCAGTCCCCGTGCGGCGGCCTCGCGGCGCAGGTGCAGCGCAGCGAAGGTGCTCGAGGCGCCGGCAGCGCACAGCACGGAGATCTTCATCGATGGCATCCTCAGGGTTCTCTGGTCCTGCCAGTGTGCTCCCGGCGGACCCGGGGGGCCACCCGTTTCGCTTCCGCCGGGCAGGAAGCCGGCTCGGAGCGTCCACCGTTCGCCCGGCTCGACGTGGTTGACTTCCCTGTGGGCTCCCCGGGATCGACGGCGGGGCAGGGCGCACCTCGCGCGTCCACGAACGATCATGCGACCCCGTGGCGCGGATGGGAGGCACGGCGATGGCCCGCTCTCGTCGCGCGCAGGTACTCACCCTCCTGACGGAGGCGGGGACCTGGCTGCCCGCCGCCTCGATCGCCGACGCCCTCGGCGTCAGCACCCGGAGCGTCCGTGGCTACGTCCAGTCGCTGCGGGACGACGACGGCCACGGCATCGAGTCGGGGGCCGCGGGCTACCGGCTGAGGTCGACGGCCGCGGCACCGACAGCGGCACCGACGGGCGACGTCTCGCCCGAGCACAGGGCCACCCGGCTGCTCCGCGACCTGCTCAGGGACGCCGCCGGCGTCGACGTCGCCGACAGGGCCCTGACCGAGCACCTCAGCGGGTCCACCATGGAGGCCGACCTGGCACGGGTGCGCCAGCGCCTGGAGAACACCGGCCTCCGCCTCGAGCGGAGCGGGTCGCGGGTGCGTCTGGCCGGACCGGAGCACGCCCAGCGCCTGGCTTTGCTCGAGCTGTTCCGCGCCGAGAGCGTCACGGGCGAGGCGCCGCTCGACTCCGCCCTCGGCAGCGTCGACCGTTCCGCGCTCGCGAAGGTGAAGACCGCGATCCTCGCCGGCGTCGACGCGGTCGAGCACCGGATCAACGAGTACGGCCTCGACGACTTCCTCCTGCATCTCGCCGTGGCCGCCGACCGGGCAGGGGGCGCCGATTCGCGATCGGCCCCCACCGCCGCTCCGGTGACGCGCACACCGCCCGTGGCACCGCCGTCTCCGGAGTCATCGGTGCCGCCGGTGGCGCCAGGCCAGCAGGTGACGCCGGACCCGCAGCCGACACCGGCCCTCGTCGGACGGATCGACGTCGGCGCCCTGATCAGGGACGAACTCGGCATCGAGCTTCCCCCCGCCGATGTCGACCACCTCGCCCGGGTGCTCAGCACCAGGGCCGTCACGGCGGAGGGCACCGCAGGGGACGCGGACACCGCCGATGCCCTCCCCGGCACGCTCGCCGACACGGTCGGCGCGATCGTCGCCTCACTCGGTCGCGAGTACGGCCTCGACCTCGCCGACCCCGGCTTCCTCCGGCGCCTCACCGCGCACGTCGCCAACCTCGTCGAGCGCTCGGCCGACGCCTCCCCCGGCCGCAACCCGCTCGCCGCGACGATGAAGACGAGCTACCCGATGATCTACGACGTCGCGGTCAGGCTGAGCGGCGCGATCGCCGACGCGACGGGCATCACCGTCGGCGACGACGAGATCGCCTACATCGCCCTCCACCTGGGCGCGCAGCTCAACCGGAGCCTCGGCGCCGACGCGCGACTGCCGATCACCGTGATCGCCCCGGGCTATCTCGACCTGTACACGGGGATCGTCGACGGCCTGCTGCGCCGCTTCGGCGACGACGTGCGCATCAGCACCGTGGTCACGCGGACCGATGTCCCGTGGGGCGAGCTCGACGACCCCCTCGTCATCAGCGCCGCCCCGCTGCCCCAGCC
>NZ_FUKR01000018.1 GCF_900163835.1 Mycetocola reblochoni REB411 | reverse complement strand
ATGAGCGGGGGGCTCGGGGTGATCCCCGTCGTCGTCGACGACGACGGTGACGCTTCGGCCGGGGGACGCAGCCCTGGCATCCATCGCGGCATCCCCGGCGATG
This sequence comes from Mycetocola reblochoni REB411, assembly GCF_900163835.1. Taxonomy (GTDB): domain Bacteria; phylum Actinomycetota; class Actinomycetes; order Actinomycetales; family Microbacteriaceae; genus Mycetocola_B; species Mycetocola_B reblochoni. The sequence goes on along the minus strand of NZ_FUKR01000018.1, from coordinate 38,474 downwards.
TCGCTGAGGTTGACCGGCGCGAGTGTGAGCGGCTTCGTCTCGTCGAGACGGGCGAGCTCCAGGAGGTCCTCGACGAGCAGACCCATTCGGATCGCCTCCTTCTCGATGCGCTCCATTGCCTGGGCGATGTCGTCATCGGTGGCCAGCGCCCCCATGCGGTACAGCTCGGCGTACCCGCGCACCGTCACCAGCGGCGTCCTCAGCTCGTGACTGGCGTCGCCGACGAAGCGGCGCATCTGCTCGATCGTCCTGGCCCTGTCGGCGAAGGCGCTGTCGATGCGCGACAGCATCATGTTGAGCGAGCGGTTCAGCCGCCCGACCTCGGTGTTCGGCGTCGAGACCGGGGGGAGCCGCTGGTTGAAGTCGCCCTCGGCGAAGGCGGCGGCAGTGTCCTCGACGTCGCGCAGCGGGCGGAACGTCGAAGTGACGAGCAGCCGGGTGATCAGTGCACCGACGACGATGACGCCCGTGCCCAGGCCGAAGAAGATGGTGAGATACATCGCGATGATGGTCTCCGTCGACCGCATGCTCGTCGCGAAGAGCGCGTAGCCGAAGGCCTCGCCGCCCGGTTCGATGGTCACGGGGACGATGTAGGCACGGTAGTCGAGTGTTCCCGACACGCTCGCCATCTCGTGCGGGTAGCCGCTGTAGTCGCCGAGCTCGCTCTCGCTCAGCGTCTCGGGGATCGCCGGCTTGAACTCCGAGGGGGTGTCGGACCAGTTCGTCCCGAGCAACCCGCCCGTACGGTCGTAGAGGGCGACGAACTCCTCTTGCTCCTGGACGTTGTAGCTGAGCTCGCCGTCGTCGTCGCGCGTGACCTGCATGAGCTGGGAGTTGTCGCCCTGCGCCGTGTTGATGAGGGCGTCCTCGACCTGGTTCTCGAGGATGGGCTTGAGCATCGTGACCGTTCCCACGCCGGCCAGGAGCAGTCCGAAGGTGAGAACGAGAACGGTCACGCCGGTGATCTTCGAGCGGAGGGAGACCGAGGCCCACCACCGGCTGACCGTGTCGTTCATCGTGCGCTTAGGCGGCCTTCCCTGTCTTGAGCATGTAGCCGAACCCGCGCTTGGTCTGGATGAGCGGCTCGCTCGAGTGCTGATCGAGCTTGCGTCGCAGGTAGGAGATGTAGCTCTCAACGATACCGGCGTCACCGTTGAAGTCGTACTCCCAGACGTGGTCGAGGATCTGTGCCTTCGACAGCACCCTGTTCGGGTTGAGCATGAGGTAGCGCAGCAGTTTGAACTCGGTCGGGCTGAGCTCGACGGGGGTCTCGCCGACGAACACCTCGTGGGTGTCCTGGTCCATGGTGAGCTCGCCGGCCTTGATGACCGCCTCCTCGTCGTCCTGCATCGTTCGGCGGAGGATCGCCTTGATCCTGGCGACGATCTCGTCGAGGCTGAACGGCTTGGTCACGTAGTCGTCGCCGCCGACCGTCAGGCCGGTGATCTTGTCCTCGGTGTCGTCCTTGGCGGTGAGGAAAAGGATCGGAGCCGTGTACCCGGCGGAGCGGAGGCGCTTGGTGACGCCGAATCCGTTCATGTCCGGGAGCATCACGTCGAGGATGATCAGGTCGGGCTCCTCCTCGAGCACGGCGGAGATCGCCTGTGCGCCGTTGCTGACGGCGCGCACCGCGAAGCCGGCGAAGCGGAGGCTGGTGGTGAGCAGGTCGCGGATATTGGGCTCGTCGTCGACGATGAGAATGCGTGGTCCGGTCATGCGTTCAGTATCTGCATGCTTCCTGGGTGGAGTCTGGACGCGAGTTGGATGTCAGCTATGCGGTCAGGGGCGCGGCGTCGAGGATCGTGTAGGCGTAGCCCTGCTCCGCGAGGAAACGTTGACGGTTCTGGGCAAAGTCCTGGTCGACGGTGTCGCGGGCCACCAGGGAGTAAAAGCTCGCCGTGTGCCCCGAGTTCTTCGGACGGAGAAGCCGCCCCAGCCGCTGAGCCTCCTCCTGGCGGGAGCCGAACGACCCGGACACCTGGATCGCCACCGACGCCTCGGGAAGATCGACGGAGAAGTTGGCGACCTTCGACACCACCAGGATGCGCTCCTCGCCGTCCCTGAACGCCTGGAACAGCCGCTCCCTCTCGGCGTTCGGCGTCGCCCCGGTGAGCTGTGGTGCGCCGAGACCGGTCGACAACTTCTCGATCTGGTCGAGGTACTGCGCGATCACCAGGATCTGCTCGCCCGGGTGCCGGGAGATGATGTCACGGACCGCGTCGAGCTTCGCCGGTGCCGTCGCCGCGAGGCGATAGCGCTCGTCGTCGCCGGCCGCGGCGTATGCGAGACGGTCGTCATAGGGCAGGTCGACCCTGACCTCGAAACACTCGGCGGGGGAGATGAACCCCTGCGCCTCGATCTCACGCCACGGAGCGTCGAACCGCTTCGGACCGATCAAGCTGAAGACGTCGCCCTCCCTGCCGTCCTCGCGCACGAGCGTGGCTGTCAGCCCCAGGCGTCGGCGCGCCTGCAGTTCCGCGGTCAGCTTGAAGACCGGCGCCGGCAGCAGGTGGACCTCGTCGTAGACGACCAGGCCCCAGTCGAGTGCGTCGAGCAGCGCCAGGTGGGCGTACTCGCCCCGTCGCTTGGCGGTCAGGATCTGATAGGTCGCGATGGTGACCGGCTTGATCTCCTTCGTCTCGCCGGAGTACTCGCCGATCTCCTCCTCGGTGAGGCTGGTCCGCCGCAGCAGCTCGGAGCGCCACTGTCGCGCGGACACCGTGTTCGTGACGAGGATGAGTGTGTTCGTCGACGCCTCGGCCATCGCGCCGGCGCCGACGAGGGTCTTTCCCGCGCCGCAGGGCAGGACGACGACGCCGGAGCCGCCGGTGAAGAAGCCGTCGATCGCCTTCTGCTGGTAGGGGCGGAGGGACCAGTCGTCGGTCTCGAGCCGGATCTCGTGCGGCGTGCCGGGCGTATAGCCGGCAAGGTCCTCCGCGGGCCATCCCAGCTTCACCAGCTGCTGCTTCAGCTCGCCCCTGGCCCAGGGGGCGATCAGGTAGCGGTCGTCGGCGATGCGCTCGACGAGCAGAGGGGCGATCTTCTTGGCGCTGGCCACCTCGGTGAGGACGGCGCGATCGGTGCAGCCGAGGACGAGCTGGCCCTCGTCGTCGCGACTGATGACCAGGCGCCCGTACCGTTCGACCGTCTCACGGATGCCGAGTGCCACCGCCTGCGGGACCGGGAACTTGGAGTACCTGTCAAGGGTGGCAAGCATCTCGGCCGCGGTATGGCCGGCCGCGCGGGCGTTCCACAGTCCCAGGCGGGTGATGCGGTAGCTGTGGATGTGCTCGGGCGCACGCTCCAGCTCCGCGAAGGTCGCCAGCTCGTGGCGCGCGTCGGAGGCGTCGGGGTGCGCGACCTCGAGCAGCACGGTGCGGTCGCTTTGAACGATGAGGGGGCCGTCGGACATAGCTGACGATTCTACCCCGTTGCGTCGGACGCGTCACACGTCAGCGGTGACCTCGACGATGGCGCTCAGCGGGAGCGTGCGCTCGGTGTCGTTCTCCCTGTCCCGCGCGCGAAGCCGCTCCTGGCTCACGCCCGTCGGCTCCAGCTGTGCTTCGCGCTCGGTGCCGTCGCTGCGGCGGATCCTCACGCGGACGGTGCCCCGCTCCCTGACCGCCGTCGTCAGGAGCCGCCGTGCCCAGAGCTGCTCGAAATCCCCCGGAGTGTCTGGCCGGGCGGCGAGAAGCCGCGACAGCAGAAGAGCGAACGGCTGCGACGCGACGGTGGCACGGTCGGGTGCGGGAGCCGCCGTCGGGGACGGACCGTCGCCGCGACCCGTGCCCGAGGCGTCAGCGGGGGGCTCGGGGGAGCCCGCCGCCGCCAGACGGGCCGGATGGCGAGCGTCGCGCAGGGAGGCGTGGACGAACTCCGCCGGGTACGGGCTGTGCACGGTGCGGGAGCCATCGTGGGCGAGTTCGAGAAGCCGGAGCTCCGTGTCGACGGCGAGCTGTGCGGCCAACCGCTCGTCGTCGGTCGTGACCACGCTGCCCGCCCCCGCCGGGGCGGGGGTGACCACGATGCGGTCGAGGCGGGACGCCTGGTCCTCGACGAGGTAGCGCAGCGACTGCGGGATGCCCGTCAGTGAGATCCGCTCCAGGAACTCGAGGACGTCCGAGGCGCGGTCCCCCGCGAGCAGCGCGCGCTCGATGCTCTCCGGGGTGAAGCGGTAGCTGTTCGCCTCGGCACGGGACTCGACGTCGCTGAGCTGTCGGAGCCGGGCATCGAGGTCGGCTCGAAGGGTGCCGGGGGCGATGACGCTGAGGTCCTGCTGGAGGTACACGGCTTCGACGGTCGGGGGCGCGGCAGCGAGGACCGCGCCGACGGCGACCGCAGGGTCCGTGCCGAGCGCGACGCCGAGCGCGGTCAGTCGTCCGTCCTCGGCGAGTCCGAGGGCCTCGGCGGCGGCGAGGTCGTCCGGCGGAATCGGGTCGTTACCGCCGTTCAGCGGGGTGAGCCAGCGCCCGTACTCCCGCACCGGTGTCCCGGCGCCGGCGGAGACGAGCTCCGTGAACATGCCGCCGCCGCGACGCGCGAGCGCGTCGGCGAGGACCGACCAACGCGTTCCGAGGCTCGAGTCGAGCCATGCGGCACCCGCGGGGGCGACGGAACGGGTGGTGCTTTGCCTCGTCAGCCCCGCGATTGCCGCGAGGTGCAGGAGCGATTCGACGGTGTCGTGCTCCTCTGCCGCGGCGGCGGCCACCCGTTTGACCTCGCTCGCGGCGACGCGCCCGGAGGCGGTGAGCCGGAGTGGCGACGCGCCGACGGCCCGGAGGACCTCGTGCATCGCGCCGACGGTCGTGACTGCTCGCTGGACCGCGACGGACTCCTCCTCGTCCGTCAGGGGACACCGGTCGGGGGCAGCGGCCGCGATGCTTGACGCGGCATCGAGGGAGTTCAGCTCCGGCTCGAGCGCAGCGGACAGCCGGAGCCCGTCGCGACCCGTGACGATGAGGCCGATGAGTGAGGGGTCGTCCTCGACAGGGAGGGAATCGGCTGCCCCCGTTCCTGAGCTGTCGCGTTCGGCGTTCGTTCCGGAGGAGAGCCTGAGCACCGCCGCGAGCTGCGGTCGTCCGAGACGGCGGAGGCGGGAGCTCACCTCGGCCGGGTCGAGCAGCCACTCGGCGAGATCGAACAGGTCCTCAATCCTGGATTTGTCGGTGAGCCCGCGTGACGCCAGCAGTGCGGAGAACGCCTCGGTGCCCAGGGCGCCCAGCTGTGCGGCGAGGTCACGGATGTCCTGCTGCCTGTCCATGCGTGGAATCGTCAGTCGCCCCCTCTGGCGGTGTCACGATTCTGGGCGGCACGCCTGACCAGGCCGACAACCGTCAGAACGATGAGCGCGATGATCGCCAGGGGCAACCCGACGTAGGGGAGGAACGCGATGACCGGCCAGATTCCCGTGCCGAACGCGGCACTGCTGACGCCGGAGGCCTGCGCGATGAGGACGGCAAGGATCGCCGCGACGGAGGCGAACATCAGGCCGGCGAGCATGAAGGCGAGGATTCGCTCGAACCTGCTGGGCTGGGAGTCGGTGGTCGAGGGCACCCGTCCAGCGTACCGCGCGCTCCCGCTGCCGACTCCGCTGGCCGTAGACTGGTGGAACGGGGGAGTCCCCCCGCTGCCCCCTGACGGGGCTGAGCGTTACGCGCCGATCCATCGGCGCACAGAGCAGATGAGGGTCACAATGCCTACCGGCAAGGTCAAATTCTTCGACGAAGACAAGGGCTTCGGCTTCGTCAGTGGTGACGACGGCTCGGAGGTGTTCCTGCACGCGTCGGCACTCCCCTCTGGCGTGAGCAGCGTGAAGCCGGGCACCCGCATCGAGTTCGGGGTCGCCGACGGCAAGCGGGGGCCGCAGGCGCTCTCCGCGCGCATCATCGACGCGCCGCCGAGTCTCGCCAAGCTGAAGCGCAAGTCGGCCGACGACATGGCCGTCATCGTCGAGGACCTCGTCAAGCTGCTCGACGGTGTCGGATCGTCGTTGAGAAAGGGGCACTACCCCGAGGGTTCCCATGCTCGAAAGGTCGCTGCGCTGCTCCGACGTGTCGCGGATGAGCTCGATGCCTGACGCCGGGGAGCTGAACGTCGAGCCGGCCACCACGGATGACGTCGTCGAGGCCGCAACGCCGGCGGAGGCCGGCGGAGCCAAGGACGCGCCTGTTGAGAACGGACCGCGTCTCGCGGACGGTGTGCTGACGGCGGCGGAGCCCCTGGCACGCGACGCACTGGCTGAGGTCACGGCCCGGAGCGACGTTGGCTCACTGACAGGGATCGAGGCGCTCGACCCCATCACCGGGCTTCTTCGTTTCGCCTGCACCCGTCCCGGCTACCCGGACTGGTCCTGGACCGTGGCGGTCGCGCGAGTCGATGACTCGAGCCCGACGACCGTGCTCGAGGTCGAGCTGCTCCCGGGCGATGGCTCCCTGCTGGCACCGCAGTGGCTGCCCTGGTCGGAGCGCCTGGCCGAGTACAAGGCACAGCAGAAGGCCGAGGCCGAGGCGCGTGCCGCCGCGGGGCTCGCTGACGGAGACACCGATGACGACGCGGATGACGCGGACGCGGATGACGCCGATGATGTTGACGCGCTCGACGAGGACGACCTGGATGACGCCCTGGAACTGGCCGACGACGACGGTGTGGACGCCGTCGACGCGGACGACCGCGACGTCGTGAGCCAGCCAGACGACTCCGTCGACGGACGGGGGGACACAGGAGGCGCACGTTCACGGCGTTCCGCGGGACGCCCTCGATCCGAGCGTGCGGCGGAGGGCCGGCGCTCCGCCGACAGCGACGAGCATGCGGCGACGGCCGACTCGGACGATCAGTTCAGCTCCGACGACATCGTGCCTGCCGGAGACGACGGCGATGATTCGGCGAACCAGGGACGCTCCAAGCCGCGTCGCCGCCGCTTCTGGCAGCGCAGGGGACGCGGCTGACGCGACAGCTGCACGGCTTGGCGGCGTCGTGGCGTGCGCGGGAGGAGTAGGAGCGCGAGTGCTCGTATGGGTACGCCTTCGCGCAGACGACGGGGCCCGGGTGACGATCATCACCCGGGCCCCGTCGTCTGCCGTTGCGCGGCCGGGCTCGTCTCAGCCCTGCATGTGGGACAGGACGTAGTCGATCGCCCCGGTCAACGTGCGGACGTCGTCCGGATCGATCGAGGTGAAGGTCGCGATGCGCAGCTGGTTGCGGCCCAGCTTGCGGTACGGCTCGGTATCGACGATGCCGTTCGCACGCAGCGTTGAGGCGAGCAGCTTCGCGTCGACCTCGTCGGAGAAGTCGATCGTCGCGACCACCTGCGATCGGGCCGAGGCGTCGGTGACGAAGGGGGTGGCCAGGCTGTGCTGCCGTGCCCACTCGTACAGATGCCCCGAGGACTCGGCGGTGCGCGACGCCGCCCACTCCAGACCGCCGTTGCCGTTGATCCAGTCGATCTGGTCGCGGAGCAGGACGAGAGTCGTGAGCGCAGGCGTGTTCAGGGTCTGGTTGAGGCGCGAGTTGCTGACGACATTCGCCAGGCTGAGGAACTCGGGGATGTAGCGCCCGCTCGCGGCGATCCGCTCGATCCGCTCGATCGCCGCGGGGGAGACGAAGGCCAGCCACAGCCCGCCGTCTGAGCCGAAGTTCTTCTGCGGCGCGAAGTAGTAGACGTCGGCCTCCGCCGGGTCGACGAGGGCTCCGCCGGCGGCGCTGGTCGCGTCGATGACGGTCAGCGCTCCGTCGTCGCCGTGGACACGGCGCACCGGGGCCATGACCCCCGTCGAGGTCTCGTTGTGCGGCCAGGCATAGACGTCGACGCCCTCGAGCGCTTCGGGCAGGGCGAGCGATCCCCCCGGAGCCGATCGGACGTCGGGGGCGTTGAGCCACGGAGCCGCGGCGGCGGAGGCGAACTTCTGGCCGAACTCACCGAACGCCACGTTCTGCGCTCGCCGCTCGATCAGCGAGAACGCCGCCGAGTCCCAGAACGCCGTCGACCCGCCGTTGCCGAGGAGGACCTCGTAGCCGTCGGGAAGTGAGAAGAGCGTCGACAGGCCGGAACGGACGTCGCCCACCAGGTTCTTGACGGGGGCCTGGCGGTGGCTTGTCCCCAGCAGCGGCGCGGCCGTGAGCAGGGCGTCGAGCTGGGCGGGACGGATCTTGGACGGTCCGCAACCGAAGCGGCCGTCGGCGGGCAGGAGCTCTGAGGGAATGGCGATCTGCGGCATGACACGATTGTAGTGCGCCGGTTCGGCCGCATCCCGCCCGGCAGATAGGGTGGGGGCATTGGGTACAGTCCTGGGGAGAAGCTCGATGACAGATCTGATTGACACAACTGAGATGTACCTCCGCACCATCCTGGAGCTGGAGGAGGAGAGCATCGTGCCGCTGAGGGCGCGCATCTCCGAGCGGCTGGGCCACTCCGGTCCCACGGTCTCGCAGACCGTCGGGCGGATGGAGCGCGACGGGCTCGTCGTCGTCTCGGGCGACAGGCATCTCGAGCTCACCGAGGCCGGCCGTCGCAAGGCCGTCCACGTCATGCGCAAGCACCGGCTCGCCGAGCGGCTGCTCAGCGACGTCATCGGTCTCGAGTGGGAGTTCGTGCACGAGGAGGCCTGCCGCTGGGAGCACGTGATGAGCGAGCAGGTCGAGCGCAAGCTCATCACCATGCTCGATCACCCCACCGAGTCGCCCTACGGGAACCCGATCCCCGGACTCGACGAGCTCGGCGACGTGCCGGCGGGTGCATTCGCCGCAGGGGTCACGAACATCGTTCCGCTGGTCCGCGAGGCGGACAGTGATGTGACGGCGACCATCCGGCGTCTGAGCGAGCCCGTGCAGGTCGAGCCGGAGCTCCTGCTGCAGCTCAAGCAGGCGGGGATCGTGCCGGGGAACGTCGGCGTGTTCAGCTCGAACGGGTCGTACGTTCGGGTCCGGGTTGAAGGTTTCGGCGACGGCCTCGAGCTTCCCGTTGAGGTCGCTGGACACATCTACGTCGATTCGATTTAGCGTCATCACGCGGGTTTCGGGGGTGGTCACCACGGTGGCCGCCCCCGTTTCCGTTCGATCGTCGCAACACGCTCACACGCACGATCACGGCTGCCGTGACATTTCCGTGACCTTCGCGTAGGGTGTTACCAGTCCAACGGCAGAACCCGGCCACAGGACCCCGCCCGGGGCGCTTCGCGCTCGTCTCCCCGGGGGTGACCCACCAACTTTTGTTGTGACGAGGCGACGTGTGTCGCAGAGGCGCGGAGGTACCTGTCTTGGTCGAAAGCAACCACGAGTCGAAGAACGACTCAACCGACGTGAACCCGAACACTCACGGCGACGTTCTTCCCACCCGTCGGAGCCTGCGGCCGCTGGCGCACTCGCGCAGCGTGTCCCGTCCGCACGAGAGCACGACCGCCGTCGCCCCGACGGCGACGAAGGCCCGCCGCACCGGTCCGACGAAGACGACGCGGCGGATTCGCTCGACCGCGATCCTCGCCCTCGTGGTTCCCGGTCTCGTCGCGACCGTCGGGCTGCCCGCTGTCGCCGCGTTCAACAGCCCCGAGGACAGTCAGGTCGGCGCATCGCTCGTCCAGACCCTCAAGGAGAGCGGCACGCAGACGCTGTCCGTGAGCGGTGACGTCGAGGCGCAGGAGGTCGACGTCGACACCTACTCCGCCACGACGCGCGAAGAGCTCGCCGCCACGGCCGCCCAGGAAGAGGCCGACGCCGCCGCTGAGCGTCGCGCCGAGGCCGCCGCCGAGCAGGAGACCGCGGAGACGGAGTACGAGTCGGCCACGGTCCTCGCCTCCGACACGGAGAACACCGTCGCCCTCAACGACGACACCAGCTACCAGAGCCAGCTCTTCGCCGAGGCACTGAAGTACCAGGGTGTGCCCTACGTCTTCGGCGGCGCCACCCCGGCCGGCTTCGACTGCTCGGGCTTCGTCAAGTACGTCTACGCCAAGTTCGGCGTGAGCCTGCCGCACTCGTCGACCGCCCAGGGCGCGATGGGGACGACCATTCCGCTGTCCGAGGCCGTTCCCGGCGACCTGCTCGTCGCTCCGGGTCACATCGGCTTCTACGCCGGCAACGGGCAGATCCTGCACGCCTCGCAGCCCGGTGTCCCGCTTCGCATCGGCGGCATGTACCAGGACTACCACGCCGTGCGCCTGCCGATCGGCTAGACAGCCGTCGTGAACACCGCGTGACGAACGCCGCGATCCCTAGGGATCGCGGCGTTCGTGGGTTACAGTGATCGCAAACAACCGAAAGGCTGCCGCGACGCATGTCACGAATATCCGCGAGCACCCGAACCAGGGTGCACTCAGGTAGCGGTGTCGTGCGTTCGCAACGGCGCATAGCCCCGCGCGCAGTGTGGGCTGGTGAGGCGCTGTCCGTCATGGACAGCGCCTTTTCTGTGCCCTGAGGGCGGCTGACGGTTCCGACATCGAATACCGGGAAGCCGCTTGGCTGTTCGAAGGAGAGACGATCTGATGCGCACACTCGTGCTGAACGCGGGCTACGAGCCCCTCGCCGTGGTGTCCTTCCGCAGGGCCCTCGTGCTGGTGATGGACGGCAAGGCCGTCGCCGTGGAGACCGATCCGGAGGACCCGGTCGTCGCGGCATCGGACGCGTTCGATCGCCCCGTGGTGATCGTGCTCACCCGGTACGTGCGGGTTCCGATGTCGCGGAGGGTGCCGGTGTCGCGTCGCGGAGTGCTGCGCCGCGACGGAAACCGCTGCGGCTACTGCGGCAAGGCCGCGGCGACGATCGACCACATCCTGCCGCGCTCGCGCGGTGGCGCCGACAGCTGGGAGAACCTGGTCGCCTGCTGCGGTCGGTGCAACAACGTGAAGGGATCGAAGACTCCCGCCGAGATGAATTGGCAGCTGAGGGTCACGCCCAAGATGCCGTACGGCCCGAGCTGGGCCGTCCGCGGGGCCGAGCGGATTCGACCGGAGTGGGACGCCTATCTCATGCCGTCCGTCGCGGCCTGATTCGGCGTCGCCGCGGCGGAGGTGCCGCGCGGTGGGTCGGTGTGCGCGCCCGTGCCGACTTCAGTAGACTGAATCCACCTGCCTCTGTAGCTCAATGGAAGAGCACCTCCGTCCTAAGGAGTTGGTTGGGGGTTCGAGTCCCTCCAGGGGCACCAGAGTGAAGGCCCCGGCCGTCTGTGTGACGGTCGGGGCCTTCGCGTTCTCTCGGGCACGGGCCGCCGCGGCTGCGGCGACCCGTATCACGCGGGCGAGGTGGCCAGTCTCAGACGGCAGCGGGCGTTCCGGAGGCGGTGCCGGACGCACCCTCCGGGTCCAGCGGGACGGCGACGCCGTGGGCGGCGAGGTGGTCGAGGGTGAAGGCGAGCTGTTCGGCGGGGCTCAACGACACGTCGACCGCGATGGCGTTCTCGTCCGGCTGCAGCGGCTCGAGAGTGGCCAGCTGGGAGGCGAGCAGCGAGGCCGGCATGTAGTGCCCCGTGCGAGCGGCCATGCGCGTGGCGATGATGCGCTCATCCCCGGTGGGGTGCACGAACACGACGCCGTTCGCCGCGAGCACGTCCCTATAGCTGCGCTTGAGCGAGGAGCACGTCACGACGCCGGGCGTGCCCGCGGCCTGGTGCTCGTCGATCCAGCGGCGGATCGACCGCAGCCAGGGCCAGCGGTCCTCGTCGGTGAGCGGCGTGCCGGCGGCCATCTTGGCCACGTTCGCAGCCGGGTGGACCTCGTCCCCCTCGAGGAAGTCCCAGCCGAGGGTCGTCGACAACCCGCTCGCGAGCGTTGACTTGCCGCTGCCGGAGACGCCCATGACGATGAGGACGGGGGTGCTGGAGTGGAGGGACATCGGTGTTCCTGTTCTTCGTGGTGCGGGTTCGTTGGCTGGCGTCGGCGTCACGGGCGGACGGAGGCGGCGGCCCGTGCGGGGAGGGGGTGCCGCGGCGCGCGGGCGGGCATCCGGGGATCTGCCGGGACGGCGATGGTGATGATGGCCATGAGCTTCCTTGGTCTGGCGGGCTGGTGTCCGAGTCTCGTCAATACATCGTACATATTCTTCGACGCTTGTCGACCACGGTGTTCTCCGGCGCAGGCTCCGCGCCGCCACGGCCGGGCTGACGGTGAGTGTCGCGGCCGACGCCATAATGGGGAGCATGACCTCTGTACCGCGGCGCACGACCCCTGCTGCGGTGAAGGTGCACGACACGATCCTCGACCGCCTCGGCGAGCGCATCGTCAGCGGCCAGGTGCCGGCGGGCGAACGACTGGTCGCCGCCGACTGGGGCGAGGAGCTCGGAGCCAGTCGCACGGCGGTCCGCGAGGCGGTCCGTGTCCTCGAGTCGCTCGGCATGGTGAGCGTCAGGCGCAAGTCCGGCATCACGATCCGGCCGAGCACCGACTGGATGGCATTCGCGCCGGAGATCGTGCGCTGGCGGCTGCGCGGGGCGGGACGGCTCGTCCAGCTGCACGAGCTGAGCGAGCTCCGTGCGGCCGTCGAGCCGGCCGCGGCGCGACTGGCGGCGTCGACCGCAGACGGGGTCGCGCGCGCGGCCCTCGGTGCCGCCGTCCAGGACATGGTGACGCATGCCGACAGGGCGAACGGTGCCGACTACCTCGCGGCGGACGTGCGGTTCCATGCGACGCTCCTCCGCGCCTCAGGGAACTCGATGTTCGCCGGTCTCACCGCCGTGATCGAAGAGGTCCTCGTCGGGAGGACAGAGCAGGAGCTCATGCCGCAGACGGCGGACGAGACAGCGCTGCGTCTGCACCAGGAGGTCGCACACGCCATCACCAGACGCGACGGCGAGGCCGCGGCGCGGGCGATGACCGCCATCGTCGACGAGGCCGACCGGGCTGTGCAGTCCCTCCCGCTTTAGCGCCGTCGTTCGTCGGGCTCCCAATCCGCGTCGCTGGTGAGCAGTCGTCAGCGTGCGGGGCCCTCAGCCGGTGCCGCCGCCGTCGAGCTCGGCGTCTATCCGCGCGACCGCGGCGATCGAGTCGTCGAGAAAGCGCAGGATCACGGCCCGTTCGTCATCGTCGAGCCCGTCGAGTGTCCCGGCGATGCCTCGTGCGAGCGGTGCGAACAGTGCGCCGCCGACCGCCGTCGCCGTCTCGGTCGCCTGCAGCGTCGTGCTGCGTCGGTCGTCGTCGTTGCGGTGGCGTTCGACGTGGGAGTTGCCGACCAGGCGGTTGATCACAGCGCTGGTGGCCGGTGCGCTCAGTTCGAGGCGCCGGCTGAGCTCGCCGGGGGTGAGCGGTCCGCCGTCGGTCGAGCCCTCGAGGATGGCTCCGATGGCGCTGAGGTCGGTCGGGTGCATGCCGTGTGCTCCGGCAAGGTGGGCGACGTGGCGTTGCGTCTCGACGACCAGGCGCTGCAGTGCGCGCGCGATCTCCCCGTCCGTCGCCGCCACGATGCACTCCCGATTCTGCTCCGCCGTGTGCTGACATGCTATCGCCCGGATATGCTTCCACCATCGAACTATTAGTGGGAGAGCATGATGACGCACAGCCGACCCGGCACGATCCGCGCGACGCACGGCCGAGCGCGGATCTGGCCGCGCGTCCTCGCCGGGGTGGGCATCGTGCTGATCTGGCTCGTGCTCGCCGGCATCGGTGGCCCCACCTTCGGCAAGCTCAGCAGTGTCAGCGACAACGATCCGGCGGCGTTCCTGCCCTCCAGCGCTGAGGCGACGGAGGCCAGGGAGGCGCAGGGGGAGTTCCTCGGGACCGACAGCATCCCCGCCATCGTCGTGGTGAGCGCACACGGCGCGCTCGACGACGCCGACAGGGACGCGCTGACGCGCTTCGCCGCGGCGGCGGAACGGGTGGACGGCGTCGATGGAGCCGTCGTCGGGCCCGTGCCGTCCGCGGACGGGCTCGCGGCCCAGTTCATCGTGCCCATCGGGTCCGACGAGACGATCAAGACGGTGGTCGCGGAGCTCCGTGCAGCCCTCGCCGAGGCGGTCGAGGGCACCGCGCTCACCGGTCACGTCACCGGAGGCGCGGGGTTCAGTGCCGACCTGTCGGACGCGTTCGGCGGAATCGACGGGATTCTTCTCGCGGTCGCTCTCGGCGCCGTCTTCGTCATCCTGCTGCTGGTGTATCGCTCCGTGATCCTGCCGTTCGCGGTGCTGTTGACCAGCGTCTTCGCACTCTGCGCCGCGATCCTCGTCGTCTACCTGCTCGCCGCCGCGGACGTGATCGCCCTGAACGGGCAGAGCCAGGGGATCCTGTCGATCCTCGTCATCGGGGCGACGACCGACTACGCCCTCCTATTCGTCTCTCGCTTCAGGGATGAGATCGCCGAGGGCAGCGACAGGTCGGCCGCGATCCGGGGCGCGTGGAGGGGCGCGGTCGAGCCGATCGTGGCCTCGGGCGCCACCGTCGCGGTGGCCCTGCTGTGCCTGCTGTTCTCGGACCTGTCCTCCAACCGGGCGCTCGGACCGATCGGCGCCGCGGGCATTGTGTGCGCTGTCCTGGCCGCCCTCAGCTTCCTCCCCGCCGTTCTGTTCCTCCTCGGGAGGGTCGCGTTCTGGCCCGTCGGCCCGCGCACGACCGGTGAGAACGCGGCCGTCACCGTCGAGACCGGGCTCGAGGGCCAGCGTGGCCTGTGGCGCCGGGTCGGAACTGTGGTCTCCCGGCGTCCGCGGGTCGTCTGGGTGAGCTGCGTCCTCCTGCTGGCGGTCGCGTGCCTCGGTCTCGGGCAGCTGCGCGCGGATGGCGTCCCGCAGAGCGAGCTGGTGCTCGGCGGCTCGGACGCGGCGGCGGGCGAGACGATGCTCGGCGAGCACTTCGACGCCGGGGCGGGGAGCCCCGTGTACATCGTCGTCGACGAGTCGAGCGCGGACGAGGTGTCCGCGGCGGTCGCCGATCAGCCGGACATCTCGACCGTGACGGCCATCGCCGACGGGGGAGGGCCCGCGGTCGGCGGGCAGCCGCCGCTCGTCGTCGACGGCAGGGTTCTGCTGTCGGCCACGCTCACCGTGGAGCCCGACTCCGAGCGGGCGGAGGAGCAGATCGTCCAGATCCGCGACGCCGTGCACGCGATCCAGCCGGACACCGTCGTCGGCGGCAGCACGGCGATCGCGTACGACACGAACGTCACCGCCCAGCGCGACCTGGTCACGATCATCCCGATCGTGCTCGTCGTGATCCTGGTGATCCTCATGCTGTTGCTGCGGTCGGTGGTGGCGCCGGTTCTGCTGATGGCGACGGTCGTGCTCTCCTACGCCGCGACGATGGGAGTCTCGGCGATCGTCTTCACCAACGTGATCGGCTTCAGTGGCGCCGACGCGACCGTGCCGCTGTTCGGCTTCGTCTTCCTCGTGGCGCTCGGCGTGGACTACAACATCTTCCTGATGACGCGGGTGCGGGAGGAGTCGGCGCTGCACGGCACGAGACCGGGCATCCTGCGGGGGCTGTCCATCACGGGAGGAGTGATCACCTCGGCGGGTCTGGTGCTTGCCGCGACCTTCGCCGCGCTCAGCGTGATCCCGATCATGTTCCTCGTGCAACTCTCGTTCATCGTCGCGTTCGGCGTGCTCCTGGACACGGTGCTCGTGCGCTCGCTGCTCGTCCCCGCGCTCGGCTATGACCTCGGTCGCGTGATCTGGTGGCCGGCGCGGCTCGGCCGCGAGCCGCAACGGCCGCGCGTGCGGTAGCCCTTTGCCGTCCGCGTGACGACCAGACCGGTTCGCTGCGCGACGGAGCGGCCGCCCGAGACGGTGCCGACTCGTCACACGACGCGTCGCCACCGGTGCGAGTGTCCCCGCGGTGGAGCCCGCCGGACGGAAGCTCGGTCTCACGGCTGACACCGGGTGGCTCCGCTGCAGGACGCGGCACACGGCCCCGCGTTCCTACGCTCGGAGCATGTCACAACCCCTCCGCGCCATTGCGCGCGTCGAACAGCTCAGCAAGCACTACGGATCGGAGCAGGCGAGGGTCACCGCGCTCGATGCGGTCACGCTCTCCTTCGCGGCCGGACAGTTCACCGCCGTCATGGGTCCGAGTGGGTCGGGGAAGTCCACGCTCATGCACATCGCCGCGGGGCTGGACTCGGCCAGCTCGGGGCGTGCGTGGATCGGCTCGACCGAGATCACCGGCCTCGGCGACGACGAGCTCACCGTGCTCCGCAGGCGGGAGGTCGGTTTCGTGTTCCAGAGCTTCAACCTCGTGCCGACGCTCGACGTGCGCGGGAACATCCTTCTTCCCTTCGACCTCGACGGCCGGACCCCGACGGCGGCCGAGACGGCGTGGATCGACGAGCTCATCGCGCGCCTGGGCCTCAGGGACCGTACCGCCCACCGCCCCCACGAGCTCAGCGGTGGACAGAAGCAGCGTGTGGCGATCGCTCGCGCGCTGGCCACCCGTCCGACCCTCGTGTTCGCGGACGAGCCCACAGGGGCGCTCGACTCCGCCACGAGCAGGGACGTGCTCCGGCTGCTGCAGGACGCCAGCCGCGACTTCGGGCAGTCGATCGCCATGGTCACCCACGATCCGGTTGCCGCCGCGCACGCCGACCGGGTCCTGTTCCTCGCGGACGGACGTCTGGTGCGCGACAGCGGGCCGGCCAGCGCGGCGGAGCTCAGCGGGATCGTGCTCGGCCTCGAGGACGCGTCGTGAGCTCGAGGACGCTCGCCCGCTCCGAGCTCGCCCGTCGGCCGGGACAGCACCTGCCCAGCCTCCTCGTGACGGCGCTCGGAGCGGCCTTCGGCGCCGCACTGCTGGCGGTGAGCTCGATGATCGGCGACTACGCCGCCACGACGGCGATCGGCGGAAGCGCCGGTGTCGAGCGGATGCTGACGGTGCTGTCCATCCTCTTCCTCGGGATCGCCGTGTTCGTCGCGGGCGTTGTCACGACGAACACCTTCAGCACGATCATCGCCGGCCGGGTGCACGAGATCGCCCTCGCCAGGGTCCTCGGCGCCTCGGCTCGCGATCTCCGCCGTTCCGTCGCGACGGAGGGCGCCGTCGTCGGCCTGCTGGGATCGGTGCTCGGCGTCGGCGTCGGGTGGGCGGTCGCGGCCCTGGTCGGCGTGATCGGCCGGGCCTCCGGCGTCGCGCTCCCCGTTCCCGAGGTGCTTGACCCGGTCCTCGCGGTTCCCCTGGTGGCGAGCGCGCTGACCACCTGGCTGGCCTCGTGGCTCGGCGGTGCGCGGGTCCTGACCGTGACGCCGATGCAGGCACTCGGCAGCGCGGAAGAGGCCCCGTACGACCGCCTGTCCCGGCGGCCGGTGCGCACCGGCCTGGCGGTCCTCGCGGTCGCGGCCGGTGCCGTCGGTCTCGGTGCCGGTGTGATGATGGGCCAGAGCAGCAGCTCGGGGGTGCTCGTCGCTTTCCTCGGCGGGGTGCTCAGCTTCATCGGCGTCATCGGCCTCTCCCGGCTGATCATCCCGCCTGTGCTGCGCGTGATCGGCACGCTGCTCGGCCGAGGTGCGCCCGCCCGGCTGGGGGCGGCCAACGCGATGCGGCACCCGGAGCGCAGCGCCCGGTCCACGGTGGGGATCGTCATCGGCGTCACTCTGATCACGACGTTCGTCGTCGCCGCGTCGACCGCGAGGACCGTGCTGTTCGCCACCACCGCGGGTGCCCCGGAGGAGTACGTCGAGGAGGCGAGCCGGATCATCGACAACGTGACCCTCGTGTTCGCAGGTCTGATCGGCTTCGCCGTGGTCATCGCACTCGTCGGTCTGGTCAACACGCTCACGCTCGGGGTCATGCAGCGCCGGCGTGAGATCGGACTGCTCCGGGCTGTCGGCTTCACCAGGGGGCAGGTTCGCCGCATGATCACGGCGGAAAGTGCACAGGGAGCGATCGCCGCGACGGCCATCGGCGTACTGCTTGGGGTCGTGTACGGCTGGTCGGGCGCGCTGGCGCTGCTCGGCTCGGTGAGCTCCGGCGCGGTCTGGCCGACCGTTCCCCTCGCGTTCGTCGCGGCAGTCGTCGTGGTCACTGCTGCCGTCGCGCTGCTCGCAGCGCTCATCCCCTCGCGCAGGGCGACGAGGGTGACGCCCGTCGCCGCGCTCGCGGTCGATTAGACGACGCTCGGGCGTCGCCGACGAGCACACGGCCGTCGGCGGCGCCCGTGCTCCGGGTCCTGCACACCGTCGTGTCACGGGAAACCCGTGTCATCCCGGCTTGTCTCCAGGAATTCTCGCCGGGTGGTCATAGGCTTGCCGTGTGTGGCCTCTCGATCGAAAGCAGGAGCAGCGTCCGGCCGGTGGCGCTGACCCGACGCTTCGCCCTGCGCCCGAGGCCGCGGATGATCCAGGGAGCGCGCAGATGAGCGAAACGCCAGCAGCCGAGGACGCCGCAGAGACCACCAGGTCCAAATGGCGGGCCGAGTTGTCTGTGGCGGGCGGGCGCTCGCCGCTGCTCCACTTCGTAGACGCCTCCGGGACCCACATCGAACTCAGCACCACCCACCCCGGGGGGCTTCCCCAGTTCATCATGGGGCGGTCGACGCTGCTGTCCAGCCTCATCCGCGACGAGCTGGCCCTGCGTCGGGCGCGCATCGCGGCCGAGCGGATCACCGACAAGGGAATCGAGATGCGCACCGTGCGTGGCATCGAGGCGATCCACCTGGCGGTCGGTCTGGCGACCTGGCGCCACGACGACGTCGAGTACGAGGCTCCTGTCCTGCTCCGGCCGATGGCGATCCGGAGGTACGGCCGCGACTTCGAGCTGAAGCTGCGCGGCAACACGGTCCTCAACCCCGAGCTCGCTCGGGTCATGCAGCAGCAGTTCGGGATCACGCTCGATGCCACGGCGTTCGAGGAGCTCGCCGTCACGACCGGTGACTTCAAGCCGCAGCCGGTGATCGACCGGCTGCGCAGCGTCACGACCCACATCGAGTCCTTCGCCGTGCACCCGAGGCTCGTGGTGTCGTCCTTCGCCGACGTCGGCGCCGCCATGGTGCGCGACCTGGAGGAGCTCGACCACCCGGTGCTCGACGCCCTCGCGGGGGACGAATACGCGCGGCGCACCGTCTCGGGTCTCTTCTCGCCGGTCGACGCGGTGGGACAGGACGAGCGCCCGCCCGCGACCGACACCCTCCTGCTCGACGCGGACACAGAGCAGGAGAACGTCATCGCGCAGATCGAGGCGGGCCAGTCGGTCGTCGTCACGAGCCTGCCGGGGACGGGCGGGACGCAGACGGTCGTCAACGCCCTCGGTGCCCTCGTGGCCCAGCACAGGAGGGTCCTCGTCGTGAGTGCCCGACGAGCCACGCTCGACGGCATCCGCCACCGCCTCGAGCGGGTGGGGGTGCCGGGGATGGCCGCGCAGTCGCTCACCCTCCGGCGCGAGCTGATCCAGGCGATCACCCGCAACGAGAAGGCGCAGGCACCGCGGACGGCGGACATCGACGACGCGCTCGTGCGGCTCAGGCGCGTGCTGCTCGACTACCGGACGTCGCTGCAGCGGACGCATCCGCGCTACCTGGGCTCGGTCATCGACGCCATGGAAGCGCTGACCCGGCTCGGCGCGCTCCCCGAGCCGCCGTTGACCACCGCGCGACTGGATGCGGACGCGCTGGCCGCGCTCGCTGAGCGCAGGGACGAGGCCGCGGCCAAGCTCGCCGCCGCCGCCGCGCTGGGCGAGTTCCAGTACGGCCCGGGCGACTCGCCCTGGTACGGGGCCGACTTCGACGCCACCGCGGACGCCCAGGCGGCCCACGCCCTGGCGAAGAAGCTCAACAGCGTCGAGCTTCCCCGCTTCCTTGAGCGCGCCTACGAGCTCATCGGGCAGACCCGTATGCGGCCGTTCGAGTCGATCGACGAGCTGGGCGTGTACCTGCGGCTCCTCCTCGACATCCGTGACACGCTCGACCGTTTCCTCCCTGCCGTGTTCGACCGCCCCCTCGGCGAGTTGATCGCCGCGACCAGCAATCGCAGGGACGCGCAGGGCATGTCGGCGGTGAACCGCCGTCGGTTGCGCAAGCTGGCACGGGAGTACGTGCGACCCGGCGTCCACGTCGGGGACCTCAACGAGTCGCTCCGCAAGATCCAGCAGCAGCGCACGCTGTGGCAGCGCTACGTCTCCGCCGGGGTCGCCCCGGACGTCCCGCTCGGCATCAACGATGTGCAGGTCGCCTACCAGAAGATCGCGGCGGACCTCACCGCCCTGGACCGTCCCCTCGGACGCGCCAGGGACGAGGCGCTCACAGCGGTGCCGATCAACGAGCTGGTCCGGGTGATGGCCGGTCTGGCCGCCGACTCGACGGTGATGGACAACCTGCAGGAGCGCACCACCCTCATCACCCAGCTGCGCGAGCTCGGGCTCGACCCGCTCATCAACGACCTGTCGGTCCGCCACGTGCCCGAGCGCCGGGTGGCGAGCGAGCTGGAGCTGGCCTGGTGGCAGTCGGTCCTCGAGCGCATGCTCGCCGAGGACAAGGCCCTGCTGGGGGCCAACACCAGCGTGATCGACCGGCTCGAGTCGGACTTCCGGCTCGTCGACGACGCGCACGCGGCCGCCTCAGGGGCGGTCCTCGCCGCGAGCCTCGCCGACGCCTGGAAGGTCGGTCTGGTCGACTGGCCGGGGGAGGCCTCGGCGCTCAAGCAGCTGCTGCGCGGCGACCGGGTCACCGCAGAGACCGTCCACCGCGTCGCCCCCCACCTGTTCCGCACCCTGTCGCCCGTCTGGATGAGCTCGCCGTACGAGGTCGCGCAGCTGCCCGAGGACATCGTGTTCGACACGGTGATCCTCGTCGACGCGGGGGCGACGACGCTCGCGGAGAACGCTGGTGCGATCCGCAGAGCGAAGCAGGTCGTCGCCGTCGGTGACCCGGTGACGCAGAGCCCGACGCCGTTCCGGACGGCGATCGGGACGTCGGCGGAGCCGCCGCTGCGGGCCGAGCACGCGCAGGCGCTGCACGACCGTTCCGCGATCAACCAGCTGGCGTCGCTGCTGCCGTCACTCACACTGACCCACAGCTATCGTGCCGGTGGCGAGGACCTCGCCGAACTGGTCAACCGTCGGTTCTACGGCGGGGAGATCGAGTCGCTGCCCTGGGCGGGATCCTTCCTCGGCCACGGAAGCCTCACGATCGACTACGTCCCGAACGGCCACGGCATGCCCGACCCAGAGACCGGGGGAGTGGAGAGCGTCGATGCCGAGGTGGAACGGGTCGTCAACCTCGTGCTCGAGCACGCCAGGGAGCGGCCGCGCGAGTCCCTCATGGTGGTGACCGCGAGCAACAAGCACGCGACGCGCGTCCAGCAGGCCGTCCTGGCGGCGTTCTCGACGCACACCGAGCTCGCCGGGTTCCTTCTGCGCGAGCGGGCTGAGCCCTTCGGCGTGTACACCCTGGAGCAGTCCGTCGCCGAGAGCCGGGACCGGGTGATCTTCTCACTCGGTTACGGCGTGACGCCGCACGGGCGCGTCCTGTCCAACTTCGGTGCGCTCGCCGAGCCGGGGGGCGATCGCCTGCTCGCCGTCGGTATGACGCGCGCGCGGCGCTCCATGCGCATCGTCTCGTGCATCAGGCCGGACGACTTCGAGGAGGGGCGGATTCAGCACGGCGTGGCCGCGCTGGCCCAGATCCTTGCACAGTCGGAGCCGCACGAGCCCGCCCCGGCCAACACCGACGACGCCGCGCCGATGATGGTGGACCTGGCCGAGCGGCTCTACACCAGGGGCCTTCAGGTCGAGGTGGGCTATCGGGGGAAGATCGCGCTCGTGGTCGCCGACGACGAGACGGCGGTCGCCATCGAGTCCGACGGCGAGGTCGCCTCGGACACCCTGCGGGAGTCGTTGCGTCTGCGCCCGGGGGTGCTGCGCCGACTCGGATGGCACTACCTCAGGGTGCACAGCTTCGACCTGTTCAGTGACCCGGACGCCGTCGCGGACCGCGTCGTCGAAATCCTCAACCCGGCACCGGTCGAGCCGCTGGCCCCCGTCACCGAGCCCATCGCGGTCATCGCGTCACCGGCGGTCGATACGGAGGGCGTCAGGGACCCCGCCGCGGCCGAGCTCGTCACCACCACTGACGTGGCCGAGGCGATCCAGACCGTTCGCGACACGGGCGTCGATGTGGCCGATCCGTCCGCCCGTGCCGTCGTCGACGACGGTCCCGGGTCGGCCGGGTCGCCCGCGACACCGTTCGACGATGACCGTCCCGCGGGGACGCCGCCCCATTCCGGAGAGGAAGGGGCGACAGACCGCTCCGTCGACACCGGCACGGCGCCGGACCAGGACCGCCATCACGATGGACGGTGAGCGCTCCGGGACTGACGCCGGATCAGGCGCCGACGACGGAACAAACACTGCCGCTGGTTCCGGAAGCGGTGCGGGCACGGATGCCGGCGGCGGGAACGATGTGACGCCGAGCTCCGCTAGTGCTGCGGACTCCTCCGTTGACACCGGCACCGTCGCGGAGGACGTCGGGACCGCGCCGGGCACGCGTCAGCGGGTGACACGCCTCGGGTCGCGGCGCGCCCGACTCGAGCCGGCGCCGGGGAGCGATCCCAGCCCCGAGGTGGCCCGCCGCCGTGACGCGGCGCGCCGGACGACCTCCTCGCCCGAGGACGAGCGCTACCTCAGGGATCTGCCGCCGCACTGGTCCTGACCACGCCGTCCGGGCGGGCAGCCTCGACCTCGCCCCCCGCCCCGGACAGGCCAGCCCGCCCCGGAAACGCGTCATCCGCCGATCCCCGAGGGGAACGGCGGATGACGGCGCGTTCGTGTCGGCCGGGACCCCGGCCGAAACGGTCAGCTCAGTGGCGGGACTCGCGCTTGGTGCCGTCGGCCGACAGCAGGTCACGGATCTCGGCGAGGAGCTCGAGCTCCGTCGGAGCCGCCGCCTCCTCGACCAGGCCCTTCGCCTTCTTGCGGTCCGTCATCTCCTTGAGCTTGTTCAGCGGCAGCACGACGCAGAAGTAGATCACCGCGGCGACAAGCACGAACTGGATGATGGCCGCGATCACGGCGCCGAACTTCAGCGTGGCGTTGCCCGCGGTCAGCGTGATCGTCACGTCAAGCGCGTTCGTCAGGTCGTCCGCGTTGAACAGCGCCCCGATGAGCGGGTTGAACACGCTGTCGACCAGCGCGTTCACCAGCGCGGTGAACGCCGTTCCGACGACGACCGCGACGGCCAGCTCGACCACATTGCCGCGGAGAATGAACTCCTTGAAACCATTAAGCATGGCTATTCCCTCCTGTGGCCCGGTCGACCACCCCTACGACGACGATACTGATGAGGCGCCGGATGAACCAGAGGACGCACCGGAGGGGCCGGAGCTGCGCGAGTCCGTCCGGTAGAAGCCCGATCCGTTGAACGTCACACCGACGGTGCCGTAGACCTTGCGCAGCGGGCCGCCGCAGGACGGGCAGACGGTCAGCGCATCGTCGCTGAACGACTGGTGGACATCGAAGGCATTGCCGCACTGGGCGCAGGCGTAGGAATAGGTGGGCATGGGGACCTTAGAACGGGGAGGGGGCGGAGAACTCGATGATACGCGTCGGCGTGACGACACCGTTCACGCGCTGGTCGTGCACCTCGGACGGTACGGTGTCGACGAACTCCCCATCGAACACGACCGCGTACACCGGCGGGCAGCGCTCCATCGACCCCAGCGTCTTGTCGAAGAAGCCCCGGCCCCAGCCCAGGCGCATGCCGGTGGAGTCCACGGCGGCCGCCGGCACGATGATGAGGTCGACGTCGTTGATGGCGATGGGCCCGAGGATGTTGCCCACGGCCTCCGGCGTGCCGAACAGCCCGATGACCTCCGCGCCGCTCTCGCCGTCGGTCCAGTCGAGCAGCCCGTCCTCCCTCGTGATCGGGAACAGGACCTTCATGCCGTCGGCGATGACGGTGTTGAGGAACGGCCGCGTGTTGGGCTCGTTCTGGCCGGACAGGTAGCAGGCGATGGTGTGCGCGTCGTGGCGTCCGGCGAGCTCGATCAGCCGTGCGGTCAGGCCGCTCTCCGCCGACTCCCTCTCGGACGAGGTCATGGTCCGCCGCCGCTCGCGCAGCTCCGCTCGGATGGCGCGCTTCTGGTGGTCCGCCTGGGTGTCCATGCCCTCAAGCATAGGCACCGCCGCGTCCGTGGGGACGAGGACCGGCCGTTCCTCCGCACCGGACAGTAGAGTGGAAGCATGCCTTCACGTGTCACCAAGTCCGTCATCCCTGCCGCTGGCCTCGGAACCCGTTTCCTGCCCGCGACCAAAGCGCTCCCGAAGGAAATGCTCCCCGTCGTCGACAAGCCGGCGATTCAGTACGTCGTCGAGGAGTCGGTGGACGCCGGCCTCAACGACGTCCTGATGATCCTCGGGCGCAACAAGAACGCGCTGGCCAACCACTTCGACCGTGTGACGGAGCTCGAGCACACGCTCGAGAAGAAGGGCGACACCGCCAAGCTCGACCGCGTCGTCGAGTCCTCCGCCATGGCCGACATCCACTTCCTCCGCCAGGGCGACCCGCTCGGCCTCGGGCACGCGGTGCTGCGGGCCAAGCGTCACGTCGGACACGAGCCGTTCGCGGTTCTCCTCGGCGACGACCTCATCGACGCGCGTGACCCGCTGCTGACCACGATGATCGACGAGCAGGAGTCGCGTGACGCCACCATCGTGGCCCTCATGGAGGTCGACCCCGACAGCATCCACATGTACGGGGCCGCCGCGGTCGAGCCGACCGACAACCCCGACGTCGTCAAGATCACCGGGCTCGTCGAGAAGCCGGCGAAGGAGGACGCCCCGTCCAACCTCGCCGTGATCGGACGGTACGTGCTCAAGCCCGAGGTCTTCGAGATCCTCGAGCGCACGGCTCCGGGCAAGGGCGGGGAGATCCAGCTCACCGACGCTCTGCAGGAGCTCGCGGCCGACGACGCCATCGCCGGGGGCGTGTACGGTGTGATCTTCCGCGGCCGCCGCTACGACACCGGCGACCGCCTCGACTACATCAAGGCCATCGTGCAGCTGGCCAGCGATCGCGAGGACCTCGGCCCCGCGCTGAAGCCGTGGCTGGCAAGCTTCGTCGCGTCGCAGAACGCCGACGAGTGATGATGCGGGGTCTCAGCCGTCCCGTGGCGCGTCGATGATCGACCCGCCGCTCGCGGACGGCCGGGTCTCGATCCGGACGATCAGGGTGCGTGACTCCCGCACCGTCGAGCAGGCGTTGCTGGCCGATCGGGCGTGGCTGCAGCGCTGGGAGGCGTCAAGTCCCGACGGCGCGCGAGCGTTCGACGTCAGGGGCAGCATCCGCTCCCTGCTCCAGCAGGAACGCGCCGGTACCGGTCTGCCGCTCGTGATGCAGGTGGACGGGCGTTTCGCCGGGCAGCTCAACGTCTCGGGCATCACCTACGGCTCGCTCGCGTCGGCGAGCCTGGGCTACTGGGTGACGCGAGCGTCCGCCGGGCAGGGGGTCACCCCGACGGCCGTCGCCCTCGCCACCGACCTCTGTTTCGCGCGGGGCCTGCACCGGATGGAGATCTGCATCCGCCCGGAGAACGCGCCGAGCCTGCGGGTGGTCACCAAGCTCGGCTTCCGCTACGAGGGGCTGCGCCGACGCTACATCCACATCGACGGCGACTGGCGCGACCACTTCGCTTTCGCGCTGGTCTCCGAGGAGGTCGGTGAGGGCGTGCTGCGGCGGTGGCGTGAGGGCAGGGTGCCGCCGGAGAACGCCCGCATCCCCGCGGAGGACATCGCGGCGGCTGCGCGGCCGATCCGGTACTCGCCCTTCGTCTGAGCGGTGCGTCGGGAACAACCGTGTGCGGCGCTGATGGGCGGGGACGCCCGCCGGACCGCCGCCGACACCGAGCGCCGACGCGGAACGCCGACGCGGAACGCCGACGCGGAACGCCGACGCGGAACGCCGACGCCGAACGCCGTCGCGGCCAACACGCCGGGACACACCGCCGCAATGCGGGGCTGAGCGGTCGGCTGCTCCTACCGTTGGACCATGACGAGTCAGATCTGGGGCGGCGGGGTGGTCTTCGCGCTGGTCGTGCTGCTCTGGTTCGTCTGCCTGATCCCCGGACTGCGCCGTCAGCACCAGTACCGGGCGACCGCGCGGAACGCCGAGCGGCTGCAGCGGACCATGCGGGTGCTCGCCGAGGGCGCCGACGGTCCCACCGAGGTGACTGTGGACGCATCACGCGAACAGATCGCCGAGCAGAAGAGAATTCTCCGTGACGCCGAGTTGCGCGAGGGCACCAGCCGTCGGGCCCGCCGGGCTGCTGCAACCGCTGCGTGGCGCGACCGTCGGGCGAGGGCTGCGGCCGCGCGAACGGAGCGGGACCGGACCAAGGACGAGGAGCGCCGTCAGATGCAGGAACGCCAGGCCCAGGAGCGCCTCGATGCCGCGACCGACCCGGTCGTTGCCGCCCGGGTGAGGGCTCGAGACCTCGCTGCGTCGCGCCGTCGTGCCCGCCTGGTCGCCACCGCCCTGCTGCTCGTGAGCTTCCCCCTGATCGGTGCGGGCGTCGCCGCGGTCGCCGGGGGCGCCGGGGCTGGTCTGCTCGTGAGCGGGCTGGTCGTCGCGGTCGCCGCGGCCTCCGCCCTGGCGCGGATGGCCGTCGTCGCGGAGCGCAGCGCGCGCCGCCCGATGGTCGTCGTGGCGACGGACGACGTGGCCGAGGCCGCGACGCTGTACGACCAGGACGAGGGGCGCATCGAAGCCCCCCGCGTGGCCACGCACCGACCGCTCTGGGACAGCGCGCCCCTTCCGGATGCGCTGCAGAGCACCCAGGGCTCGCTCGCCGACGAGACGCTCTCCCGTGTCGAGGCACAGGAGGCGCTCCGCCAGGCCGCGCTCGCGCAGGTCATGGCCGAGATGGCGAGTGCCCGGCAGGCGGACATCGTGCAGGACGCCGCCGCGGTGGAGCGCGCGCGTCGCGAGCGCGCCGAGCGCGATCAGGCCGAGCGGGATGCAGTCGAGCGCGCCGAGGCCGGGCGGGCTGCGGTCGAGGAGAACCCCTTCGCCCAGATGGGACGCGTCGGCGAGTACGACTCCCGCACCGACGTCTCGGACATCCTCCGCCGCCGGCGCAACGCGGGCTAGGTCACGAGCCGGCCCGCCGCCGTGCTAGGCTTGTCGGGTACTCGGGCCTATGGCGCAGTTGGTAGCGCGCTTCGTTCGCAATGAAGAGGTCGGGGGTTCGAATCCCCCTAGGTCCACAACAGATCCCGCTCTCACTCCGGTGAGGGCGGGATTCTTTGTTGCGGGCGGGGCGGTCCGACGATGAGGGTTCGGGTTCGGGTTCGCGGGTGGCTGTGGCATCGGGCCGGGCCGGGCCGGGGCGGATCGGGCTCGCTGGCGGCGGCTTCGCGACCGCACAGCCGACCGCTCAGCTCCGCGTGGACGAGCCGTCCGCGACTGCGCTGAGCGGAGCGAGGAAGGGTGCCACCCGCCGGCGGATCGCCACGTCGAGATCCTCCGTCACGATCTCGCTCCGCCCCCAGTCCTCGATCGTTGCGGCGGCGATCGCCATGAGCGCCCTGGCGACGTCGCCGACCGCATCCGGGGCCAGCAGGGGGGAGTGGAGGCGGGCCAGAGCGACGATCCGCTCGGCGAGCTCCGCGGTCCGCAGGGCCGAGTACGCGCGCAGCTCCGGCGATCCCCCGACGATCCGGGCCCGTGACGCGAAGCGGCGATGGTCCGCACAGTCGTATCGGGCGATCACCAGGAGCGCTCCGACGAGCACCTCGACGAGCTCGCCGTCCGGCGGCGCGGCCAGGTACCGTTCCAGGCGGCGATCGCGTTCATCGTGCTCCTCCCAGAGGAGATCGCGTTTCGCCGGCACGTAGGAGAACAGGGTCGTGCGACTCACCCCCGCGGCGCGGGCGACATCGGCGAGGGACGTGTCGTCATAGCCCCGCTCCGCGAACATCGCCATCGCGAGCTCGCGTAGCTCCGCGTGCGAGGTCTGTGCGGGCCGGCCCGCGCCTGTGGTCGTCATGACGTCCCTGCCCGTCTATTTCTGAACACGGTAAGGTTATTCGACGAACACCGACCGCCCGCATCGTCGCAGGCGTGTCGCCCCCCCCCGCGAAGGAGCCCCATGAAATCCGTCATCGTCACCGGTCCCGACACCGTCGAGTGGGTCGAGACCGACACGCCCACCGTCGGACCCCGCGATGTGCTGCTGAAGGTCAAGGCATGCGGCATCTGCGGATCGGACGCCATGTACACCCACGTCGGCGGGATCCCGCCGCGGCAGGGCGCGACGCCCCTGGGGCACGAGCCTGCCGCCGAAGTGGTCCAGCTCGGACCGGACGCCGTCGGCGTGGAGCTCGGCGACCACGTCGTCATCGACACGATGGCCTTTACCGACGGCTTCCTCGGCTCTGGCGGGGCGCAGGGCGCGCTGAGCGAGTATGTGCTCGTCATCGACAACGAGCCGGGGCGTCAGCTCCGCGTCGTGCCGAAGGACATCCCGTGGGAGGTCGCCGCCCTCAACGAGCCGATGGCGGTCGCGCACCACGCCGTCAACCGCTCCGGCGCGAGCGAGGGCGACCGTGCCGTCGTGTTCGGCGCGGGTCCGGTCGGGCTCGGCGCGGCCATCAGCCTGAAGTCGAAGGGCGTCGCGCACGTCGTCGTCGTCGACATCCAGCCGACGCGGCTCGAGGTGGCGCTCGCCGTCGGTGCGGACGCGGTCATCAACTCCGCCGAGGAGGACGTCATCGCGCGGCTGATCGAGCTCCACGGCGAGGCGGCCGACGGAATCGGACACCGCGGACGCGCGGGAAGCGACGTCTACATCGACGCCGCAGGGGCGCCCGTCGTTGTGCAGACGATCCTCGCGGCGGCCAAGCACCGTGCGGTCCTCACCATCCCCGCGGTGCACAAGCGGCCGGTCGAGGTCGACTTCGGCGCGATCCTGGCCACGGAGATCGACATCAGGACGTCGATGGGCTACCCCACCGAGATCTTCGAGGTGACCGACGCGATCATCGCCAACGCCGACAAGTACGCCCGGATCATCAGCCACCGCTTCCCGTTCGACCAGACACTTGACGCTCTGGAGCTGGCGCGCACGCCCGGAGCCGCCGACAAGGTGGTCGTCGTCTTCGACTGAGGCGGCGAGGGGGGAGCCGCTGGCGGGCAGCGGTGACGGGGCGCGGCGACGAGGACATCGCCGCGCCCCGTTGCTCGCCGACGGGACGGAGTGCGAGGCGCCGTGCCCGCGCCGGTCAGCCGTCGGCCCTGGTGACGCCGAGCGCCTCCGCGATCCGGGCGGCGAGCCTGCGGGCGGTCAGCCCGAAGTGCTCGACCACCTCGGTGGGTGCTCCCGACTCGCCGTAGCGGTCCTCCACGCCGAGACGGAGCAGCCGAGTGGGGCGATGCTCCGACAGGGTCTCGGCGACCAGCCCGCCGAACCCCCCGGCGATCTGCGCCTCCTCGGCGGACACGACGAAGCCGGTCCTCGCCGCGCTCGACACCAGCAGATCGGCATCGAACGGCTTGATCGTGGCGAAGTGCAGCACCTCGGCGTCGATGCCGTGGGAGGCCAAAGCCTCCGCAGCCGCGAGCAGCTGCCAGGTCATCGTGCCGGTGCCGGCGAGTGTGACGTCCGAACCCGCGCGCAGGACCCGCCCCTTGCCGAGCACGAACGGGTCCTCCGGCGTGGTGAACACGGGCGTCGCGTCCCTGGCCAGGCGCAGGTAGCAGGGGCGGGGGTCGGCGGCGAGCGCGATCGTCGCCTTCTCCGCCTCGACGCTGTCGGCCGGGGCAACGACGACCATGTTCGGCATGACGCGCATCAGGGCGATGTCCTCGAGCATCTGGTGTGTCGCTCCGTCCGGGCCGACGTTGAGTCCGGCGTGGGAGCCGACCACCTTGACCGGTCGGTCGTTGAGTGCGGCCGTGGTCTTGATCTGCTCCCAGTTGCGGCCGGGGCTGAACGCGGCGTAGCTGCTCGTGAACGGCACCGTGCCGGCCGCGGCCATGCCGCTGGCGACGGTGACGAGGTTCTGCTCCGCCACGCCCACCTCGAAGAAGCGCGTGGGGAACGCGTCGCGGAAGTGGTGCATCTGGGTGCTCTCGACGAGGTCGGCGCAGAGTGCGACGACGCGGTCGTTGCGACGTCCCGCCTCGAGGAGACCGCGGCCGAAGCCCATGCGGATCGGTTCGGTCGGCAGCGGTGGGGCGCTCGGGGCTCGGTCTGCGGCGGTCATCGGGTTTCTCCTTCGGCGGTGAGGGCGGCGACGGCGATGTCCGCCTGCTCGGACGTGGGGACGCGGCCGTGCCAGGTGTGGTCGTGCTCCATGTAGGGCACTCCGCGGCCGGGAACCGTGCGGGCGAGGATGACGGAGGGCTGGTCGGTCACCCGGCGGCACTCGTCGACGGCCTCGACGATCGCGGCGATGTCGTTCCCGTCGATGTCGACGACGTGCCAGCCGAAGGTGCGCCACTTGCCGGCCAGGTCGCCGAGGGGCATCACGTCCTCGGTGTCGCCGTCGATCTGGATGAAGTTGCGGTCGACGATCCCGATGAGGTTGCCGAGCCGATACTTGGCGGCATACATCGCCGCCTCCCAGATGTTTCCCTCGTTGAGCTCGCCGTCGCCCATCATTACGTACACGACGCGGTCGGGGCGGCCGTCCAGGTCGCGGACGATCTGGGCCCAGCCCGCACCCTGCGAGAGGCCGCTGCCCAGGGGGCCGCTGGTGTTCTCGAGGCCGGGCAGGGCCGTCCGTTCCGGGTGACCCTGCAGTCGGGAGCCGAGACGGCGCAGCGTCATGAGCTCGTCCGTGGGGAAGTAGCCGGTGTGCGCCATCGCCGCATAGAGCACCGGAGCGGTGTGTCCGTTGCTGAGCAGGAAGACGTCCCTGTCCTCCCAGCCGGGCTGCTCGGGACGGTGCCGGAGGGAATGGCCGAACAGGACGGCCAGGAGGTCGGCCATTCCGAGCGGACCGGCGCTGTGGCCGCTGCGGGCGTTCTCGAGCATCTGCACGATGGAGACCCTGATCTCGCGGGCGAGCTCGGCCAGCCGAGCCGTATCGGCGGCGGGGAGAGCGGGGGCGGAGTGGTCATTGTGGTCCGTTTCTCGTCGGGGTCGTCAGGCGTGGGGGAGGCCGAGCAGGTCCAGGGTGGACGCACCGGCCCTGATCTGGGCGCGCATCCGCTCCTCCTTCGCCTCGCGCGCCTCCGCGGAGGCGAGGGCGGCGTCGATCTCGTCGCCGCCGATGCGCACGAGCCCGTCGGCGTCGCCGATGAGGACGTCGCCCGTGCTGACGACGGTGCCGCCGATGGTGACCGGGACGCCGACCTCGCCGCGCTGCACTTTCGTGGTCCGCCGGATGCAGACCCCGCGGGAGAACACGGGGAAGCCCGCCTCGACGATGGTCCGGCTGTCGCGCACCGCCCCGTCGATGACGAGCCCGGCCAGTCCCCTCTGCTGAGCGGCGAGGGTGAGCACGTCGCCCCACGGGCCGGCGTCGACGTAGCCGGCTGCGTCGACGACGAGGACGTCGCCCTCGCCGGCCTCGAGCAGCGCGATGTGGATGAACCAGTTGTCGGCGGGTTCGAGTCGAACGGTGACGGCGCGCCCGGCCATCACGGTGTTGCGGTCGAGCGGCTTCAGCGCGGGGTCGATCGCGCCGCGCTGGCCGTGCGCCTCGTACACCGTGGCGGCGCCGAGCTCGGCGAGCCGGCTGAGGCGGCTGTCTGCGGTCATGGTGGTCATCGTGTCGCTCCTTCATCGGTGTGGTCGGACGGGCGTCCGATGCGGTCGAGAACGCGTCGCATCCGGGCGAGGCCCTCGACGAGGCTGGCGTCGTCGGTGGCGAAGGAGATGCGGACGTGTCCCTCGCCTGAGGGTCCGTATTCGGTCCCGGCTCTCAGCAGGACGCCGCCGTCGGCGAACGCCGCGACGAGCTCGGTCGAGTTGAGTGGTCCGTGCACCAGCGGGAAGGCATAGAAAGCCCCGGTGGGGCGGTTCATCGTGATCGCCTCGTGGTCGCTGAGGTGGCTGAGCACGAGGTCGCGGCGGCGCTGATAGGTGGCGGCGTCGGCGGCGAGGGACTCGGCAGGGGTGTCGAGCGCGACGAGGGCCGCGTCCTGGACGAAGGTGTTCAGCGCTCCGTTGACGGTCCGGTGCACGAGCGCGATCCGTGCTGCGGTCGCCGCCTCCGCGACGACCCAGCCCAGGCGCCACCCGGTCATGGACCAGCTCTTGGAGAACGTCCCGACGGTGATGACCTGGTCGCGGACCGAGTGGAGCGTGAGGGCGGAGATGAACGGGACGCCGTCGAACACGATGGAGCCGTACGCCTCGTCCGACAACAGCAGCAGTCCGGGGTTGACCGTCAGCAGCGCCGCGAGCCCGGTGACCTCGTCGGCGTCGAGCACGTGGCCGGTGGGGTTGGCCGGGTTGCACACGATGATCATGCGGGCCGTCGGCGCGAGCTCCGCGAGACGGTCGAGGTCGAGGGTGCCATCCGTGCGGAGCGGGACGCCGACCGCCTCGGCGCCGACCATGGCGATCTGGTCGGCGTAGAGCGAGTAGGTCGGCTCGGGGAGCAGAACGCGGTCGCCGGCGCTGAGGCAGGCGAGGATCGTGGCGGCCAGCGCGCCGCTCGCGCCGTGGGTGAGGACGATCTCGTTTGCGGTGGTCGGGCGCCGCGAGTCGGCTTCGGTGCGTGCGGCGAGCCGTTCCCTGAGCTCCGGCAGCCCGGTCAGCGGCGCGTAGGTGGTCCGGCCGGCACGGAGCGCGGTGACGGCTGCCTCGACGACGTCGGGGGCTGATCCGCCGTCGGGCTCGCCCATCGCCAAAGAGATGGCACCGGCGGGGACGAGGCCGAGGGTCGCCGGGCGCCGGGAGGCGGCGAGGATTCGATCTGGAAGTGAGAGTGGAATTGTTTTTACAGTCATGATTGTGGTGCGAACCTTCATCGTTAGCAGCGTAGATGGAATGCGACGGGGAGGTGGATCGGTGTTAAAACACTAACTCATTCTTATTTTATCGGGAGTGCCGAGTCACGGGTACAGGCCGCGAAGCCGGTGGGCGTCGGCGACCCGCTCGACCGCCAGCGCCGTCGCCGTGCGGCGGAGCGACCGCCGCGACGACCGCGCCGTCGCCAGCAGACGCTCCCAGGACGCGAGCATCCGATCGCGCAGCCGACGCTCGACGTCGTCCTCCGTCCACCAGTAGGACTGGTTGCCCTGCACCCACTCGAAGTAACTGACCAGGACCCCGCCGGCATTGGCGAGGATGTCCGGCACGACGGTGATGCCTCGAGCCTCGAAGACGGCGTCCGCCTCCGGGGTGGTCGGGCCGTTCGCCCCCTCGACAATGAGTCGGGCGCGCACGCGCGGCGCGTTCTCCGCCGTCAGCACGCCCTCGACCGCCGCAGGGACGAGCACTGTCACCTCCATCTCCAGCAGCTCGCCTCCGGGGAGCGCGTCGGCGAGGGCGAACCCGGCCACGCCGCCGGTCCTGTCCACGTGCTCGCCGAGCGCGGTCACGTCGATGCCGCCGTCGTTGCACACGGCACCGTCCTCGTCGCTGACCGCGATGACCCGGACCCCCGCCTCCGCCAGGAAAGCGGCCAGGCCCCGCCCGACCTTGCCGAAGCCCTGGATCGCGGCCGTCGTCGCACCGCCCCCCAGGCGGAGGTCTCTCAGCGCGGCGAGCACCACGTGGCCGAGGCCGCGGGACGTCGCCGATGCCCGGCCCCGCGACCCGCCCAGCTCGAGGGGCTTGCCCGTGACCACGCCGAGCACGGTGTGGCCCGCACCGACGGAGAAGGTGTCCATCATCCACGCCATCGTGCGTTCGTCGGTACCGATGTCCGGGGCGGGGATGTCACGGTCGGGGCCGATGAATCCGGCGATCTCGCTCGTGTAGCGTCGGGTCACCCGCTCGAGCTCGCCGAGTGTGTGCCCGCGCGGATCGATGGCCACCCCGCCCTTGGCTCCGCCGTACGGCAGGTCGAGCAGCGCCGACTTCCAGGTCATCCACATCGCCAGCGCACGGACCTCGTCGAGGTTGACGGCGGGGCTGAATCTCACCCCTCCCTTCGCCGGGCCGCGGGAGAGGTTGTGCTGGACCCGATAGCCGAGGTAGGTGCGGGTCGTGCCGTCGTCGCAGCGGAGCGGGATGCTGACGGTGAGCTCACGACGCGGTGTGCTGAGCATCTCGTACTCGGCGTCGCCGAGTCCGAGGGTGTCGACGGCCTCCCTCAGCTGGTGCCTGGCGGCGTGAAGCGGCGACGCCCCGCGCGTTTCGGCTGCGACGGCACTCCGGCCGTCGAGGATCTGGCTCATGGTGTCTCCGTTGTCGTTCGTGGCGTGTCGATCGTCGGGGTTCGGCTCGGTCGGCCGCGGCGGGCGGGCGTCGGAACCGCCCGCCCGCCGGGGCTCACTCGATGGGCTTCCCGGCGCGGTCCCTGAGGAACAGTGCCGCGACCCCGGTGCCGACCGCGGTGAGCACGACGTAGTACGCGGGGATCGCCGTGACCGCGGTGGCCGCGATGAGGGCCGTCATCACGAGGGGTCCCGCGCCGCCGAAGATGGCCGTCGAGATGTTGTAGCCGAGGGAGTACGCGGTGCCGCGCACCCGGGTGGGAAACAGCTCGACGAGGGTGACGTTGATGACGGCCGCGTGCCCGGCGAAGGCGGCGGCGAGAAGCATCGCACCGAGGACGGCGAGGCCGAAGCTGCCCTGCGCCATGAGCGCGTAGCAGGGCACCGCGAGCACGGCCGAGGCGACGGCGGAACCGATGAGCACCGCGCGCCGGCCGACGGCGTCGGAGAGCCGGCCCATGAGGGGGATGGACACGAGCATGACGAGCACGGCGAGCGCCGTCACCGCCAGCCCCTCGCCCGGGGCGAAGCCGAGCTCGCGGTTGAGGTAGGAGGGCATGTAGTTGAACAGGATGTAGTAGCCGGAGCTGTTGAGCAGCGCCAGTGCCACCGCGAACAGCACGCGGCGCAGCGTCGCCGGCGTCGTGAAGGTGGCGGTGACCGGGTTCGCGGCGATGTCGCCCTGTTCTTTGGCCTCGAGGAAGGCGAGCGTGTCCTGCAGCGAGCGGCGGATCCAGTAGCCGAGGAAGCCGAGCGGGATCGCGATGAAGAACGGCACGCGCCAGGCCCAGTCCTGCAGCGCGTCCGCCGGAAGCGCGTTGGAGAGCACGACGCCGATGGAGGTTCCGCAGAGCATGGCCAGGTACGAGCCGAACTGCGGCAGCGAGGTGAAGAAGCCGCGCGATCTGTTCGGGGCGTTCTCCGCGACGAAGGAGTAGGCGCTGGCGACCTCGCCACCGGCAGAGAACCCCTGGACGAGCCGCAGGACCAGAAGCAGGATCGGAGCGGCCATGCCGATAGTGGCATATCCGGGCAGGAAGCCGATTCCCGCCGTCGCCACGGTCATGAGGGTGAGCGAGAGCACCAGCGCCGCGCGGCGGCCCTTGCGGTCGGCGAAGGCGCCGATGATCAGGCCGCCGAGGGGGCGGATGAGGAAGGTCAGCGCGAAGATGCCCCAGGTCATGATCAGCCCGGCCGTCGGTGACTCGGGCGGGAAGAAGACCAGGGCGATCGTGCCGGCCAGGAATCCGTAGATGCCGTAGTCGAAGAACTCCACGAAGACGCCGGCTGTGCCGCCGAAGACGACCTTTCGCAGCTGGCGGGGGCTCAGTTGCGGGCCCTGGGCCGTGGTGGTGTGTGTGTCGGTCATGGTGGTCTCTCTTGTCAGGCCGCGGGGGCGGCGTGCGATGCGGAGCAGGAGGGGAACACGGCGCTGGCCTCGAACATGGAGGCGCACCGTTCGGCGAGGGCGCGGAGCTCACGCTCGAAGGCAAGCTGTCCGTCGAGCGAGTCCCTGACGCCGACGGCACGGAGCCGGACGGAGTCTCCGGGGCGCAGCTGGCCGAGCAGGTGGTGGGAGCTTCGCGCGACGACCGCGGGGATCGGGTAGCCGGCGGTCAACGGTCGGCCGCGGAGTAGCGCGATGAGGGAGCCGCTCGGCGGCACCTCGATCGCACCGAGGGGGACGCCGCGGGAGAGGACCTCGTGAGTCGACGTCCGCGGGAACGTCGCGCCGTCCAAGCGGACACCGATGTGGTCGCTCTGGGCCCCGACGTGGAACTCCTCCGATGCGGCGCTCTCGGCGAAGCGAGGGAAATCGTCGGCGTCCGGGCCGGGGAGGACGTCGAGTGTCCAGTCGTTGCCGAGCCGGAGCGGCCGCAGCCCGCTGCGGAACAGCGGCAGGTGCAGGGGGGCGCGGACGCGGCCATCGCGCACCGGGAGGTCGTCACCGTCGTGCAGCTCGTTGACGCAGCCGATGAGGCGGTCAGAGGCGACGCTTCCCAGCTGGGTCTCCGCGACGATGCTGCCGTGCACCCCGAGGTAGGCGCGGATGCCCGCCGTGCCCGGCTCCAGGCGGATCCGCGCGCCGGGCCAGGTGACGATCGGCGTACAGGCCGGCTGCTCGGCACCGTCGAGGAGCAGCCGGCCGACGGCGCCGGTCGCCGCGACGAGCATGCGTTCGTCTGTGACGAACTCGGCGGCGATGAGGGTGGTGATCTCGATGACGGGGGCGTCCGGCGCGTTGCCGACGAGAACGTTCGCGGTCCGCGCGGAGCGCTGGTCGGCCGCGCCGTTGCTCTGCACGCCGAGGTGCGCGTAGCCGTAACGGCCGAGGTCGGTCACCTGCGACCGCCCCGCGGTCGCGACCCGGAGTGTGCTCACGAGATCAGCTCCGCGACGTCGACCGGGGTGAAGGCGGCGAACTCCGCTTCGCTGAGGGGGCTGAACCGCAGGGTGTCTCCCGGGCGGATGGACACGAAGTCGTCTGAGCCCTGACGGATGATCCGGACGGGGGTGCGGCCGATCAGGCGCCACCCTCCGGGCGCCTCGACGGTGTAGATGGTCCCTTGGGTACCGGAGAGCGCGACGGTGCCGGCGGGGATCCGCACCCGGGGCGACGAACGCCGGCGGATCGGCGTCGCGCCGAGCGGCTCGCCGGTGTGCAGCGGGGCCCCGGCGGGAGCCCCGGTGAAGGCAACCGTCCAGTCGGTCGAGGAGTGCCTGTCGATCAGCTGGTCTGCGGTGATGCCGAGCTCGGCGGCGACGTCGTCGAGGTCGGGACCGTTGTCGCCGCCGTACACCATCGGCAGGCGCACGGTGCGGCCGGACGCGAGCGGTGGTTCCTCTGCCGGTGCCGACAGTGCGATGCGCCGGCGCAACTCGTCGCCGTCGCACACCAGGGGGTCGTACTCGACCAGCAGGTCCTCGAACGTCGCCACGACGGCCTCGACGCCGGGAACCCGCTGGGCGCGCAGCGATGCGGCGACGGCCTGCATGAGCGCCCACCTGCGTGCGGGGTCGGGGTGCCGGCGCGACACGAGCAGCGCGGAGTCGCCGTAGCCGCTCATGACCAGCTGTTCCGCCGGATGCGTCGTCACGAGTCGCGTCCGTCGATGGGTCGGTCGTCCCCCGCCGCGGCGGAGCGGGCGAGGACCTCCCTGATCGGGGCGATCTCAACGCCGCCGGCCAGGAGCGCGCTCCGGATCGCGGCGGCCACTGGTGCGGCGTCATCGCCGTCGCCGTGGAGCAGGACCGTCGCGCAGTCGAGAGCGACCTCCGTGCCCTCGACGGAGGTGACGGAGCGCTGCCGGACCATCCTGACCGCCCGCTCGACCAGGGCCGCCCTATCGTGGATGACGGCGCCGGGCTCGCTCCGCGGCACCAGGGAGCCGTCCGCGCGGTATCCGCGGTCGGCCATGGCGGTGATGGCGACGGGCACCCCTGCGCTGCGCGCGAGCTCGGCGAGGACGCCCTCCTGCGTGACGACGGGCAGGGAAGGGTCGACGTCGATGACCGCGTCGAGGACGCCGGCGGCGTAGAGCTCGTCCTCGACGCAGAGGTTGCCAAGTGCCCCGTGCGGCGTCACGTGCTGGACGTCGGTGCCGTGTCGTCGGGTGAACGCGCTGAGGGCGCCGATCTGGTAGAGGGTCTCTGCGCGCACCTCGGCCCGGCTGAGCTGGATGCGCCGGCGGCCGAAGCCGACGACGTCGCGGAAGCCGGGGTGGGCTCCGACGGCGACGCCGCGGTCGACGCAGAGGCCGACGATCCGGTCCATCTCGACGGGGTCTCCCGCGTGGAAGCCGCACGCGACGTTGGCGGAGGACAGCGAGTCCAGCAGCGAGTCGTCCCCGAGGCGGTAGGCGCCGTAGCTTTCGCCCACATCGGCGACCAGGTCGATCGAGATCGTCACGTCGTCCTCCATTGGATGATCATGAAACAAGATTCTGCTTGCACTTGTCTACGCCTCCCGTTGATTGGTGTCAAGCGTGCCAGTTCCCGCGATTCGTCCGTATTTCTCATGTGTTTCCATGTCGTTTCCCTCACTTCAACCCCTGTTTTCCGGTGATAAATACGACGACAGTTGTGTTTTGTTCTCGCATTGCAGTCGCGGGAGGGCCGAGGAACGCCACGGCCGTCGCGTGGACGGCGCGTTAGCCTGTGTCTAGACGAAGCGCGACGAGAGGGCCGGAGTGGCGAGCAAACCCCGCAAGGACGTGGTCAAGAACGATCGGCGTATCCTGCGTGCCGCGGGCGAC
>NZ_FUKR01000063.1 GCF_900163835.1 Mycetocola reblochoni REB411 | reverse complement strand
CACCATCGGGCTACTCGCCGACGCCCTCGGCGTGCAGGTGAGCGAGCCGTTCGTCGCCTACGCTTGAGGGGATATGGCTCATCTGCTCGGCGCCGAGGCGCTCCACCTGGAATACCCGACCACGGTCGTCTTCGACTCGGTCACGATCGGCATCGACGAGGGCGACCGGATCGGCATCGTCGGCCGCAACGGCGACGGCAAGTCGACGCTGCTGCGGCTGCTCATCGGAAAGATCGAGCCGGACGCGGGCCGGGTGACCCGGCGCGGCGGCGTCCGCATCGGCATGCTCGACCAGAGCGACGCCGTCGACGTGGACGTCACGGTCGCCGAGTCGGTCGTCGGCGACAGGCCCGAGTACGAGTGGGCGGGCGACCCGTGCATCCGCGACGTCATCGGCGGTCTGCTGTCCGACCTGCCCTGGACGGCTCGGGTGTCGGAGCTCTCCGGCGGCCAGCAGCGCCGCGTCGCGCTCGCGACGCTTCTGGTCGGCGACTGGGACGTGCTGTTCCTGGACGAGCCGACCAACCACCTCGATGTTGAGGGCATCGCCTGGCTCGCCGAGCACCTCAACACGCGCTGGTCGAAGAACTCCGGCGCGGTCGCCGTGGTCACCCACGACCGCTGGTTCCTCGACGCCGTCTGCACTGCCACCTGGGAGGTGCACGACCGCATCGTCGAGCCCTTCGAGGGCGGTTACGCGGCCTACATCCTGCAGCGCGTCGAGCGCGACCGGATGGCAGCGGCCAGCGAGGCCAAGCGGCAGAACCTCATGCGCAAGGAGCTCGCCTGGCTGCGCCGGGGCGCGCCCGCACGCACCTCGAAGCCGAAGTTCCGCATCGAGGCGGCGACACAGCTGATCGAGAACGAGCCGGAGCCGCGCGACCGCGTGCAGCTGACGCAGCTGGCGACCTCGCGTCTGGGCAAGGACGTCGTCGACCTCCTCGACGTGGGCGTCCGCTTCGGGGACCGCGAGGTCCTGACCGATGTGGAGTGGCGGATCGCGCCGGGGGAGCGCACGGGGATCCTCGGGGTCAACGGGGCGGGCAAGTCGACGCTGCTGAAGCTCGTCGCCGGCGACCTGCAGCCCACGAGCGGGCGCGTCAAGCGCGGCAAGACGGTGCGGGTGGCCTGGCTCAGCCAGCAGCTGACCGAGCTGGACGACCTCGCCGACGACCGCGTCCGCGAGGTGAT
Organism: Mycetocola reblochoni REB411; assembly: GCF_900163835.1. Taxonomy (GTDB): domain Bacteria; phylum Actinomycetota; class Actinomycetes; order Actinomycetales; family Microbacteriaceae; genus Mycetocola_B; species Mycetocola_B reblochoni. Next base: position 13,001 of record NZ_FUKR01000063.1, on the reverse strand, counting down.
CGGCCGCCTGCGCAGCAGCTACGTCTCCGGGGGCGCCGAGCTGACGCCGGGGCAGCTGCTCGAGCGTCTCGGCTTCTCCTCCGCGCAGCTCTCGACCCGGATCGGCGAGCTCTCCGGTGGCCAGCGGCGGCGCCTGCAGCTGCTGCTCATCCTGCTCGACGAGCCGAACGTGCTCATCCTCGACGAGCCGACCAACGACCTGGACACCGACATCCTCGCCGCGATCGAGGACCTGCTGGACTCGTGGCCGGGCACGCTCCTGGTCGTCTCCCACGACCGGTACCTGCTCGAGCGTGTCACCGACCAGCAGTACGCGGTCATGAACGGGCGCCTGCGGCACCTGCCGGGCGGGGTGGACGAGTACCTGCGGCTGCGGCACGAGGCGGAGCGCACGGGGGGAGCGCCGGCGACGGCTCCCGCGACCGCCGCCGCGGCCGTCGCGTCAGCCCCCGGTGCGGCCGTGAGCGAGGCGGCCGCAGCGGCGGCGTCCGCCGGTGCTCCGGCGCTCGCCGGGGCGGAGCGGCGCCAGGCGGAGAAGGAGCGCTCGGCGATCGAGCGGCGCATCGCCAAGCTCGGCATGGAGCGCGAGCGCCTGCTCGCCGCGATGGCCGCGCACGACCAGAGCGACTACGGCGGCCTGGCCGAGCTGGGCCAGGCACAGCGTGCGGTCGAGGCGGAGACGGACGAGCAGGAGCTCGCCTGGCTCGAGCTGTCCGAGCGGCTGGAGGGCTGAGCGCCCACGGGCGGCGGCCCCGTGAGGGGTCCGCCGCCCGTGGTGTGCTCCGCCGGGGGTGCGTCTAGCCGCGCTGACCGTGGCGTCGCCGGGCGAGCAGGACCGCCGCGAGGGCGAGCAGGGCGATCGCCCCGGCGAGGGGCACGAGCAGCTCCGTGCCCGTGGAGGCCAGGCTCGCGCGCGCGTCCCCTGCCGCCGCCGGTCCGTCGCCCGTCCCCGCCGCCTCGGAGCCGCCCGAGCCGTCGGAGGAGCCCGCGGCGTCCGAGCCTGCGGTCCCGTCCGCGCCGGATCCCGACGTTCCGTCGGTGCCGGTGCCGGTGCCGGTGCCGGAGCCGGAGGCGTCTGCGGAGCCGGAACCCGCGCTCGTCCCCGAGCCGTCGGCCGAGCCCGACCCCTCGGCCGAGCCCGACCCCTCGGCCGATCCCGAGCCGTCGGCCAATCCCGATGCGCCGCCGTCCTCGGCCGGCGTCACCTCGACCACGATCGAGGAGCTCAGCTCGCCGACGGTCGCCGTGATCGTGTGCGGGCTGGCGGTGGGGAAGGTCACCCTGGTGCCCTCGATGACGTCGCTGGCCACGTCGCTGCTCAGCACCGCCTCCTCGCTGAGGTCGGCGAGCACGGTGCCGAAGGCGTCCGTGCCCGACACGGTGACCTCGATCGTGTCGCCCTGGCGGGGCGCCTCGTCGGAGACGCTCAGCGACAGCGCGCTGAGCGGCGCCGTCTCGGTCGCGGCGCTCAGCCACGGACCCCAGTGGCCGCTTCCGTTCTTGGCCCGGACGAAGACGCTCTCCGCACGCGCGTTCTCCGCGGTGCCGGGCACGGTCACCGTGTAGTCCACCGTCGCCGCCGGGTCGACCGCGACCTCGACGGTGTCCTCGATCGCCGTGCGTGACGGTGCCACCGCCGCCTCGACGGCCGTGATCGTCGTCACCTCGGGACGCCGTTCGGCCGAGGCCGGGTTGGCGCCGTAGGAGTCGTCGGTGGCGACACCGGAGACGGTGACGTCGCCGTCCTCGTCCCTGGTGGCGCTCGCCTCGGTGACGACCCCGCCGAGCGAGGCCGTGTACGGCTCGTAGGCCGCCTCCGCGGCGAAGGAGATGCCCGGCTCGACCTGCTCGAAGAACGCGTCGGCTCGGGCGTAGGACGGGAAGAACCCTCCCGTCCCTGCGGTGCCGATCTCGTAGGTGAACGCGGGGACGCCGAGCTCGCCGTAGATCCAGTCGATGTCGTTGCCCGAGTTGTCGTAGAGGATCTCGCCCGCCTTGCCGGTGTCGAAGCCGTTGCCGGCGGACTGGCGGAACCCGCTCGCCCGCAACGCATCGAGGTTCGGTACCGCCGCGGCGCTGTCGTACGCGTAGGGGTAGATGACGTAGTTGGAGTACGAGTGCAGGTTGACGTAGGTCCCGCTGCGGTCGTCGGGGGCCGCGGTCGTCTCGCCGACGTGGTACTCGCCGAACAGATCCGTCAGGAGCCCGGACAGGGCCGCGACCTCCGGCTCCGAGTGCGGCGCCGTCCCCTTGTAGGTGGCGGCGGAGGGGACCGCGCTGGTCGACGCACCGCCCCAGCCGTTCGCCCAGTTGCGGTTGAGGTCGATGCCCGCGTGGCTGGAGTTCCAGTTCGTGCTGGTCTGCACGTAGCCGGTGTCGTTGACGTTCTTGCGCTGCCAGGCGGGGGAGCTGCTGACCGGGTTGGCGTCGCCCGCCGCCGTCAGCCGCAGCGCCGGGTCGTCGAGCGCCGTCTCGACGAGCTCCGCGCCGTCCGGGTTGTGCTGCAGCACCACCCAGACCTCGGTGCCCTCCAGCAGGGCCGTCGTCTGCGCGTCGGCGCCATAGCCGTCGAGCAGCTGGGAGGCGTAGCGCCAGGCGAGCTCGCTGGTGATGATCTCGCGCGGGTGGCTCTGCGCGATCAGCGCGAAGCGGGGGCGCCCGTCCTGACCGTCGTCGTAGGCGGGCTGCCCGGCCACATCGGCGGTGATGCGCAGCGCCAGCAGGTCGTGGCCGCCGCGGCCCTGGGTCTTCAGCCAGGAGTCGCCGTAGTCGACGAGCTGGACGAGCTCGGGATAGGCGGCCGCCACGTCGCGGGCGAACTGCTCCTGCGCGGCGACGGTGCGATAGCCGCCGAAGAAGGTCTCGTACTCGTTCGCCCCGATCCGGTCGGGAAGCGGGTAGCCGGCGTCGGCGGCCGCGCGGACGGTCGTGCCGCCGAGCGAGTCGGCGTACCGTTCGGTGCCGAGCGGTTCGACGCCGAGGCGGGCGAGCTCGTCGTCGGTCTCGGCGTCGCCGAGCACGAGCACCTCCTCCGCGTCGGAGGAGACGACGTCGAGGGCGTCGACCGCGGCCGCGTCGGCGGCGTCGATCGTGTACAGGTAGGCCTCGTCGGCGGGCGAGGCGAGGGCGCTCGTCGGGGCGAGGGCGAGGGTGCCGAGGCCAAGGGCGGCCGTCGTGATGACGGCGCCGAGGCGGCGGGAGGGTGGAGCCACGGTGCTGGTCCGTTCTGTGTGGGGTGGAGTGCGCCTTCTCCGCCGGCCGGTCCGGACGGTGCGACCGGACGGCCCCGCGGAGAAGGACCGGATGGGCCAGACCTTAGAAGCGGCTATGAGCCGGCCACAACGCACAGGACACGCGGTGTCACGCCTGGCGTCACACGGCGACGCGGGGCGCCCGGCGCCCCGGCCGCTATGTGACGAAATATTCCGGGTGCGGCCGCGCGGGTTTTCGTCCCGGCCACCCAGGCCGTAGCGTTGTGCCGCACGTCACGAACACACAGCACACCACGGCGAAACCCTGTCGCCGCGTGACGCAACCTGGGAGGACACCAATGTCGATCACACGAAAGCTCGCCGGCACGGTCGCCGGACTCGCCGCCATCGCCCTGCTGGCCGGGTGCGCAGGCGGAAACGCCGGTGACGCCGCCGACGACAAGGGCAGCGAGGCCAACCCGGTCAAGATCGGCGTGGTCGGCGCGAGCGACCCGCAGTGGACCTCCTTCACCGAGGCGGCCAAGGCCGAGGACATCTCCATCGAGATCGTCGACTTCGCCCAGTACGAGCAGCCGAACCCCGCGCTCACCGCGGGCGAGATCGACCTCAACCAGTTCCAGCACATCGTCTACCTGGGTGAGTACAACCAGAGCGCGGGTGAGGACCTCACCCCGATCGGTGCGACCGCGATCTACCCGCTCGGCCTCTACTCGACCCAGTACGACTCGGTCGACGCGATCCCCGAGGGATCGACCGTCGCCGTCTCCTCCGACCCCTCGAACCAGGCCCGCGGCCTGCTCGTCCTGCAGTCGGCCGGCCTCATCGAGCTGACCGGCGGAGGGAGCATCTTCTCCGGCCTCGACGAGGTCGACACGGCCGCGTCGAAGGTCAAGGTCACCGAGCTGGAGCCGTCGCTGACGGCCACCTCGCTTCCGGACGTCGCCGCCGCGGTGATCAACAACGACTTCATCACCGACGCGGGCCTCTCCGCCGACGACGCGATCGCCCAGGACGACCCGAGCGACCCGAACGCGCTGCCCTACGTGAACGTGTTCGCCGCCAAGGCCGAGGACAAGGACAACGAGACCTACCTCAAGCTCGTGCAGATCTTCCAGGACAGCACCGCCGTCCAGGACGACCTCGTCGAGACCTCCGGCGGCACCGCCGTGCTGCTGAAGACCCCGGTCGCCGACCTGGAGGAGTCGCTCGCGACCGTCCAGGCCGACATCGCCGAGTCGGAGTAGGGCGAGCCCGTACGATTTGAGTGACGCTGTTCCGGCGCGAAGACACCCTCGCGCCGGAACAGCTGTGTCCGAGGGAGGGAACATGACGATCGTCTCACTGCGCGACGTGCGCAAGAGCTATCCGGCGCCGCGGCGCTCCGCCGACCCCGTCGCGGCGATCGACGGGGTCGACCTGGACGTCGACGAGGGCGACATCTTCGGCATCATCGGCTACTCGGGCGCGGGAAAGTCCACGCTCGTCCGGCTGATCAACGCCCTGGAGCCCGTCACCAGCGGCAGCATCACCGTGCACGGCACGGACATCACGACGCTGTCCGAGAAGGACCTGCGGGGTGTCCGCTCGGGGATCGGCATGATCTTCCAGCAGTTCAACCTGTTCAACGCGAAGACCGTCCGCGGCAACATCGACTACCCCCTTCTGGTCGCGGGTGTCGCGAAGGCGGAGCGGGCCACGCGCGTGGCGGAGCTGCTCGACTTCGTCGGCCTGTCCGACAAAGGCGACAACTACCCCGACCAGCTCTCGGGGGGCCAGAAGCAGCGCGTCGGCATCGCGCGTGCGCTCGCCACCAGCCCGCGCATCCTGCTCGCCGACGAGGCGACCAGCGCGCTCGACCCGGAGACGACGCAGGACGTGCTCGGGCTGCTGCGCCGCGTCAACAGGGAGCTCGGCATCACCATCATCGTCATCACGCACGAGATGGAGGTCATCCAGTCGCTGGCCACGCGCGTCGCCGTCATGGAGAAGGGGCGCGTCGTCGAGCTGGGTGACACCTTCGACGTGTTCTCCGAGCCGCACGAACGCGCGACCAAGCGCTTCGTCTCCACGGTCGTCAAGGGCGTCCCGCAGGGCGAGGAGCTCGAGGTCCTCGCCGCGAGGCATCCGGGCAGGATCGTCACGGTCGCCATCCGCGAGGACGGGATCGGCCAGGCCGAGGTGTTCCGCACCCTCGCCGCGGCCGGCGTCGCCGTCGAGCTCATCTACGGCGGCGTCCACGACATCCAGGGCAGGACCTTCGGCAACCTCACTCTCGCCCTCGGCGGTGAGCCGGCCGCGGTCGCCGCTGCCGTCGCCGAGCTGTCCGCCCGCGTGAGCATCACGGAGGTGAAGTGATGGATGACCTGATTCGTCTGACCCCGCTGTTCTGGGAGGCCTTCGGCCAGACCCTGCAGCTGGTGTGGCTGAGCCTGCTGTTCGGCGGTCTCGGCGGACTCGTCCTCGGCGGGCTGCTCTACGCGACCCGGCCGGGCAGCCTGTACCCGAACGCCTTCGTGTACGGCCTGGTGAACGTCATCGTCAACATCTTCCGTCCGATCCCGTTCCTGATCTTCCTGCCCGCGGTGCAGCCGCTGGCACGGTCGCTCGGCATCGTGGCGATCGGCACGGGCTTCGCGATCTTCGCGATCTCGCTGGCGGCGTCGTTCGCGATCGGCCGTCTGGTGGAGCAGAACCTGCTCACGGTCAGCCCCGGCGTGATCGAGGCGTCCCGCGCTGCCGGTGCGTCCCGGCTGCGGACCATGTTCCAGATCGTCATCCCCGAGGCGCTGGGCCCGCTGATCCTCGGCTTCACCTTCGCCTTCGTCGCCCTCGTGGACATGTCGGCGGTGGCGGGCTACATCGGCGGCGGCGGCACGGGTAACTTCGCGATCCAGTACGGCATGCGCCAGTTCAACCCGGTGGTGACCTGGGCGGCGGTTTTCGTCATCATCGTGCTCGTCCAGCTCGTGCAGTTCTTCGGCAACTGGCTGGCGCGCAAGGTCATGCGCCGCTGAGCCGCGCTGCGGTTTCTCGGGGTCGGTCGCTCCTGCGGCCGGCCCCGACTCGTGTGCGGGCAGGGGCGGATGCGCGGTGCCGTCCGTGTGCGTCGGCGTCAGGTCGGGGCGGACGGGCGCTGCGGCGGGGGAGCGGCGACAGCTTTCCCCTTGCTTTTTGAACATGTTCAAATACCATTGCGGTATGGCAGCGAAGAAGTCGGAGCAGACCAGAGAGCGTGTCCAGCGCGCGGCCTTCGAGTCGCTGCGACAGAACGGCTTCGACGGGACGACGATGCGGGGCATCGCGGACGCCGCCGGCATCGCCCCCGGAGGGATCTACTACTACTTCCGCTCCAAAGACGACATCGTGAGCGCGCTCTACGTCCACGTGTCCGAGCGCTACCGCGACCAGGGGCAGCGGGTTCTGGACGGCGAGCGCTCCTTCGCCGCACGCCTGCGAGCCGTGTACCTGCTCGGCTTCGACCTGGTCGACGACTACCACGACTTCGCGGGCTCATTCCTCGGTACGGCCATCACCCCCGGCGGCGCCAGCAACCCCTTCGGCGGCCGCGCGCGCGAGGCGAAGACGGCCGCGGTGTCGCTGTTCGACGACGTCGTCACCGGCTCCGATCTGCGGGTGAGCGCCGAGCTCCGCGCGGAACTGCCCGAGCTGCTCTGGGGTGCGTTCATGGCGGGGATGCTGTTTTGGGCGTACGACCGCTCCCCGGGGCAGCGCCGGACCCGGGAGCTCGTCGACCGGGTGGTGCCTCTCATCGCCGAGCTTCTCGCCGTCAGCCGGCTGCCGTTCCTGAAGAAGCAGCTGAGGGAGGCGATCGGCGTGGTGCAGCTGATCACCGGGGCCGACGATGCCTAGGCCCCGGACTGCCCGCGTCGGCGCGGTGCCGCCCCGGCACGGGGCGGCTGTGATCGACGCGCCACGGAATCGCTTCGGGATCGTCGACCACCTCTGGGGCGCTGTCCTGGGCCTGGTCGTCGCGGCACCGCTGTTCGGGCTCGTCATGGGAGTGGTGATGTGCGTGCAGGCCTGTGGCAGCGTCGACGGGCCGGGATTCGGCGACATTGTCGGCACAGCCGTGTGTTTCGGGGGTGCGCTTGTCCTCGTCGGGGGCGTGGTCGTGCTCGTACTGGGGATTCCACTGGGTGCCGTGCTTAGTCGGGTGTTGCGCCCGGTGCGTCAGCGCTGGATCCACGTCCTGGCGTTCGCGGTCGCCGGTGGTGTCACGGGCGGGGTGCTGCTCCCCGTGCTGGGGCAGGCGCTGTCCGGGCAGCTCAGCTGGGTGTCGTTGGCCGAGGTTCCCGGCATGCTCGGAACCGGGCTCGGCCAGCTGTTCGTCTGGCCGGGCGTCCTGGTCGCCGGGGTCGGGCGGTGGCTCGGCATGCGTTCAGCGGACCGTGCGGCCCGTCCCGGGGTGCAGGACCGCCGCGAGTGCGTGCTGTGGTCGGGGACGACGCGATGAGCGCGGCCACCGTGTCGGAACTGGACAGGCGCTACGGTCGGGCGCGCGCCGCACGATCACCGGCTGGGAACGCTGCTGAGCGGCGGGGCCGCAGGCGCTCCGCGCGTTCGCCGTGTTGCCGTTGCTGGCCGTGTTCGCGCTCCTGTTCGGCTACGCAGCCCTGCTCATCGTCGGCCTGCCCTGCGCGCACCTGCTCAATCGCGTTGTGCGGGGTGTGCGTGTCGAGGGGGCACATGTGGCTGTCTTCGCGCTCGTGGGGCTGGCGGTGGGCTCCTGGCTCATTCCGTCTCTGTTGAACGGCCTGGGCGCGGGGCAGCAGACCGAGGGGGGATGGCCGCGGCTGATCCTCCTGAGCGGCCTGCCCGCGATGGTTGTCGCGGGGATCGGCCGTTTCGCCGCCGGTGCGATCGCGCGGCGCCGGGCGCGTGTGGGTCAGGGTTCGTGCTGACCGACGTGCCGCGGCCCCGTCTGATGCCCACGCTGGCCGCCGGGCCGTGCCGCCCACGTTGACCCGTCGTCTGAGACGGCATAGGATCAAGCCATGGATTTCCGTTGGTATGCGTATGTCGAGTTGGCTCTGGAGCCGACCGCGTAACGCGCACCCCCACGACTTCCAGAGCCAGCACGCAGAGACGAATCCGTCTCTGCGTTTCGTCTTAATCGGCGGTTGGCTGTCCCGGCCCCGCCGGGAACGGAACCACCACGATGATGAGCGCCACCGGTGACCTGAGGGTCACCACCTTCGAGCCTCTCCCCGCCCCGCGCGAGCTGCGCGACGAGCTGCCGCTCGGGCAGGGGCGCGAGGACGCCGTCGAGCTCGCCCGCACCAGCATCGACCGCGTCATCAGCGGGCACGACGACCGTCTCGTCGTCGTCGTCGGCCCGTGCTCGGTGCACGACCCGGTCGCCGCCCTCGACTACGCGCGTCGGCTGGCGGCCCGCGCGGCCGAGCTCGACGGTGAGCTGCTCGTGGTCATGCGCGTGTACTTCGAGAAGCCGCGCTCGACCGGCGGGTGGAAGGGCCTGATCAACGACCCCGGCCTCGACGGCAGTCACCGGGTGGCCGACGGGCTGCGGCTGGCCCGTCGGACCCTTGTGGACGTGATCGACACCGGCCTCGCGGTCGGCTGCGAGTTCCTGGAGCCGACGAGCCCGCAGTTCATCGCCGACGCCGTCGCCTGGGGCGCCATCGGCGCGCGGACGACGGAGAGCCAGATCCACCGGCAGATGGCGAGCGGACTGAGCATGCCCGTCGGCTTCAAGAACGGGATGGACGGCGACGTCGGCGTCGCCCTCGACGGCTGCACCGTGGCGGCGCAGGAGCAGGTGTTCTTCGGTGTCGACGCGGACGGCCGCGCGAGCGTGGTCAGCACGACCGGCAACCCGAGCGCGCACCTCATCCTCCGCGGGGGCAAGTCGGGGCCGAACTTCGACTCGGCCAGCGTGGCCACCGCGGCGGAGCGCTCGCGGGCTGCGGGGCACGCGCCGCGCGTCGTCGTCGACGCGAGCCACGCCAACAGCGGCAAGGACCACGTGCGCCAGGCCGAGGTCGTCGAGCTGCTCGCCGGGCAGGTCGCGGCGGGGGAGCCGATCGGGGCGCTCATGATGGAGAGCTTCATCGAGCCCGGACGTCAGGACCTCGGCGACGACGGCCCCGCCGGGCTGGTCTACGGGCAGAGCATCACGGACGCCTGCATCGGCTGGGACGAGACGAGCCGTCTGCTCGGTGTGCTCGCCGACGCCGTGGCACGCCGGAGGGCCACCGCCGGCTGAGCGGCGGGTAGCCCGGCCGGCTGGCGCGGGACACCGGGAGCGGGCGTCCGCGCGGACGTCGCGGCCGGTTCAGATCCAGCCGCGGTCCCTGGCGATCCGCGCGGCCTCGGCGCGGTTGGCGGCGCCGGTCTTGCCGATCGCGGCGGACAGGTGGTTGCGCACGGTGCCCTGGGACAGGAACAGCGCCTCGGCGATGCGCCGGACGGGCCGCCCGTCGGCGGAGGCCGTCAGCACGTCGCGCTCCCGCGGACTGAGCGGGCTGGCACCGTCGAACAGCGACTCCTCGGCCAGGGCGGGGTCGATGGCGCGCAGGCCCGCGTGCACCCGTCGCACGGCGGCGGCGAGCTCGGCGGGCGGGGCGTCTTTGACGAGGAAACCCCTCGCGCCCGCCGCGACGGCGGAGCGCAGGTAGCCGGGGCGCGCGAAGGTCGTCACCATGAGCACCCGCGTGGCCGGGCTCGCGGCGAGCACCATCCCCGTCGCCTCGATGCCGTCGATCCCCGGCAGCTGGATGTCCATGAGGCACACGTCCGGTCGCAGGCGCTCCGCCGCCTCGACGGCCCCCGCCGCGTCGCCGACGGACGCGACGACGGCCAGGTCCCCCTCGAGCTCGAGCAGCGCGCCGATCGCGCCGCGGATGAGCTGCTGGTCGTCGACGAGCATCAGCCGGATCGGTGTCGCGCTCACCAGCTCGCCTCCACCCTGACCCCGCCGAGCGGGGACTCGGCCACGCGCAGCAGCGCGCCCGCGACCGCGGCGCGCTCCCGCATCCCGGCGAAGCCGTTGCCGTCGGTCGCCTGCCGTCCCCCGTCGCCGGAGCGGACCAGTCCCGTGCCGTCGTCGTCGAAGCGGAACCGGCCTGGCTCGAACGACACCTCCGCCCTGGTGGCGCGGGCGTGCCGGATCGTGTTCGTCGTGCACTCGCGCAGGATCCACGCGACAGGGACGTTCTGGGCAGGCGAGAGCACCTCGGCGCTCCCCGTCGTCTCCAGCCGCACCCCGGCCGAGGCGAGCGCGTGCCTGCTCTGTGCGAGCTGGGCGTCCAGTCCCACCCGGAGCCCGTTGACGGTGGTGCGGACCCCGGCGAGCGACTCGGATGCGACGGCGCTGATCTGGGCGAGTTCCCGCGCCGCCCGCTCAGGGTCGCGCTCGACGAGGCGCTGCGCGAGCTCCGCCTTGAGCTTGATGAGGGTCAGCGAGTGGCCGAGGAGGTCGTGCACGTCGCGCGCCACGGTCTCCCTCTCCTCGGCGACCGCCTTGCCGATGGCGAGCGTGTCGGCCTCGGCCGCCCTCCGGATGAACCAGCGCGTGATCGTGCCGATGAGGACGATGGCGCCGACGTTGATGAGCAGGCTCAGCCACTCCTGCCCCGTCGCGACCATGGTGACGAGAACGCCGACCGCGGTTCCGACGACGACCGCCACGGCGGCCAGGACGGGGAGCGTGAACACCGCGAGGGCGCAGAGGAACGGCGTGAAGGACAGCACGCCGGTCCCGATGAGCGGGACGAAGACGGCCACGAGCGCCAGCTCGACGGCGAAGCCGATGAGGAACGGCCGGGCCGGGCCCCGCCCCGGGCCGTCCCTGCCCATGAGCGCGAACAGGAACAGGTAGACCACGGCGAAGAGGATCAGCGCCGTCCACCCGACGACCACGCCGACGAGGGGGACTCCGTCGCCGAGGGCGGTGGCGGGGTAGTACAGGAACACCATCCACACCGCGGCCAGGATGACGGAGAACTGCGACTCGCGCCTGAGCAGCACCGCGCGCCACGCCCGCTTGACCATGGCCCCGATCCTATCCGCCGGGCCCCGGCGCCCTCGCCCCGTGCCGGGCCCGGGCGCAGGAGCGCCATCGCGTGCGTCAGCGCCGGGCACGCGAGCGCCGGACGGCGAGGACGGCTGCGGTCCCGAACAGCACCGCCCAGCCGAGGACGTTCCCGATCAGCCCGAGCAGCGAGTCGGGCTCGCTCTGCCCGACGACGGCCCCCTCGAGCAGCGGCCAGCGTGCGAGTCCGACGACGCCGTACAGGGGGGTGAACCGCGCGATGTCGAGCATCGTCCCGTCCAGCGGCAGGAACACGTTCCCGAAGAACGCGAACAGCGTGAGCAGCGCCGACGCGATGCCGAGCGCCGAGTCGCTGCGGAAGACGAGCCCGACCGCGAGCCCGTACAGGGCGAAGATGCTGGAGCCTAGGAGCACGATCCCCGCGCAGGCCGCCCAGCGCCAGCCGGCGTCCGCCGTGGCCCCGGTCGCCGCGCCGACGGCGAACAGCACCGCGATGCAGATGGCCGAGTAGGCGAGGGCGACGAGCACCTTCGTCGTCACGAACGCCCCCGTGCTCAGCGGCGAGAGCGCGAGCTGCCGGCCCCAGCCCTGCGACACCTCGGTCGCGGCCGAGCCGGTCAGCGTGGTCATGGCGGTGGCTGCGCCGTACAGCGCCATCGAGACCATGACGTAGAACTCGGTGCTGCCGTGCCCGCTGCGCCCGTCGGTGCTGCCCGCGTTCGGGCCGAAGACGAGGTACATCGCCACCGGGAGCGCGAGGATGAAGAACAGGTTCGCCCCGTCGCGTCCGCGGCGGATGAACTCGGTGCGTGCGTAGATAAGGGACATGGTCAGTTCTCCGAGGTGAGCGCGAGGAAGATGTCGTCGAGGCTGGGCGCGGTGATCTCCAGATCGCGGGCCCCGTGCCGGGTCAGCAGTGCGAGAGCGACGGCGTCCGAGTCAGTGCTGCGCAGGTGCACGCGGCCGCCGTCCAGTCCGGTGAGCTGGGTGCGGCCGTCCGCCGTCAGCGCGGCGACGACCCCGTCACGTCCGGCGTCGGGAACGGTGGCGCTGACGGTGCGCCCCGTGAGGCGCGCCCTGAGCGCCGCGGTGTCGTCGTCGGCGACGACACGGCCCGAGGACATGAGCGCGATCCGCTCGGCGAAGCTCTCTGCCTCCTCCAGGTAGTGGGTGGCGAAGACGATGGTGAGGCCCCGCTCGGCCTCCAGCCGCATGGTGCGCCAGAACGCATGCCTGGCGGCGACGTCCATGCCCGCGGTCGGCTCGTCAAGGACGAGCACCTCCGGGTCGCTGATGAGCGCGATGGCCACCTTGAGGCGCTGCTGCTCGCCGCCGGAGCACAGCCCGACGCGGCGGGTGACGAGCCGGGAGAGCTCGGCACGCTCGAGCGCCGCGGGCACGCGCTCGCCGACGCCGTGCAGCTCGGCGAACAGCCGGAGCGTCTCGCCGACGCGCAGGTCGCCGAGCAGCCCGCCCGTCTGCAGCACCGCGGCCAGCCGCCCGGCCTGCACGGCCTCCCGCGGGGGTGCGCCGAGGACCTCGACGGTGCCGCTGCTGGGGGCGCTGAGCCCGAGGAGGATGTCGATGGTCGTGGTCTTGCCCGCACCGTTGGGCCCGAGCAGTGCGACGATCTCACCGCGGCCGATGCGCAGGTCGATCGAGCGGACCGCATCGACTCTGGCGGCGCCGTCGACACCGTGATCTGACACTTATACACATCTGACGCTGCCTACACATCTGACGCTGCCGACGAC
>NZ_FUKR01000076.1 GCF_900163835.1 Mycetocola reblochoni REB411 | reverse complement strand
ACCCCCTGCCGCTCAATCAATGGAGATGACGACATGCCCCACCCCCTTCGCCGCACCGCGCCCCTGATCGCCACCGTCGCCGTCGCGGCGCTGGCGCTGACCAGCTGCTCCGGCTCGACCGGCGCCGCCGACCCCACCGACGTCAACCCCGAGGGCGAGATCGTGCCCCGCGAGATCTCCTGGCTGCTGTCCCGCCCCGCCGACGGCGGCGTGATCACGGCGATGGAGCAGATCGCCGACGAGTACGCCGAGGAGCACCCCGGCTTCGGGCTGAACCTCATCACCACCCCCGACCGACCGTCGTACATCCAGAAGTACGAGACCCTCGCGGCCGCCCAGAAGCTGCCCGAGCTGTTCGACACCGACGCGACGCCGTTCGCCCAGAAGCTCGCCGAGCAGGGCCGCATGGTCGACGTGCAGGCGCTGCTCGACGACCTGCAGCTCAGTGACAGCTACCGCCCCGCCGCGCTGGACTACCAGCGCTTCGACGACGGCTCGCTGTACATGGTGCCGTTCGAGTTCCAGATGGAGTACTTCTGGTACAACACGGCGCTGTTCGACGACGCCGGCATCGACGTCCCGGAAAGCCTCGACGACTTCCCCGCCATGTGCACGGCGCTGCGCGAGCAGGGCGTCACGCCGATCGCCCTGGACGGCCAGGACCAGTGGCCGCTCGAACGCTACATGGCCTACTACCCGTTCCGGATGGCCGGGCCCGACTACCTCACCCAGCTGAAGAACGGCGAGGCGAAGTTCTCCGACCCGGCCGGCGTCGCCGCCGCCGAGTGGCTCGCGAGCCTGGGCGAGGCCGGCTGCTTCGCGAAGGGCTTCTCCTCGACCGGTTACGCCGACGCGCAGGCACAGTTCACCTCGGGTAACGCCGCCGTGTACAACATCGGCAGCTGGGAGCTGGGCAACCTCGCCACCGACGCGCTCGACGAGAAAGTCCGCGACGACGTCGACTACTTCACGCTGCCGACGATCGCCGACTCGGTGACCGGGCCCGACGAGTACGTGACGCCCTCGGGCATCGGCATGGCCGTCAACGCCCAGACCTACGACCCGCTCGTGCGCGACTTCCTCGCCTTCGCCCTGGAGCGCTACCCCGAGGTGTACGCCGCGACCGGCGCGATCCCGCCGACGACGACCGGTGAGGTCGCCGTCCCCGACAACGCCACCGAGCTCTACACCCGCTCCGTCGAGGACGCCGACACCGTCGGACCCGAGATCGCGATGCCCTGGGACACCCAGCTCGACCCGGCGACCAACACGCGCCTGCAGCAGGAGCTGACCCTGCTCGTCCAGGGCGACATCACCGCCGACGAGTTCATCGCCACGATGGACGCCACCCTGACGGAGAACATCGATGACTAGCACCGCCACGGGCCGCCAGGCCCCGGCACCCGCCCGCGAGGCCAGCGCCTCGGCCGCCGACCGAACGCGCAGCACGCGCGCCGGCGGCGGCGGGCGGGGCCCCCGCCCTTCCCGGGCCTTCGCCTCGATGCTGCCGCGCCGCTCGCGGTGGTCCGTCCTGGTCTTCCTCATCCCCCCGCTGCTGCTGTACGCCGTGGCCGTGCTGCTTCCGATCGTGCAGTCGCTGTTCCTCAGCTTCTTCCGCTGGGACGGCATCACCGACATGTCGTTCGTCGGCGTCGACAACTACATCAAGATGCTCACGCGGGACGACGTGTTCTGGACGGCGTTCGTCAACGCGCTCGTGTACCTGGCCATCTGCCTCGTGCTCCAGCTGGGCGGCGCGCTCGTCGTCGCCGGACTGCTGACGGCGCTGCCGAAGGCCAGGGAACTGGTCAAGACGCTCTACCTGCTGCCCGCCGTCATCTCGACCGTTGCCATCGCGTTCCTGTTCCAGCGCATCTACGCGCTCGAGCCGGTCGGGCTCATCAACCAGCTACTGGAGTGGGTCGGCCTCGGCCACCTGCAGACCGCCTGGCTGTCCAACGTGCAGACCGTGCTCGCCGCGGTGTCCATCCCCGAGGGCTGGCGCTTCACCGGGCTGTACATGCTCATCATCTACGCCGCGCTCATCGCCGTGCCGAAAGAGCTCGAGGAGGCCGCGCGCATCGACGGGGCGTCCTGGTGGCAGGTCTTCTGGCGGATCCGCTTCCCGTACATCCGACCGGTGTGGATCACGACCACGATCATGGCGACCACCTTCGCCCTGCGCGGCTTCGACATCCCGTACCTGCTGACCAACGGCGGCCCCGGCCAGTCGTCCGAGCTGCTGACCACCTACATGTACAAGACCGCCTTCGTGCACACGGACTACGGCTACGCCAGCGCGATCTCGGTGTTCATCGTCATCGAGTGCCTCATCGCCGTCGGCCTGATCTTCCTGCTGCTCCGCCGAAAGGACAACTCGTGACCGCCCCCGCGCTCTCCCCGACCGCGGCGCCGACGACGGCCCGCCCTCCCCGCAGGCGCAGGCGCAGGGGAACCGACTCCGGCAGCCGTCGCCTGTCCGTGCAGCGCACCCTGCTGACCGTGACGGTCATCCTCATCGTCGTCGTCCAGGTGTACCCGCTGCTCTGGCTGCTGATGACCAGCTTCCGGACCGCCGCCGACTTCGCCGGGGGCAACCCCTTCGCGCTGCCGACGAGCTTCACGCTCGACAACTACGCGCGGGCGTTCGAGAACGGCGACCTCCTCCTCAACATCGTCAACAGCCTCATCGTCACCCTCGGCTCCAGCGCCCTCATCGTCGTCGCGGGGATGATGGCCGCCTACGCGCTCCAGGTGCTCGGCTTCCGGTTCAGCGGACTCGTGCGCTCGCTGTTCCTGCTCGGCATCATCGTGCCCGTGCAGATCGCCCTCGTGCCGCTGTTCATCGACTACTCGCAGGTCGGCCTGCTCGACACGCACCTGTCGATGATCATCCCGCTCGCCGCGTTCGCGCTGCCGATGGCCGTGTACCTGTTCTCGTCGTTCTACGAGTACATCCCGAGGGAGATGTACGAGGCCGCCTCGCTCGACGGCGCGGGCCCGTACCGCATCTTCACGCGGATCACCGCGCCGCTGTCGGTCAACACGATCATCACGGTCGTCCTGGTCAACAGCATCTTCATCTGGAACGACTTCATCTTCGCCAACACCTTCGTGCTCTCCGACGGGCTGAAGACCATCCCCCTGGGTCTGCAAAACTACATCGGGGCGATGGGCAACACGGACTGGACGGCGACCTTCGCGGCGGTCTGCGTCACGGTGACGCCGCTGCTGCTGGTGTTCCTCGTCCTCAACAAGGCGATGATCCAGGGACTCGAAGGCGGGGCGACCAAGGGATGACGAACGCGGACAGCGGGCGGGGGACCGCATCGGTGACGATGCGCGACGTGGCGAAGGCCGCGGGGGTGTCGGTGGCGACGGTGTCCCACGTCGTCAACGACAAGCCGGGGGCGCGGATCGGCGACGACGCCCGCAAGCGCGTGCAGGACGCCGTCGAGGCGCTGCACTACCGCCCCAACGCGCTCGCCAAGACGCTCTCGCAGGGCTCGTCGCGGTTCATCGGCCTCGTCGCCGACGCCATCGCGACAACGCCGTTCGCCGGGCAGATCATCCACGGGGCGCAGGACGAGGCGTGGAAGCACGGCTACGTCCTGCTCGTGGCCAACACCGACGGCAACGCGGCGGCGGAGAACGACGCCATCGCGATGATGCTCGAGCACCAGGTGCGCGGGATCCTCTACTCGACCTGGTACCACCGGGAGATCGAGGTGCCGCCCGCCCTGGCGAACACCGACACGGTCCTGGTCGACTGCTTCGCCGACGGCTCGGGGCTGCCCTCCGTCGTGCCCGACGAGGAGCTCGGCGGGCGAACCGCCACACGCGAGCTCGTCGACGCCGGCCACCGGCGCATCGCGTTCATCAACACGACGACGCCGTCCCCCGCGCAGAGCGGGCGGCTGGCCGGGTACCTGGCGGCCCTGGACGAGGCAGGCATCGACAGGGACGACGCGCTCGTGCTCTCCGCCGCACCCGACCAGGAGGGCGGCTACGCGAGCCTCGACGCCGTGCTCGCCTCCGGGGCGACCGCCGTGTTCTGCCACAACGACCGCGTCGCGATGGGGCTGTACGACGGGCTGCGCGAGCGCGGGCTGCGCATCCCCGACGACATCGCCGTCGTCGGCTTCGACAACCAGGACATCATCGCCGCGCACCTGCGCCCCCCGCTGTCCACCGTCGAGCTGCCGCACTACGAGCTCGGCGCCGCCGGTGTGCGGCTGCTGCTCGGCATCGACACGAGGCCGGCCTCCCTGGTCAGCCGCGTCGCCTGCCCTCCCGTCCGACGACACTCGATCTGAGAGCGCCATGAGCACCCCCGCGATCCCCCGCCCCCGCTTCCACTTCACCCCGGCGCGCAACTGGATGAACGACCCCAACGGCCTTGTGCACGCCGACGGCCTCTGGCACCTGTTCTTCCAGTACAACCCGGAGGGCTCCGACTGGGGCAACATGAGCTGGGGGCACGCCACCAGCCCCGATCTGCACCGCTGGACCGAGCACCCGGTCGCGCTGCGCCACGGCGGCGGCGAGCAGATCTTCTCCGGCTCGGTCGTCGCCGACAGGGGGGACGGCGACGCCACGCCGCTCGCCCCGGCCGACGGCGAGCGCCGCCTCACCGCGTACTACACCTCCGCCTACGACGACGGACGTCAGGCCCAGTCGCGGGCTGTGAGCACCGACGGCGGGGCGAGCTGGACCCGCGACCCCGCCAACCCCGTCCTCGACCGCGACAGCACGGCGTTCAGGGACCCGAAGGTCATCCGGTTCCGCGAGGCGGACGGCTCGTGGACCTGGGTCATGCTCACCGTCGAGGCGGACGACCGTCAGGTGCTGTTCCACCGCTCGAGGGACCTGCGCTCGTGGGAGGAGTCGGGCCGTTTCGGTCCGCTCGGCCCGGAGGGCGTCGTGTGGGAGTGCCCCGACCTCGTGCTGCTCCCCGTCGAGGGTGCGGAGCCAGGCGAGCCCGGCGGCGGTGCGTCCGGTGCCCCGGCCGAGCGGCGCTGGACGCTGCTGCTCAGCACCAACCCCGTCGGGGAGGAGCAGGACCCCGAGGGCTCGGCGATGCACTACCTCGTCGGCGACTTCAACGGCCGGCGCTTCACCAGCGACGCGACCGAGCTGCAACGGCTCGACGCCGGCAGGGACTTCTACGCGGGCGTCACCTTCGACAGCGCGCCGCACGGCGCGGCGGTCATGATCGGCTGGATGAGCAACTGGCGCTACGCCGGCGACGTGCCGACCGCGCCGTGGCGGGGCGCGATGTCGCTGCCGCGGGTGCTCTCACTCCGCGACAGGGGGCGGCGGCTCGCGCTCGTCCAGCGGCCGGCCGCCTTCGTCGAGGCGGCGCTGTCCCCGCGCCCGCTCTGCAGCGTCGCCACCGCGGGCGGCCACCGCGTCCCCCTGAGCGGCCACTCGCTGCTGCGCGTCGACGCCGACACCGCGGCGACCGGCGACATCGAGCTGCGGCTGCCGGCCGAGCCCGCGGCTCCCGCCGTCGCGACGATCGCCGTCGACGTCGCCGCGGGCACGCTGACGCTGCGGCGCTCCGGCCCGACGGTGTCGGCGATCCACCCCGACTTCGCCTGGACGAGCACCCTGTCCCTGCCGCGCACGGACCGGGTCCGGCTGCTCGTCAGCCTCGACGGTCCGCTGCTGGAGGTCTTCGTCGAGGACGGCGAGGCCGTCGCCTCGGCGTTCATCCCCCTCGGGCCGGGTCCGCACACCGCCGTGCTGACGACCGCCCGCGGCGGCGCGGTCTCCGTCGCCCACGGTGACGGCCCCTCCTCCGCGACCGCCGCGCCCACCGAGGGCGCAGCCACCGACCCTGCGGGAGCACCGACGCTCCCGTAGTACCGCGCGGGGGCACCGACGCCCCCGCCGCATCGAAAGGAACCGTGCAGATGAGTCCTTCCCTGTCCCGCCGTGCCCTGCTCACCACCGCCGGTGTCGGCACGCTCGCCGTCCTCGCCGGGGCGCACCGCCCCTCCGCCTCGGCCGCCTCGTCCCTCGTCGCCGCGAACGGCTCGCAGCGGGCGGTGTTCCACATGACGCCGCCGAGCGGCTGGCTCTGCGACCCTCAGCGCCCCGTCGACACGAACGGCGCGTATCAGCTCTACTACCTGCACTCGGACGTCAACAACGGTCCCGGCGGCTGGGACCACGCGACCACGGTCGACGGCGTGGACTACACCCACCACGGCACGGTCCTCCCCCTCACCGGAGACGAGCCCGTGTGGTCGGGCTCGGCCGTCATCGATGTCGACGGAACCGCCGGCTACGGCGCGGGCGCGGTCATCGTCCTCGCCACGGTGCCGACCGACGGCGTGCGCCGCTATCAGGAACAGTATCTGGCGTATTCCACCGACGGCGGGTTCAGCTTCACCTGGCGGCCGGACCCCGTCATCGTCAACACGGACGGGCGCGCGGCGACGACGCCGCAGGAGATCGACAACGCCGAGTGGTTCCGCGACCCCAAGACGCACTGGGATCAGGCCCGCGGCGAGTGGGTCTGCGTCATCGGCCGAGCCAGGTACGCGGCGTTCTACACCTCGCCGAACCTCATCGACTGGACCCTGCAGCGCAACTTCGACTACCCCGACCACGACCTCGGCGGCATCGAGTGCCCGGACATCTTCACGATGACGGCCGACGACGGCACCGTGCACTGGGTGCTCGGCGCGAGCATGGACGCGTACACGCGCGGGCTGCCGATGACCTACGCCTACTGGACGGGGACGTGGACGGGGACGGAGTTCCTCGCCGACGACCCGACCCCGCAGTGGCTGGACTGGGGCTGGGACTGGTACGCCGCCGTGACCTGGCCGGCCCGCGAGGCTCCGGACACCGTCCGTCTGGCGACCGCCTGGATGAACAACTGGAAGTACGCCGCGCGCGACGTCCCCACCGACGCCAGCGACGGCTACAACGGGCAGAACTCGATCACCCGCGAGCTGCGGCTGTCCAACCGCGGCGGCGTCTACCGCCTCCTCAGTGCGCCCGTGGCGGCTCTGGAC
Organism: Mycetocola reblochoni REB411; assembly: GCF_900163835.1. Lineage (GTDB taxonomy): Bacteria > Actinomycetota > Actinomycetes > Actinomycetales > Microbacteriaceae > Mycetocola_B > Mycetocola_B reblochoni. The sequence goes on along the minus strand of NZ_FUKR01000076.1, from coordinate 21,270 downwards.
GCCTCTGCTGCTTCCACGACGGCCCTGCCCGATCTGAGCGTGACCGGCGAGAGCGTCCTCGGCGTCGGCGGGAGGGCGTATTCGCTCGACGCCACCCTCTCCTGGGATCAGGCGCGCAACGTCGGGCTCACGGTCGGCCGCTCCTCTGACGGCGCCCGCGGCACCAACATCGGCGTGTACGAGGGCGAGGTGTACGTGGACAGGGGGCCGAGCGAGCTCGCCGGCTTCCAGCTGAGCCCGTACCACCGCGCCTTCGCACCGGTCGATCCCGCGTTCAGGCAGCTGCGGCTGCGCGTCTACGTCGACACGCAGAGCGTCGAGGTCTTCGTCGACGACGGCCTGGTCACCCTGTCGCAGCAGGTCCATTTCACCGACGGGGACACGGGGATCTCCTTCTACTCCGACGGCGGCCCCCTCCAGGTGAGCGCGATGACCCTCCGCACCTTCGGCTCGAGCGCCTGAGCCCGACCACGACCACGACCACGACCACGACCACCCTGGAGTCCCGTTGCCCGATCCGTCCCTCCCCGCCGCCGGCCCGGTCACGCTCGTCGTGGGCGAGGCGCTCGTCGACGTCGTCCACCGCCCCGACGGCAGCGTCACCGAGTCCCCGGGCGGAAGCCCGGCGAACGTGGCACTCACCCTCGGGCGGCTCGGCCGGTCGCCGCAGCTGCTGACCGCGCTCGGCGAGGATGCACGCGGCACGCGGGTGGCGGACTGGCTGACGGCCTCCGGGGTGACCGTGCGCGGCCTCCGCTCGCAGCGGACGTCCACGGCGACAGCCGTCCTCGGCTCCGACGGCGCGGCGCAGTACACCTTCGTCCTGTCCGCACGGCTGCGATCCGACGGCCCCACCGCCGCGGAGGTCCTGCACGTCGGCTCGATCTCCTCGCTCCTCGATCCGGACGCGGCCACCGTCGCGGCGGCCGTCGACGCCGCCACGGGGACGGCGCTGATCAGCTTCGACCCGAACATCCGTCCCCTGCTGATCCCCGACGACGGCGCGGATGCGGTGAGGGAGCGCGTGCGCCTGCTCCGCGCCCGGAGCGCCGTCGTCAAGGCCAGCGACGAGGACGTGGCCTGGCTGCACCCCGGGGCCGACCCCCGGGCAGTGGCCAGGGCGTGGGCGGAGGAGGGCGCGGCGCTCGTCGTGGTGACGCTCGGCGCGGGAGGTGCGTTCGCCGTCCACCGCGGCGTCGACGTCGAGATCGCCGGGGTTCCGGTGGACGTGGTCGACACCGTCGGCGCCGGCGACACGCTCATGGGGGCGCTGCTGGACGGGCTGCTCACGCTCGGGGTGTCCGGCCCCGGGGCGGCCGACCGGCTCACCGCCCTCGCGACCGCCGACATCGCCGCCGTGCTCCGCCGGGCCGCGGCGGCCGCCGCCGTCACCGTGAGCCGTGCGGGGGCCGAGCCGCCCACGCGCGCCGAGCTCGATGCGGCCGTGCCCTCCACCGGCCAGGGGGCGCGCACCGACGGCTGACCGGCGCGCCCGCCGCGCACCCCGGGACAGCGCGGAGCGAGGCACCGGGCCGCGGACGGCGGCGTCGCTATCGTGGGGGCATGGACCACCTCCTGGCGATCCCCGAGCCCGGCACGACCGCCCTGCTCGTCCTGATCATGTTCGCCAGCGCGGTCCTGCAGACCACCACGGGCTTCGGTTTCGCCATCCTCAGCGCCCCCGTGCTGACCGCCGTGTTCGGCGGCCCCGAGGCGGTCAGCACGATCATCATCTGCGGCACGGCGGTCGACGTGCTCATCCTGCTGGTTCGCCGCACGGGGAGCAGGCGTGCGGCGCCGCGCGAGGTCGCCGTGCTCGTGCTCTCGTCGGTGCCCGGCCTGGTGCTGGGCGCGTGGCTGCTGAGCGTCCTGCCGCAGCGCGCGCTCCTGCTCGTCGTCGCCGCGGCCGTCGTCCTCGCCGTCGCGCACCGTGTGCTGCAGAGGCGGGCGCCCCGTGCATCGCGCCCGGTCTCGTGGGGGTGGGGCGCGGCGGCCGGGTTCGCCTCGGGCACGCTCGGGACCTCGACCACGCTCGCGGGCCCGCCGACGGTGCTCTACCTGACCCGCCGGCTGAGCGATCCGTCGAGCATCAGGGACACCCTGGTCGCCGTGAACCTCGTCCGCGCGCCGATCAGCGTCGCCGCACTGCTGGCGGCCGGGACGTTCGCCGTTCCGGCGGGGATCGTCTGGCCCGCGCTCGCGGCCTGCGCGGGGTACCTGCTCGGCTCACGCCTGTTCGGCCGGCTCGACGCGGCGCGCTACGAGTCGCTCGTCCTGTCCGCCCTCGTCCTCGCCGCCGCCGTCGCGGTCGCCTCGGCGTTCCTCTGACGCGGACCACGCCACGGTGATAAGTACGATGACAACTTGTATTACGTACGATCTTTGTGAAATGCTCTCAGGAGCCTGACGACGACCGGCCACGACGGCCGCCCCGTCCGATCGCCGGCCCGCGGTCCGTCCCGGCGACCGAACGCACGACCCGAACATTCCATTCATCAACGGAGATCCCCATGGAAGAAGACTGGACCCCGGTACTGGGCGCCGCCCCCCTGCTGGCCATCGCCGCCGGAGCCATCGCGCTCATCCTCGTCCTCATCATCAGGTTCGAGGTCCACGCCTTCCTGACCCTCGTCATCGTGTCGCTGCTGACCGCCGTCGCCGCGCAGATCCCGCTCGAGAACATCGCGAGCGTCGCCACGACCGGCTTCGGCAGCACCCTGGCGAACGTGGCACTGCTCATCGGATTCGGTGCCATGCTCGGCCGGCTCGTCGAGCACTCCGGCGGCGCGCAGGCCCTCGCCGACAAGCTCGTCTCCGTCTTCGGCGAGAAGCGCGCCCCGTTCGCGCTCGGCATCGCCTCGCTCATCCTCGGCTTCCCGATGTTCTTCGACGCCGGGCTGATCATGATGCTGCCCATCGTGTTCGCCGTCGCGCGCCGCGTCTCCGGCAACAACGTCCTGCTGTTCGGCCTCCCCGCCGCAGCCGCGTTCTCCGTGATGCACGTGTTCCTGCCGCCGCACCCCGGACCGGTCAGCGCGACCGAGTTCTACGGCGGCAACCTCGGCATCGTGCTGCTGCTCGGCCTGATCATCGTGTTCCCCGTCTGGTACCTCTCCGGCTACGCCTGGGGCAAGTTCGTCTCCAACCGCATCAAGCTCCCCGTCCCCGCGCTGTTCGGCGAGAAGGACGACGACCTGCCGAGCAACCCGCCCAAGGTGTCGACCGTCATCCTGCTGCTCCTGCTGCCGATGCTGCTCATCTTCCTCAACACCGGTCTCACCTCGCTCGGCAGCGCCGGAGTCGTCGACACGAGCGCACTCTGGGCCCGCATCGCGATCCTGCTCGGCAACTCCCCCGTCGCCCTGCTCATCGCCGTCGTCGTCGCCACCATCGTCCTCGGCTTCCGCCGCGGAGAGAAGGGCAGCGCCATCGAGAAGATCGTCGACTCGGCGCTCGGGCCGATCAGCTCCGTCGTGCTGATCACCGGTGCCGGAGGGATGTTCGGCGCCGTGCTGCGCGAGTCCGGCATCGGCGACGCCCTCGCCGACACCCTGGACAGCTTCGGCATGCCCGTCATCATCGCCGCCTACGTCATCGCCGTCGTCATCCGCCTGGCGCAGGGCTCGGCCACCGTCGCGCTCGTCACCGCCGCAGGCCTGGTCGCCCCCGCGGTCCTCGAGGGCGGCTTCAACGAGTTCCAGATCGCCGCGATCACCCTCGCGACGGCCGCGGGAAGCGTGTTCGCCGGCCACGTCAACGACTCCGGCTTCTGGCTCGTCGGCCGCCTGATGGGCATGGACGTCAAGACCACGCTGAAGACCTGGACCGTACAGCAGACCATCGAGTCGCTCGTCGCCTTCGCCTTCGTGCTGGCGATCTACGGCGTCGCCTCGATCTTCTAGACCCACCGATCAGCACAGGAGACAGGACACCATGGAGCTCTTCAGCGTCGCGGGCAAGCTCGCGCTCGTCACCGGATCCTCGCGGGGCCTCGGCCAGGCCCTCGCCCTCGCCCTCGCCGAGGCCGGCGCACGCGTCATCGTGCACGGCCGCGACGCGGAGGCGGTGGAGCGCAGCCGCCAGCTCGTCGCCGAGAAGTCGGAGCATCCCGTGCACACCGTGCTCGTCGACGTGACCGACGCCGACGCCGTCGAAGCGGCCGTCGCCGACCTCGTCGAGACGGTCGGCGTGCCCGACATCCTCGTCAACAACGCGGGCCTGCAGCGCCGGGCCCCGTTCGCCGAGTTCGACGTCGCCGACTGGGACGCGATCGTCGCCGCCAACCTCAGCGGGGTGTTCTACGTGTCCCGCTTCCTCGCCCCGGCCATGATCGCCAGGGGCTCGGGCAAGATCGTCAACATCGGCTCCGTCCAGTCGCTGCTGGCCCGCCAGACGATCGCGCCCTACTCGGCGACGAAGGGCAGCGTCGTGCAGCTGACCCGCGGCATGGCCGCCGACCTGGCCAGGCACAACATCCAGGTCAACGCCATCTCGCCCGGCTACTTCGCCACCGAGATGAACACGGCCCTCGTCGGGGACCCCGCGTTCAACGAGTGGCTGGTCAACAGGACCCCCGCCCACCGCTGGGGCTCCTTCGACGAGCTCAGGGGCGCGCTGATCTTCCTCAGCTCGGACGCGTCCAGCTTCGTGTCCGGGCAGAACATCTTCGTCGACGGCGGCATGACCGCGGTCGTCTGACCCGAGAAGCACGAACAGGAACAGGAGGGCGCCATGCGCGCAGCGTTCATCAACGGCAAAGAGGACCTCAGCCTCCGCGAGACGCCGACCCCCGAGCCGGGCGAGGGCCAGCTCAGGATCCGGGTCGACTACGTGGGGATCTGCGGGTCCGACCTGCACTACTACTACGAGGGAGCCAACGGGGCCTTCGTCGTCGCGGAGCCGCTCATCCCCGGCCACGAGGTGTCCGGCCGGGTCGACCTCGACCCGAGCGGCGAGCTGGCGGTCGGCACGCCCGTGACCGTGCACCCCGCCACCTTCGGCACGCCCACACCCGAGCTGGAGGGCAAGCGTCACCTGTGGCCGAACGGCGCCTACCTCGGCAGCGCCTCGACCACGCCGCACACCCAGGGCGCGCTGAGCGAGTACCTGCTCGTGGACCGCGGAATGGTGCGGGTGCTCCCGCCGACCCTTCCGGTCCGCCGCGCCGTGCTCGCCGAGCCGCTCGCCGTCGCCCTGCACGGGCTGTCCAAGGCCGGGTCGGTCGAGGGCAAGCGGGTCCTCGTCACCGGCTCGGGCCCGATCGGCCTGCTCTCGGTCGCCGCGGCCGTCGCCGCCGGCGCCGCGGAGGTCCACGCGACCGACGTGCTCGACGGGCCGCTCGCCCGTGCGGCGGCGCTCGGCGCCTCGGCCGGGTTCAACGTGACGCGCGACGCGATCCCCGCGTCCGCGTACGACGTCGTCCTGGAGTGCTCGGGCGTCGCTGCCTCCGTCTCAGCGGCGTTCGCCGCCGCCCGCATCGCCGGCACGGTCGTCCAGGTGGGGATGGTTCCGAACGAGCCGCGTCCGGTCAACCTGGCGCCCTTCATCTCCAAGGAGCTGTCGGTGTTCGGCACCTTCCGCTTCAACGACGAGATCGATGCGGCGATCGAGCTCCTCGACGCCGTCCCGGGGATCGAGGACGTCATCACGCACGAGGTCCCGGCCGACGACACGCTCGCCGCCTTCGGCTTCGCCCGTGACTCCTCGGCGTCGGGCAAGGTCGTCGTGGCCGTGTGGCCCGAGGACGTCCGCGGCTGACGCTGACGATCCGTGCCGGAGCCCGTCCCCGCCGGGGGCGGGCTCCGGCACGTCCGGCGACCGGCCGCGCCGGGTGCGGCGACCCGCCGACCGCCCTGCCCGCGACACCCGGGCCGGTACCCTGGAGTCATGAAGCTGACCGTCGTCCTTGGCCCTGCGGAGACACGCACCTTCCTCGTCGAGGGCGACGACCTGGACGAGGTCCGCCGCCTGGCCGAGGAGCAGGTCCCCGAGGGCTGGCGACTCGTCTCCCTCACCACGCTCTGACACCGGCGGCCGGACGACGGCGCTCGCCGCGCACGAGCGCTGGCCCTAGTCTGAAGGCATGTGCGGACGATTCGCCCTCGACGACCGCGTCGACGAGATGATCACGGAGTGGGTCCTCGACGGGAACACCCCCCACTCCTGGGCGCCCGAGGGCTGGCGGCCGTCCTGGAACATCTCCCCCGGCCAGAGCATCGCCGTGCTCCTGGAGACGGCCCTGCGGCCGGGCGGGGCCGTCGCCCCCCGCGTCCTGGAGGGGCTGTGGTCGCTCCTGCCCCCGTGGGCGACGACGCCGCGGCTGAGCTACCCCACCTTCAACGCCAGGGCCGAGACGCTGACCACCACGCGCAGCTGGAGCGGCGCCGTGGCCGCGCACCGCTGCGTCATCCCCGCGAGCGCGTACTACGAATGGTCGGGCCCGAAGGGTTCCCGGATCCCCCACGTCGTCCACGCCCCCGACGACGCCCCCTCGCGATGGCCGGACTGTACTCGTGGTGGCGGCCCGACCGGGAGAGCCCGTGGCGGCTGACCGCGACCGTCATCACGCGTCAGGCGGTCGGGCCGATCGCCGCGCTGCACGACCGCACGCCGCTGATCCTCCCCGGCGCGCTCGTCCGGGACTGGATCGACCCCGCGATCCACGGCGACGCCGCGCTCGTCGACGAGGTCGTCGCGGCCGCCGCGCCCCTGGCCCGGTCGCTGCTCTCCTTCCCCGTCGCGCCGCTGCGGGGTGACGGCCCCGCGCTGCTCCGTCCGCTCCCGGACGCCGCGGCGGGACCCGACGCTGCGGCGGGACCGGACGCTGCGGCGGGACCGGAGACGACGGGGACCGGCACGCCGGGACGCCCGGCGACGACGGGCGCACCGTGACCGCGCCGCGCACCCTCATCCACTCCGTCCGGGCGATCAGCGACGGCGTCGTCACCGAGGATGCCTGGCTGCTCTTCGACGACGGACGCATTCGCGAGAGGGGGACGGGGACCGGCTGGACGACGGCCACAGACCGGGGCTCCTCACCCGCCGAGATCGTCGACGCCGAGGGGATGACCCTCACCCCCGGTTTCGTCGACCTGCACTGCCACGGCGGGGCAGGCATCGACGTCTCCGCGCCCGGAGCGGACCTCCGGGCCGCGCTGGCCCCCCACCGCGCCGCGGGCACCACCCGCAGCGTCGTCTCGCTCGCCACGGCGCCCGTCGAGGACCTGCTCGCACGCCTGCGCGAACTGCGCCACGCGGTCGCGGCCGATCCCCTCGTCCTCGGTGTTCACCTGGAGGGGCCCTTCCTCTCCGCCGAGCGCTCGGGCGCGCACGCGGCCACGCTGCTGCGCGACCCCGAGCCCGCGCTCGTCGAGGCACTCCTCACCGCCGGAGGGGACGCGCTGCTCCAGGTGACCGTGGCCCCCGAGCTGCCCGGCGCCCTGGATGCGATCCGGCTCCTCCACGGCCGGGGCGTCGTCGCCGCCGTCGGCCACACCGCCGCGACCGGCGAGCGGACGGCCGCCGCGATCGCCGCGGGCGCCCGGCTCGTCACCCACGCGTTGAACGCCATGGCCCCGATCGCGGCCAGGGAGCCCGGCCCCGTCGGTGCCGCGCTCGCCGACGACCGCGTCGTGCTCGAGCTGATCGGGGACGGCACCCATCTGCACGACGACACCGCCCGTCTCCTCATCGCCGCGGGCCGCGGGCGGATCGCCTTCGTGTCGGACGCCCTCGCGGCGACGGGGGCGGAGGACGGCGGCTACCGGCTCGCCGGCGTCCCCTACCGCGTCGAACGCGGCGTCGCGCGCCTGGCCGACGGCACCCTCGCCGGAGCGACGGACACCCTCGACGTCGCCCTGCGCCGCGCCGTCTCGGAGCTCGGCATGAGCCTCGTCGACGCCGTCGACGCCCTCACCGTCGTCCCCGCGCGCGTCCTCGGTGTCGACGGGAGCGTCGGAGCGCTCACGCCGGGACTCGCCGCGGACGCCGTGCTGCTGAACGCGGAGCTCGGCGTCAGGGGCGTCTGGGCCGACGGCACGCGCCTGCGCTGACGGGCAGGCGCGGGCCCAGGTCACCGCCAGGTCACGATCCGGCCGGGGCGCGGCCGAACCCAGGTGATCATCAAGCTCGTACGAGAAAATGGTCTCTCCCCCACCCCGGCACCCCGGAAGGACACGTGTGACCGCTGCGCTCGTGATCGACATCCTGCTCGCGCTCGCGCTGCTGGGCACGGTGCTGCGCGGGTGGTCGTCGGGATTCTTCCGCGTGCTGGGGAGCCTGGCCGGTCTCGGGCTCGGCGCGGTCGCCACCTACCTGACGCTGCCCGCGCTGATGAGCTGGGTCCCCGATCCCTCCTGGCGCGTCCCCGCGGCGATCGCCGCCACCGTCGTTCTCGTCGCCGGCGGCGCCGTGATCGGCTCGATCATCGGGACGCTGTTCCGCACCGGCGCGCGCAAGATCAAGCTCGGCCTCATCGACCGCCTCGCCGGGGCCGCGGCATCGCTCGCCGTCGGGGCGCTCACCATCCTGCTGATCAGCAGCGGGATCACGGCCCTCGGCACGCCGTGGCTGACGCCCGCGGTCGCCGGCTCGCGCATCGTCCAGACCATCCAGGGGCTCACCCCTGCACCGCTGGCGACGGCGCTGTCGGAGGCCAGGGACGCCTTCATCGCCGAGGCACCGGCCTGGGTCGTCGACACCGTCGACGCGCCCGCGCTCGACGGCGTGGCCGCCCCCGCCGTCGACGTCTCGACGGAGGGAGTCGAGACCGCGCTCGACTCGGTCGCCCTCATCTCGGGGACCGCAGCCGAGTGCGGGGTGAACATGACCGGGAGCGGCTTCGTCGTCGCCCCCGGCCGGATCGTCACCAACGCCCACGTCGTCGCCGGCGTCGACCGGCCGGTCGTCGACCTGCCGAACGAGCTGCCCTCGGCGGGCAGGGTCGTCTACTGGGACGCCGAGGCAGACCTCGCCGTCATCGCCGTGGAGAGCACCGAGACCTCCGCGCTGCCGCTGAGCGCGACGCTCGGCGTCGGCAGCGAGGCCGTCGTCGCCGGGCACCCGCTCGGCGGACCGCTCGCGGTCGGCGGTGCATCGGTGCTCGCTGCCGGGCCCCTGACACTGAGCACGACGGGCGCGGACACGGTCACGCGCGACGCCTACACGCTCGCCGCGAGCGTCAAGAAGGGCAACTCGGGCGGCCCTGTGCTCACCACGGACGGCGCCGTCGCTGGCGTCGTCTTCGGCACCTCGCGCACGGAGGGTGACATTGCCTACGCCGTGACCATGGCCGAGCTGACACCGGTGGTGGCCGAGGCGCCCTCCCTGGTCAAGACGGTGCCGAGCGGCAGCTGCGAGACGGCCGGCTGATCACGCCGCCGAGGCGGAGCGGCAGACGGTACAGCGTCGGCGGTTCAGCGTCGGCGATTCAGCGGCGGTTGGCCACCCGGAGGGGGATCGCGATCGACAGCACGATCAGCAGCAGGCCGAGGCAGAAGATCAGCGCCTGGAAGCTCGCAACGGTGAAGGCGAGGCTGAACAGGTACATCCCGCCCAGGAACAGGACGATCGCGACGAAGAAGAGCATGCTCACAGCATAACCGGAGCCCCGCGGCCGCCCGACCACGGGCATCCGGCCCCTCTCGCGCGACGGCGCCCGTCACTGGAAGTCCCTCGACCGTGTGCGCACCCCGGTGGACAGCGGCTGCAGCTCGTCGGCGACGAGGTTGACGACGCCCTCGGGCGAGCGTTCGAGGACCCCCCTCACCCGCATGGCCGCCGCCGTGCGCGCCGTGCGCCGGAACCGCGACCACACCCCCGGGGAACACACGACGTTGAGCAGCCCGGTCTCGTCCTCGATGTTGACGAAGGTGATCCCCGATGCCGTCGCCGGACGCTGGCGGTGCGTGACCACCCCCGCGGCCCACACGCGCCGCCCCTGCTCGGCCCCGGCGAGCTCGGCGAGCTCGGCGACCGAGAGGACCCCCTCGGCGCGCAGTCCTCCGCGCAGGTGGGCGACCGGGTGCTCCCCGACCGACACCCCCATCGACCAGAGGTCGGAGACCATCCGCTCGTGGTCGTCGAGCAGGCCGAACAGCGGCGGCTGGATGACGACGGCCGTGCCAGCCAGCTGGTCGGGACGCTCCCCCGCGGCCTGGCCTGCCGTCCAGAGCGCCTCCCTCCGCGATGACCCGAAACCGCCGAACGCCCCCGCCGCGGCGAGCGCCTCCAGCTGGGCGGCGCTCAGACCCGTCCGTCTGGCCAGGTCGTGCTGGTCGAGATAGGGGCCCGACTCCTCCCGCTCGGCGACGATCCGTTCCGCTGTCGCCCTCCCGACGGCTCCGACCTGGTCGAGCCCGAGCCGGACCGCGCAGTGCCCGTCCCGTCGGTGCTCGGCCGAGCGGTCGGGCGCCGCGGGGTCGAATGGCGCCGGGCGCTCCCCCTCGGCGCCGGCGGAACCGGAGGAACCGGCGGAACCGGCGGCACCCGGATCGGCGCACAGGCAGGAGGGCATCCCCGTCGGCGCGGAGGACGCCCCCTCGGCACGCTCCAGGGCGGGACCGGCCTGGGAGCGCAGGATGTCGGGCCCGAGCACCCGCACCCCCCGGCGCTTGGCGTCGGCGATGAGGCTCTGCGGCGAGTAGAACCCCATCGGCTGAGCCGCGAGCAGCGCCGCGAGGAACGCGGCGGGATAGTGCAGCCGCACCCAGGCGCTGGCGTACACGAGCAGGGCGAAGCTGATCGAGTGGCTCTCGGCGAAGCCGAAGTTGGCGAAGGCCTGGATCGTCGCGTACACCCGGTCGGCGTCCTCGATGCCGATGCCGCGCGCCGCCATCCCCGCGTAGAGCTTCTCGCGCAGCGACTCGATCCGCTCCTGCCCGCGCTTGGACCCCATCACCCTGCGCAGCAGGTCGGCGTCCTCGCCACTGCAGCCGCCGACGATCATGGCCATCTGCATGAGCTGCTCCTGGAAGACCGGCACCCCGAGCGTGCGCTCGAGCACGGGCACCAGGTCGGGGTGCAGGTACTCGACCGGTTCCTCCCCCCGGCGTCGGCGCAGGTAGGGGTGCACCGCGCCGCCCTGGATCGGGCCCGGCCGGATCATGGCGATCTCGATGACCAGGTCGTAGAGCTCCCGCGGCTGCAACCGCGGCAGCAGACCCATCTGGGCCCGGCTCTCGACCTGGAACACCCCGATGACGTCGGCACGGCAGAGCATGTCGTACACGGCCGGCTCCTCCTTGGGCATGCTCTGCAGGTCCCAGCGCTCGCCGCAGTGCTCGTCGGCCATGTCAAAGGCGTGTTGGAGCGCGGACAGGATGCCCAGGCCGAGCAGGTCGAACTTGACCAGGCCCATCCAGGCGCAGTCGTCCTTGTCCCACTGCAGCACCGTCCTGCCCGGCATGCGCGCGTGCTCGATGGGGCAGACCTCGCCGACCGGCCTGTCGGTGAGCACCATGCCGCCCGAGTGGATGCCGAGGTGCCGGGGCAGGGTGAGCATCCGGTTGCCCAGCGCGACCAGCTCGTCGGGGATGGTGTGGTCCTCGCTGTCGACGCGGGAGCCGCGGCGCTCCATCTGGGTCGACCAGGCGTCCTGCTGGCCCGTGCTGTAGCCGAGCGCTTTCGCCGCGTCGCGCACCGCGGAGGCGGGGCGGTAGCTGATGACGTTCGCCACCTGGGCGGCGTTGCGGCGGCCGTAGCGGGTGTAGACGTACTGGATGACCTCCTCGCGGCGGGCGGCGTCGAAGTCGACGTCGATGTCGGGCTCCTCGTCGCGCAGCGTGGACAGGAACCGTTCGAACGGCAGCCGGTACCGGATCGAGTCGACCGCGGTGATCCTCAGCAGGTAGCAGACGGCCGAGTTCGCGGCCGAGCCCCTGCCCTGGCAGAGGATCCCCCTCCCCCTGGCGAAGCGCACGATGTCGTGCACGATGAGGAAGTAGCCGGGGAAGTCCTTCTGCTCGATGACGGCGAGCTCCCTGGCGATCCGGCTGCGCGCAGGCTCGTCCATGTCGGGGTACAGCTCGGCGGCCCCCTCCCACACGAGCGCGCGCAGGTGGTCCATGGGCGTCCGGCCGTCGGGGGTGAGCTCCTTCGGCAGCCCGGGGGTGGCGCTGCGCAGCCGGAACGCGGCCTCCTCCGCGACCCTGACCGTCTCCGCGACGGCCCCGGGGTGACGGCGGAAGCGCTCAGCCATCTCGGCGCCGGAGCGGAGCCGGCGCGCGCCGCCCGGCGGCAGCCACCCCTCCATCTCCGCCAGCGGTCGCCTCGCCCTGACGGCGGCGAGCACGTCGGCGAGGGGGGCGTCGTCGACCCCGGCGTAGTGCGCCCCCGTCGTGGCGACGACGGGCAGGCCGAGCCGGGCCGCGACGGAGGCGAGGGCGTCGTTGCGGGCGCTGTCCTCCGGCAGCCCGTGGTCACAGAGCTCGACGAGGACGTTGTCGGCGCCGAAGCGCTCGACGAGGGCGCGGCAGACGGCGGCGGCCTCGGACTCGCCCCCGCGGCGCAGCGCTCCCTGCACCGCCCCCTTGCGGCATCCGGTGAGCGCGATGAGCCGGCCCTCCGCCTGCTCCGCGACGCCGTCGAGGTCGAACAGCGGGGCGCCCTTCTGTGCCCCTTCGGCGAGCTGCCCGTCCGTGATGATGCCCGACAGGCGGTGGTAGCCCTCCCTCCCCCTGGCCAGGAGCAGGAGGTGCTCGCCCTCCGGGTCGGGGACCCCGGCGGACAGCCCCGTCACCCCGCAGTGGAGCTCCGCGCCGAAGACCGTGGCGAGCCGGGGGTGGGCCTCGGCCGCCTCGGCGAATCGCACCGCCCCGTAGAGGCCGTCGTGGTCGGTCAGGGCGAGGGCGGTCAGCCCGAGGGAGGCGGCCGCCTCGACGAGGGACGACGGCGAGGACGAGCCGTCGAGGAAGCTGAAGCTGGAGTGGGCGTGCAGCTCGGCGTAGGGCACGTCGGCCGAGGCGTCCCGCTCGGCGGCCTCCGGGGGCCGGTACGGTTCGCGCTTGCGCGAGAAGGCCGGGCCGTCGCCGCCGTCGGGGACGGAGCCGCCGGGGCGGCTGACGTGGGACAGCCCGCGCTCGATCTCCGACCACGGCATCGGCGGATTGGTGAACCCCATCAGCGGACCCCGCCCCGCCCCGCTCGCGCGCGCTCAGTCATAGCTGGCCTCCAGGTGCCAGTGGCTCGACCCCGTCAGCAGGTAGGCGTTGTGCTGGGCCGTGAGGAGCTGCAGCCGGAAGCGGGCCGCCTGGCCCTCCCACCAGCGCACGCCGACCGGCCAGGGCCCCGCCCACGCCGTCACCGCCTCGTCCGCGCCGCCGAGTCTCAGCTGCTGCGGCTCGGCGCTCAGCCGGTCGCCGACGACCGTCACCGGGGCGCCGTCGCCGTCGCACACCACGACGGCGGGACCGGCGCCGAGGACACGGCTCGGCGCGGGGCCGACCGGCCGGCCGGGCCACGGCCGGGACCGGCGCTCCCTGAGCGCGTCCTCGCCCTCGGCCGGGGCCTCCCCCCACGGCAGGAGCCTGACCCGGTCGGCGAGGGCCTGGCCACCGCTGAGGTGAGGGATCAGGACGCCCTCGTGCCCGAGCATGCTCTGCACACGGGCCAACCCGCCGGACACGCGTTCCTGACCACCGGCACCCCACAGCCCCCTCTGGTGCTCGTGCGCGGCGTCCAGCCCCTCCGGCACGATGCGCAGCTCGGCGACGGCGGCCTCGAGCGCCGCTCCCCCCGAGCCCTGGAGCTGCCAGCGCACGCGGTCGACGACGTCGGAGGGGCGGAACCACCGGGGGTGGCGCCACAGCCGGTCCTGCTCGCCGTGCTCGGTCACGATGACCACCCGGAGCACCGTGATGACGCGTCCGGCCTCGAGCAGCGCGGCGACGAGCTCCTCCGCGTCGGTCCTGATGCGGAAGGTGATCTCGTCCGCCCGCTCCGCCGCCGGCTCGAAGCGGCGCGTCCTCGTCCACTCGGGGGGAACGACACGGGGGACGACGCCCTCCTCCTCCCTGGCCGAGGCACGCGTCCAGGCGATCCGCCCTCCCTGGCCGAAGCGCGCGGCGACGGACTCCTCGTCCAGCGCCGCCAGCTCGCCGAGCCTGGACACGCCGAGCCGCGCCAGCAGGGCGGCCAGCTCGGGCTCGTCGAGAACGCTCAGCGGCAGCCCGGCGAGCATCTCGGCGCTGCGGCCGGGCGAGACGACGAGGACGGGCCGGACGGCGGAGGTGAACCGCAGCGCGGTCTGGGCGGCGAAGGGGCCGTCGGCGACGGCGACCCGGGCAGTTCTGCTGCCCGCGGCGAGCAGCGCCTCGGCCAGCCGCCCGGCCGCCTCGTGCTCGCCCCCGTAGTAGCGGGCGGCCCCGCGGGCGCGCACGAGCAGGAGCCCGGGGCGCAGCAGCTGCACCCCGGGGACGGCGTCCTCGATTGCCGCGACGACGGGCGAGAAGTCGCGCATCGCCGTGCCCTCGTCCTCGGCGAGGAGCACGAGCTCGGGGCAGCGGTACTGGGCCTCGCGCAGACGGATGCCCTCCTCCACCCCCGCCGCGGCGGCGGCGGCGCTGGCGGCGAGGATCCGGTCGCCCCGGGAGATCGCGATCAGGCCGTCCGGGTCTGCCCCTGCCCTCCTGGCCGCCGCGTCGACGACCCAGCCGGGGGCGAGGACGGCCATCGTGCGCACCGGCCCGCTCACCGCGCCGCCGCCCAGCGTTCCGGTGGGGACGACACGGACGACGCCCCGGCCGGCACGAGCACGGGCCCCCTCTCGCCCCCGATGCGTCCGGTCCGCGCCCCCGCCCCGTCGCGCAGGGCGGACGAGCCGACCGCCCTGCCCTCCGCATCGACCCGGAGCAGCCAGCCCCGCGGGCGTCCCGCCCCCCTGCTCTCGACGACCACCTCGACCTCGCGCGCGCCGAGGCCGCCCCACCCCCGGCCGAGGCCGCTCCATCGGATGGCCTGCGTCCGCAGCCGTGCCTCCGGCTGCGGCCAGTCGCCGACGACGACGAGACTGGCCGAGCGGTCGCGGAGCCTGGCCTGCAGACGTGACAGCTCCCCCGCGCTCAGGCGCAGGCCCGGCCCGACGATCACCACCCCGACGACGTCGACGAGCGCGGAGACGACGGCGAGCGCGTGCGCACCGGGCTCCGGCACGAGGACCAGCCGCTCCCCCGACACCCCGGCGGCCAGCGCCGCCTCGACCCCGAAGTCGGGGACACCCGCCACGGCGCACCATGCGCCCTGGGCGCTCGCCCCCGCGACCAGGCCGACCGCGAGCGAGAGGGCGTGCGGCGTCGCGTACACCCGGCCGTGGCCGAGCACCCCGCCGGGGAGCAGGGGCTCGAAGGCCGAGGAGAGCGGGAAGCCCCGCTCGGGAGGCGGAGTCCCCTGCATCTGACCGATGCGCGCCCTGAGCCCGTCGAGCACCTCTCTGCTCGGTGCGACCAGAGTCGCGGCGGAGGCGGGGGCGGGAACCATGCCTTCATTATTCGAAGATGTGTTCGAATATGTCAAACCCGGCGACGTGTCCATGCTCCGGCACACCACCGTCATCCGCCAGCGCGCAGCGCTCAGCGCACCGGGCACACCGCGCCGCGCGACGCGGGCGCAGCGCAGCGCGCGACGAGGCACACCGCACCCGATGACGGGCGCGACGGGCCGCCCCGCCGTCGGTAGACTGCTCCGATGGCGATCACGGTGAACAGCGGCCCCCTGTCCGAGCTCGACCCCCGCGTGCTCTACCGCATCCTCCAGATCCGCGTCGACGCCTTCGTCGTCGAGCAGGACTGCGCCTACCCGGACCTGGACAGCCTCGACCTGGCCCCCGACACCCTCCTGGTCTGGGCGGAGGAGGACGGTGAGGTGCTCGGAACGATCCGCATCCTCGGAACGGGATCCCGGGTCAGGCGGATCGGTCGCGTCGCGACGGACCCCGCGGCGAGGGGCCGCGGCGTGGGCGGGCAGCTCATGCGCGCGGGCGTGGAGCTGTGCGCGGGGGCCGACGCCGTCGTCATCGGCGCCCAGGCGCACCTGGAGCGCTGGTACGGCGGGTTCGGCTTCGTCAGGGACGGCGACGACTACCTCGAGGACCGCATCCCCCACCTGCCGATGCGCCTGCCCCTGGCGCACGACCGGCAGCCGGAGCCCTCAGGTCACTGAGAGGGGCGGCTCACCCCAGGCCAGGCAGCGCCGCGCGGAACCCGTCGAACTGCTCCGCGCGCTGCGCGAACGGGGCTCCGAGCAGGTGCGGCGGCAACGCCGCGTCCTCCCCCGGAAGAACGTCGACGCGACCCTCGCGCTGACGCCAGACCCCGACGACGCGACCCCCGACGACGGCGGTCGCCCTCGCGATGCCGTTCGAGGTCATCACCGCCGAGGCGTGCGCGGGGTCCAGCTGCAGCGACCGGTCCCTGTAGCCGAGCAGATGCTCGTCGAAGGCGGGAAGCAGCAGAAGCTGCTCACCGTCGGAGCGACCGGTGCCGGCCGAGTCGTCGGCCTGACTGCCCGGGTCCCACCAGTGCTCCGTCCCGTCCACGACGACCCGCTCCAGCCCGTCCTCCTCGGCGAGGGTGAGCGCGAGCCGCGCGTCACGACGGGTCAGCCCGGTCCACCAGGACAGATCGGCGCCGGTCACCGGCCCGTGCCCCGCGACGGCGCGCCGGCCGAGCGTTCGCAGCGCCACGTCGCGCTCGAGCGGGGCGCGGCGTGGCAGCCACTCCTCGGCGAGGACGAGGTCGAGCCCCCGCCCGTCCGGCGAGGGAGGGCCGAAGACGGTGACCCCGTTCTGGCAGAGCGCCCAGACGAGGTGATACGACCATCCCGTGCGCAGCTCGAGCCCGTTCTCCGTCCAGAAGGAGAGCAGTCCCGCCCTGCCGATGCGTCCCCCTCCGCCCAGCAACGCGCGCGTGAGCTCCTCGGCCCTGTCGTAGTCGGCCATCTCCAGCCCGAGGACGCCGCGGCGGCGCGGCCAGCCGGCGAGCGCCCTCGGCCCGGCCAGATCCTGGAGCCAGCCGAGATCCTCCGCCGCAAGGAGGTGCACGGTCCCCCTCATCGGCCACGACCGGACGAGAGAGCCGTCGGCGAGGGCCTGGCGCACCGCCTCGGCCGCCGCCGCGGCCGCCTCCTGTCCCTCGTCGCCCTGCGCGAGGAGCACCCGGAGCCCGAGCGCCCAGAGCGCCTGGGGCAGGTCCTGCGCCTGCACCGCCAGCAGGCGACCGGCGACCGCGGCCGGCCGTGGGTCGGCGCCGGGCGTGCGCGCGGCGGAGGGCAGGAGCCCGAGGGCGCGCATCCGGGCGCGACGGGCCTCGGCACAGGAGAGCACGGCGGTCATGCCGCGAGGCTACTCCCCCGGCAGCGCCCTGCTGAGCGCCTGAAGCAGCTGGGGCATGCTCGGCGGTCCCTCGCCGCGGAACACCTCGGTCCCGGCGTCGTCGGCGACGATGAGGGTCGGCGTCATCCGGACGCCGTCCCGCTCGGCCTCATCCGGCCAGGAGGCGATGTCCCTCTCGACGACACTCAGCGAGGGGACGAGCGTCCCGGCCCGCTCGACGACGCGGCGCGCGACGGCGCACGGGCCGCAGAACGCGCTGGTGTACATGAGCAGTCTCATCGTCGTCGTCAACCGGAGCGGGGGCGCGATGATTCCCTCCTCCTGCCAGACTGGACGCACACCGCGACCGGACCGCGACGAGAAGAGACCTGACGATGCCGTCGATCCCCGATGACCTGCTCACCCCCGCCGAGGCGGGGGAACGCGCCGTGACGCTCGGCCGGTGGTCGCTCCTGCTCAGGGGCGACCACCTCGACGAGATCGCCGTCGACGGCCGCCGCGTGCTCCGCGGGATCCGTGTCGTCGTCAGGGACGCCGACTGGCGCACGCCGCAGGCGGAGGTGTCCCGGCTCGAGGTGTCCGACGAGGCACTGACCGTGGCCGGCACGGGCTCCCTCGACGGTCTGCGCTACGCGATGACCCTCCGCGTCACGGCGGAGGGCGGGGTGCTGACGGCGGAGGCCGAGGTCGAGCTGCTCGACGACGCCGACTGCAACAGGGCCGGCCTCATCGTCCTGCTGCCCGCGGACGCGAGCGGGGCGCCGTTCCGCGTCACCGATCAGCGGGGAGCGTCCGTCGAGGGCTGGCTCCCCGAGCGGGTGGCGCCGCACCAGCCCGCCGTCGACATCGCCCGCCTGCGCTGGGAGCCGGCGGGGCTCGAGGCCGAGCTGGCGTTCAGCGGCGAGGTGTTCGAGATGGAGGACCAGCGCAACTGGACCGACGCGTCGTTCAAGGTCTACTCGACACCGCTGCGGCTGCCCTTCCCCGTGCACCACCCGCGGGGCCGACGGCTGCGCCAGTCGCTCCGGTTGACCGCGGCGCACCGCGGGGCGGCCGCGCCGGCCCCTCCCACGTCCGCGGTGCTCGGTCTGGAGCGGAGCCGGGACGGCCGCGCCCCGGAGATCGGCGTCCTGGCGTCCACCGCCCCCGACGGCCCGCACCCGGAGGCCCCCGCCAGTGCCGCGGGCGTCGTGCTCGTCGAGATCGACCCGCGTGAGCCGCAGTGGCGCGCCGCGCTCGACCGCGCCGTCGAGGACGCGGCGGGCAGGCCCATCGACCTGCGGCTGACCGTCGGCGACGACGGGGAACTCATCGAGCCGCTGCGCGCCGCCGCGGCGCTGGGCGGTCAGCTGCACCGGCTGGGGGTGTTCCGTCGCGACGGGCTGCTCGGCTCCGCCGCGCTGCTCCGCTCGGCCGAGCGGATGCTGGACGGCACGGCCGCCCCCGAGCTCGTCGGCGGCACACGCGCCCACTTCACCGAGCTCAACCGGGGCGCGCAGGCGCTGTCGGACTGGCCGGGCGCTCTGGGCTTCAGCATCACCCCGACGATGCACGACCTCGCCGGGCACCAGCTGGTGGAGTCGCTCGCGCTCCAGCGCACCGTGCGCGACGGGGCGCTGGCCATCGCCGACGGCCGCCGCCTGCACGTCGGCCCCGTCACGCTGCGGGCCCGCCTGAACGCCGTCGCGACGACCGGCACGATCCCGTCGGGGCGGTCGGACACCGCCGAGGGCTACGGGCCCGAGCACGTCCCAGGCAGCACGGACGGACGGCAGGGGACCCTCGCGGCCGCGAGCTGGCTGCTGGCCTCGGCCGCGCAGCTCTCCGGGGCCGGCGTCGCCTCGATCACCCTCGGCGAGGAGTGGGGCCCGCGGGGTCTCGGTCCCGCGGGGACGCGGGCCATCGAGTGGCTGAGCAGGGCGAGCGGCCGGCCGCTGCTGGAGCCGGCCACGGGGCTCCCCGGGGTCTTCGCCTTCGGGACGGTGACGGCCGACGGCGCCGAGCTTGTCGTGTCGAACCTGACCGCGGACACCCTCCTCGTCGACCCGGGTGCCGTCGCCGGCTGCGAGCTGCTCAGCGGCCGCCCCGCCGACGTCAGGGGGCCGGAGGGCGACGGGGACCGCATCGGGATCGCCCCCGGCGACGCCGCGCGGCTGCTGCTCGACGCCGCCGCGCTCACCCTCCGGCTGGACCTCGTGCCCTCCGCCGGCCGGACGGGCGTGCGGCGGGGCTAGTCCTCGCCCCCCTGCCGCGGGGAAGGCTCCGGCGACGCCCCGCCGGGGCCGGTCGCCGCCTCGCCGCCCGTGCGCGTCCCGGCGTCGGTGGCGGGAAGTCCGCCACGCTCCCTGGCCTCGAGCGTCTCCGCCTCCGCACCGCCGACGGCCTCTCCCCTGGCGACCAGGCCGGCCACGTCGGACAGCGGGATCTGCTTGAGCAGCAGGGACAGCACGAAGGCGATCGCGATGAACGGCAGCAGATACCAGAACACCGGGGCGAGCGCGTCGGCGTAGGCGGCGACCACGCCGTCGCGCAGCCCCTCGGGCAGCTGGCTCAGCGTCTGCGGGTCGATCGTCGCCGCCGACTGGGAGGCCTCGCCCGCGCTGGCCCCTGCGCCGGCGAACACCCCGGTGAGGTTTTCGGTGAGCCGGGTCGTGAAGATGGTGCCGAACACCGCCACCCCCAGGGAGGCGCCGACCTCGCGGAAGTAGTTGTTCGTGCTCGTCGCCGTCCCGACCTGGGCGGGCGACACCGAGTTCTGCGCGACGAGGACCACGACCTGCATGATGAGCCCGAGCCCGGCGCCGAAGACGAACAGGAACACGCAGATCAGCCAGATCGGGGTGTCGGCCGTCAGGCTCGTGAAGGCGATCATCGCCCCGGCGGTGATGAGCGTGCCGAGGATCGGGTACATGCGGTAGCGGCCGGTGGCGCTGATCAGGTTCCCCGAGAGGATCGACGTCCCCATCAGGCCGACCATCATCGGGATCATCAGCAGACCCGAGGCCGCGGCCGAGGTCCCCGAGGACATCTGCAGGAAGGTGGGGATGAAGCCGATCGCGGAGAACATGCCGAGCCCCAGGGTCATCCCGATGGCCGTCGCGTTGATGAACGTCGGGTTCCGGAACAGCGCGAGCGGGATGATCGGGTCGGCGGCACGGGCCTCGACGAGGACGAAGACGAGCGCGGAGACGAGCATGCCCGCCCCGAACAGCCAGGTCTCCACGGCACCCCAGCCGTAGGCCGCGTCGCCGCCGAAGTCGGTGAAGAAGATCAGGCAGGCGGTGAAGGCGGACAGGAACACCACGCCGAGGACGTCGATGGGCTTGCTCGCCTTCTTGTTCGGCAGCGTGAGTGCGAAGTACGCGATCGCGAAGGCGGCGATGCCGACGGGGATGTTGATGTAGAACGCCCACTGCCAGGTGAGGTGGTCGACGAAGAAGCCGCCGAGGAGCGGTCCGGCGACCGCGGACAGGCCGAAGACGGCGCCGAGCGGCCCCAGGTACTTGCCGCGCTCGGAGGCGGGCACGATGTCGGCGATGATGGCCTGCGACAGGATCATCAGGCCTCCGCCGCCGAGCCCCTGCACCGCCCGCCAGATGATCAGCTGGGTGAAGTCGCCGGCGACGGCGCAGCCGAGCGAGGCGACGGTGAACAGCGCGATGGCGACGAGGAACAGGCGCCTGCGGCCGAGCACGTCGCCGAACTTGCCGTAGACGGGCATGACGATCGTCGTGGCGAGCAGGTACGCCGTGGTCAGCCACACCTGGTGGTCGACCCCGCCGAGCTGTCCGACGATCGTGGGCATCGCGGTGGAGACGATCGTCTGGTCGAGGCTGGACAGCAGCATGCCGGAGATGAGCGCTCCGAAGATGATCCAGATGCGTCGCTGGGTGAGCAGCAGGGGCCCGGAGGAGGGGGCGGCGGTCACGGATGGTCCTTTCGCGGGG
>NZ_FUKR01000007.1 GCF_900163835.1 Mycetocola reblochoni REB411 | reverse complement strand
CGCGCCGCCGCTGCCCGAGTCGGGCAACGGCGTGTACACGGGCGTCCAGCTCCGCGCCACCGCCGACGGCTACTACCAGAGCACCGTCCGCTTCACACCGGGGGGAACCGTGACCCTGTCGCAGTCGCGGATCAACGGCAGCACGAGCAATCAGAAGAAGCTCAACCGCGACGTCGTCATCGCGCGAGACGTCGCCCCCGGCGACACCGTCACCCTGGAGACCAGCGCCAGCGGCTCGGACTCGGTCGAGCTGCGATCGCGCGCGTGGACCGGCGAGACCGCGCCGAAGGACTGGTCGGTCGCCACCACCGACGACAGCGGCGACCGGCTCGACGAGCCGGGCTCCGTCGGCCTGTGGGCCTACCTCTCCTCCGGCTCTCCCGCCGGGTCGGTGACGCAGGCGCGCTTCGACGACCTCACCGTCCGCAGCAGCGACGAGGCGGCGGCGAACGAGGCCCCGGACGCGGAACCGACCCCGGGAGCGTCGGGCGCCCAGGCGGACGACGAGCAGCAGGACACCGAGCCCGGCGCCGACACTGCAGCAGACACGGACGGCACGACGGGTGGCGGCGAACAGGACGACACCGGCTCGAACGATGCCGATACCGACGCCGGTGAAGCATCCGAGCCGAGCGGCCAGGGCACCGGCGGCGCCGGGGGCGCCTCCGCCGGGGGTGCGGCGGGCGAGAACGCCGGCAGTCTCCCCGTCGGCGAGGCCTACTACAAGGCCCCGGCCGACGCCGTGTGGGTGAAGGCCGGTGCCAGCGGTGGCGACGGCAGCAGCGCACGGCCGTTCGGCCGCATCTCCGACGCGGTCTCGCACGCGTCGGCAGGGGGCACCGTCGTGGTCCGCGCCGGCAGCTACCACGAGAGCGTCGAGATCCCCGCGTCGAAGAAGAAGCTGACCCTCCAGTCGGCGCCCGGAGAGAAGGTCTGGCTCGACGGCAGCACCACGCTCGACAACTGGACGGCGTCCGGGTCCCGCTGGGTCAGCACCGGCTGGGACCACTCCTTCGACAACTCGCCCACCTTCGCCAAGGGTGCCGCGGACAACGACAACGAGCACACCGGATTCCTCGAGAAGGACTACCCGCTCGCCGCCCACCCGGAGCAGGTCTGGATCGGCAGCACGTCGCTGCGTCAGGTCGGCTCGCTCGACGCCGTCACCGAGGGCACCTTCTTCGCCGACGCCGCGGGCAAGCGCCTCGTCATCGGCAGCGACCCGTCCGGCGCGACGGTGCGCGCGAGCGACCGCCAGAAGGCACTGTCCATCAAGGGCGCGGGCAGCACCGTGCGCGGCATCGGCGTGACGCGCTACGCCAACTCGGTGTGGCAGATGGGCGCCGTGACGGTCGAGGCGGACGACATCTCTCTGGAGAACGTGCTCATCAGCGACAACGCCACGATCGGCCTCTACGCCTGGGGCGACAACGCCTCGGTGCGCAGCGTCACGAGCACCCGCAACGGAATGATGGGGATGGGCGCGAACGGCGCGCACGACCTCTCCGTGGTCGAGTCCAGCTTCACCGGCAACAACACCGAGCGATTCACCCGCAAGCCCGTCTCCGGCGGGCTCAAGGTCACCAGGACCACGGGAGTCACGCTCGACGGCAACGACCTGTCCGACAACATCACCAACGGCCTCTGGCTCGACGAGTCCGTGCATCAGGCCACGGTCACCGCGAACCGCGTCGTCGACAACGGCTCGACGGGCGTGATCCTCGAGATCTCGCAGGACATCACCGTCGCGGGCAACGTCATCACCGGCAGCGGCCGGTACGGGCTCTGGGTCGGAAGCACCGGTGACGTCGACATCTGGAACAACTCCATCGGCGGCAACACGCTCGCCGCCGTCCAGTTCACCGACGACGCCCGCACCAACACCCAGGCCAAGGCAGACAAGATCGGACAGAAGGCGAGCGAGGTCCCCTGGGTGCTGCAGGACATCACCGTCAAGAACAACGTCGTCTCCGGAGCGGGCGGCAGCTGCCTGCTCTGCGTCGACGACCTGACGAAGAAGCGCACCGCCTCGCAGATGTCCTTCGCGATCGACTCGAACGTCTACCACCGCTTCGACACGGACGCGCCGTCCTCCAGCGTGCGCTGGGCGCAGGGCTCCAAGAAGCCACAGACCTTCGCGACGATCCAGCAGTTCAGCTCGGCGACGGGCAACGACCGCAAGTCGTTCCTCGCGGAGGGCCCCGCGGTCCTCAGCACGGATGCGACCCTCGCCTCCGCCGGGGCGACCGCAGCCAGCAAGGTCACGCCGAGCAAGCTCGACCCCTCGGTCGCCTCGCTGCTCGACGTGCCCGCGGGAACACAGCACTCGGGAGCCTGGTGACACCACGACCGTTCAGGGCTGACGCGCTCGTCGCAGGGTCAGTTGCCGTCCTCACCGGACTGCAGCTGGCCCTGCCGGTTGGTGTCACCGCCGCCGCGATCGCCTCCATCGCGCTCTGCCCGGTCTGGCTCCCCCTTCTGCGCAACCACCTCGGTGCGCGGACCCTTTTCGTCCTGTGCCTGGGCGCACTCGTCTCCGGACTGGTGCTCACCGGCCTGCGCTCATCCGACCACGGAGTGAGCCCGTTCCTGCTGACCGAGAACTCGGCGCTCGTGGCCAACATCGCCCTCACCGTCGGCGTGCTGCTCTGGTCGCGGCACCTCCTCGGCGCCCCGAGGGTCGCACTGCTCATCGCCGTCGGGATGCTCGCCTCGATCCCGCTCCACGGCGTCGCCGACGGCAACCTCTGGCGCTTCACCCTGTCCATCCCCATCGCCGTGTTCGCGCTCGCCGTCGCCACCCAGGCACGGAACCGCCCGCTCGAGCTGACGGCGCTACTCGCCCTCGCCGCCGTCTCTCTGGTCAACGACGCCCGCTCCGGGACGGCGATCCTCATGATCACGGCCATCGTCGTGCTCTGGCAGCTGGTTCCGCTGCCCCGCCGCGACGGGGGCCGGAGCACCCTGCGCGTCGTGGTCACCATCGGGGTGACCGTCGCCGTGGTGTACAGCACCGCGATGTCCCTGATCGCCGGGGGAGTGTTCGGCGAGCTGACCCGGCTGCGCACCCAGGCGCAGATCGACACCGCCGGATCCGTCCTGCTCGGCGGCCGCCCCGAGCTCGGTGCGAGCCTGGCCCTCTTCGGCGAACGGCCCGCCGGCTTCGGCTCCGGCACACTCGCCACCCCCGTCGACGTCGCCATCGCGAAGGCGGGCATGGCCTCGCTCGGTTACGACCCCGACAACGGCTACGTCGAGAACTACATGTTCGGCGCCGGCTACGAGGTGCACTCCGTGATCGGCGACCTCTGGCTGCGCTACGGCCTCGTCGGGCTGGCACTCGCCGTGGCGCTCGTGGTCATCACCGTTAGCAGCGTGGTCAGGCGCATCCGCTTCAACCTGGCGAGCGCGCTGCTCATCTTCCTCGGCATCCGCATGCTCTGGAACCTGTTCTTCAGCCCGCTGGCCTCCTCCGAGCTGCTCACCATCCTGTTCCTCACCATCGCCCTCCCCCACGTCTCCGAACCGGGCCGCGCTCGCTTCGGCCGGCACCTCGTCCGCCCCGCCAGCCAGCAGCCGACCGACCGCGGCGTGGTCCTCGCGTGAGCCGGCATCAGGGGCCGCCTCCCCCCGGGCGCATCCTCTGGGTCGACACCGGGCGCGGCCTGGCGATCGTCCTCGTCGCCCTGTTCCACTCCACCAACTGGCTGAGCGGCGCCGGCCTGCCCGAGCACGGCTGGACCACGGCGAACGAGGTCGTCGCCACCCTGAGGATGCCGCTGTTCTTCACGCTCTCGGGGCTGTTCGCCGCGAAGTGGCTTCACGCCAGCTGGGGGCAGCTGGTCCGGTCCAAGATCGTGCTGTTCGCCTGGATGTTCGTCCTCTGGGGCGCCATCGGCACGGCGGCCCAACTCCTCGGCCTCGCGGCGAGGGGCGACGCCGTCAACCCGCTCGGCTCGCTGAGGGACTACCTGCTCTCGCCGCTGCAGCCGAGACTCGAGCTCTGGTTCATCTGGGCGCTCGGACTGTTCTTCATCATCGCCAAGCTGACCAGGCGCGTGCCCCCGCCCGTCCTGCTCGCCGCGGCAGCAGTGGTGTCCGCCGCCGCCCTGACCGACTGGGAGGCCCTCACCGGTGACGGCGGGTGGGCGGCCGTCAACGTGGGCTGGGCGGGCATGGCCAAGTACTTCGTCTTCTTCCTCTCCGGCCTGCTGTTCCGGCGCCGCCTCGTCGCCGCGGTGGACGCGGTCACACCACTGCGGGGGGCGGTGGTCCTCGTGGGATGGCTCGGGCTCAGCCTGGTCAGCGTCCTCGGCGGAGCACGCGCGATCCCCGGTGTCGCCCTGCTGACCGCGCTCGCGGGCGTCGCGGCCGGACTGGTCATCGCCCGCGCGCTCAGCGGGGTCCGGCTGCTGCCCTTCCTCGGCGCCCGCACGCTGCCGATCTACGTCACCCACACACCGCTCATCATCGTCTTCGTCGCCGCGCTGACACCGGTGCTCGCCGTCGGGCCACGGCCGGTCCTCGCGATGCTGCTGCCACCGGTGCTCGCGGCCGTCGCGATCACGATCGGCGTCGTCCTCGACACCGCCGTGCGCAACACCCGCCTGCGGGTGCTGTTCGAACCGCCCCGCCGCCGCACACCAGGAGGAACCGTGTCCGACCCCGTCCGCGTCCTGCAGTCGTTCCCCGAGCCGCGTGCGACGACGAACCCGTACATCGTGATGCTCCGCGACGCCCTGGATCGGACCGAGGGCGTCAGCGTCCGCACCTTCACCTGGCGCCGGGCGCTGTTCGGCCGGTACGACGTCTTCCACGTGCACTGGCCCGAGATCCTTCCCCGCGGGACGTCCCCGCTCAAGACGCTCCTGCGGCACGTCACGACGGCCGCGCTCGTGGCACGATGGCGGTTGACCGGGACTCCGGTGGTGCGAACGCAGCACAACATCGCCAGTCACGAGGGAAGCACAGGGGCCACCCGTCGGCTGCTCGACGCCATCGACACCGCGACCCGGCTCACCATCGACCTGAACGGCAGGACCCCCGCGCTCGGCGACCGGCCGCAGCGCACGATCCTGCACGGGCACTACCGCGACTGGTACCGCGCCTCCCCGCACCCGCGCGCGGTGCCCGGACGACTGGGCTGCATCGGGATGATCAGACCGTACAAGGGCATCGACACCCTCGTCGCCGCGGTGGTCGACGCCGCCGAGCCGTCGATCAGCCTCGTCGTCGCCGGAAAGCCGCTGAACGAGACGGTGATGGCCGGACTGCGGCGGGCCGCGGGCGACGACCCGCGGGTGCTGCTGTCGCCCGGGTTCCTCAGCGACGACGAATTCGCCGCGCGGATCGGCGAGTCCGAGCTGATCGTGCTGCCCTACCCGGCGATGCTCAACTCGGGCGGCGCGCTCGCGGCGCTCTCCCTCGACCGCCCCGTGCTCGTGCCGGACAACCCCGTGACGCGGGCGCTCGCCGAGGAGGTCGGGCGCGACTGGGTGTCCCTGTTCCGGGGCCCGCTGACCGCGGCCGCCGTCACCACGGCGCTCGCGCAGGTACGCCGCACCCACGGCGGCAGGCCGAGCCTCGACGCCAGGGAGTGGGGCCGCGCAGGGCAGGAGCACCGCGAGGCGTACCGCGAGGCGCTCCGGCTGCGAGGGGACTCCTCGCACCGTTCGGGCCGGCGGGCGCGATCCCGGCGCAGTGCCGCCACGGCGCCCCCGGCCGTCCCCTCCGGCGGCAGCGCCCACGACACCGCGCGGTAACAGCAGCGATCCCGGTCGCGGGCACGGCGACGGCGGGAGCCGCGGGCGCGACCTCAGCCGCGGACACCGCGGCGAGCGCCGCCTCCGATCAGTTCGCGGCCGGCCGCCGGTACTGCTGGTAGCGGATCCCGAGCGCGCCGACAACCATGCCCGCGCCGCGCGCCATCGTCCGCACGCCGCGCGCCCGACGGCCAAGCGAGCCGACCAGCAGACCGGTCACCGCTCGGAACGCGCCACCGGCGATCCGCACCAAGCCCCGTCCGGCGTCCCTGACCCTGACGACCAGCTTCGTCACCGTCCCACGCGTGACGAGGGGGGAGGTGAACGCCCAGTAGTTGCCGCTCGAGTACGCGCGCCGGATCACCCACCCCCTGGTCACCCGCGCGGCGGGGACGACATCGGTGACGACCGCCTCCGCACACCACCGGAGCTGTCCCCCTGCACCGACCAGCGACCGGGTGAACAGCGTGTCGGAGCCGCCGACGAGCCCGAACGCATTGTCGAAGCGGAGTCCCGTGCGACGCAGGGTCGGCAGGTCGAGAAGCAGGTTGTTCGTCGCGGCCAGTCCGAGGAGGGTCCCTGAGACGGGGCGACGGCGCTCGAAGAACCGGCCGGCCCTCACCCAGGCGTCCGGCTCCGCCTCGAAGGTCGACTCGACCGGCCCCGCGACACCCGCCCCGCGGTAGCGCTCGTGCGCGGCGAGCAGCGCGGCCAGCCAGCCCTCCTGCGGCCGCTCGTCGTCGTCGATGAAGATCAGGACGTCGGCGTCCTCCGCCAGCGCCGTGTCGAGTGCGCGGTTGCGCGCCGCGGCGATCCCCGGCGTCGGCTCGTGCCGGTAGCCGATGTCCTCGCCCCCGACCAGTCGCCGCCTCACCGCGTCGACGGTCTCCTCCGCCCCGCCGTCCGGGTCGTTGTCGATCACGAGGACCCGCGCCCCCCAGCCCTCGGGGACGGTCCCCAGCTGCGCGACGAGCGCGGGCAGGATCGCGGAGATCTCCCGCGGCCTGCGATAGGTGAGCACGGCGACGACGGCATCCTTCATAGTTCTGCTTCCCCTCACGACGGTCGGAGCGCGGTCCCCCCGCCCCCTGGCACCCGCAACGATGAGGCGGGCGCGACGACGGGCCGCACCATGCGGCCCGCGTCCGCTAATCTTATCTGAGCCTTCATCACTTTTTCTCCCCGTCGAATCGAGCGTCATCGTGCCATCCGAACCGTCAGCGGGCCGCCGCACGGAACCGCTGGGGCGCACCGCCGCCCGGGGGGCGGCGGTCACGATGACGGGGCAGCTCGCCCGGATCGTCCTGCAGTTCGGCTCCGTCGTCGTCCTCGCCCGGCTGATCGCCCCGGCCGAGTTCGGCCTGTTCACGATGGTGATGGCCGTCGTCGGCGTCTCGGAGATCGTCAGGGACTTCGGCCTCTCGAACGCGGCGATCCAGGCGCGCGAGCTGAGCACGGCGCAGCGCGACCAGCTCTTCTGGGTCAACACCGCGCTCGGAACGGCGCTCGCGGCGCTCGCGGTCGCGTCAGCCCCCCTCGTCGCGCTCGTCTTCGGCCGCCCGGAGCTGGCACCGCTCGTGGTGGGCGTCGCCGCAACCTTCGCCCTGAACGGCGCGCAGACGCAGCACAGGGCCAACCTCAACCGCGAGCTGCGCTTCACCGCGCTCACCGTGATCGACGTCGCGGCACCGCTCGTCGGGATCGTCGTCGCGATCGTCGTCGCCCTGGCCGGCGGGGGCGCCTGGGCGCTCGTCGCGCAGACGGTCGCCGTCGCGGCGGCGGGACTGGTCCTGGTCGTCCCCGTCGGTGGGTGGCTTCCCGGGCGGCCGCGGCGCGGGGTCCCCCTCGGGGGGTTCTACCGCTTCGGCTGGAACCTCGTCGCCACGCAGCTGATCAACTACGTCGCCAAGAACGCCGACAACATCGTCATCGGCATCCGTCTCGGGCCGGCACAGCTGGGCCTGTACTCGCGCGCGTTCCAACTGCTGATGAACCCGTTGCAGCAGGTGCGTGCGCCGTTCTCGCGGGTGGCCATCCCCGTGCTCTCCCGGCTGCAGGACGACCGCGCGCGCTTCGACGACTATCTCGTCCGCGCGCAGATCGTGATGGGGTACACGATCGTCCCCGCGCTGGCTTTCGTCGGAGGGGCATCGGTGCCGCTCGTGACCGTCCTCCTCGGCGCTGCCTGGCTGGAATCGGCGCCTGTCCTCACGTTCTTCGCGATCGCGGGGGCGTTCTCCACCCTGGCGTACGTCGCCTACTGGGCCTTCGTCACACAGGGCCTGACCGGGCCGCTGCTGCGCTTCACCCTGGTGACCGCCGCGCTGAAGATCGTCTGCGTGCTCGCCGGCCTGCCGTGGGGAATCGTCGGGGTCGCGGCGGGCTACGCGGTCGAGCCGCTGCTGTCCTGGCCGCTGGCCATCTGGTGGCTGTCGCGCTCCGCGCCGACCCCTGTGGCGCGGTTGACCGCGGGAGCAGGGCGCCTCGGTGCGATCGCCGTGGCGGCGGGCGCGGCCGCGTGGGGGGCGACGATCGCCCTCGCCGACGCGAGCGCCTGGCTTCAGATCCCCGCCGCCGCGCTGTCCACCGCGGTGGTCTACCTCGTCGCAGCCATCGTCCCGGTCGTCCGTCGCGACCTGAGCGAACTCGTGACGGTCGTCCGGCTCGTCTTCCTCAGCGGGAGGGGTCGGGGTCGGGGGATGGCGACCGAGCGGACGAGCCTGGGCAGAGAACCGGGCCACGACCAAGAACCGGGCCACGACCAAGAACACGGAGCACGATGACGAACGACGCCACCTCTCGCAGCGACCCAGCCGGTCCGGGTCGTTCACGACCCGAGGTGACGAGCGCCGCGGCGGAGTGGGCCCCCACGGCCACGCGGGCTCCCCTGACGGATCGCCAGCCCGCCGCGGGGGCGGTCGTGGTCGTCAACTACGGGTCCTCCGCTCTACTGAAGTCCATGCTCGCCCCGCTCGGCGAGGGCTTCGACGGCCTGGTGGTCGTGGTCGACAACGACAGCGGATCGGCCGAGCGCTCCGCGGTGACGGCACTGGGTCACCGACACGGCTGGGAGGTCGTCGCGCTGCCGGACAACCGCGGCTTCGGGGCTGGCGTCAACAGGGGCGTCGCCCGAGCCCGCGAACTCGGGGCATGCGAGTTCCTCATCCTCAATCCCGATGCCCGGCTCGATCCCGACGATTGCGCACGGCTGCTGGGACGCGTGCGCGAGGCCGACTCCCTGCTCCTGTCACCGCGGATCGTGAGGGACGACGGCCGCGTCTGGTTCGACGGCTCCGTCCTGGATCTGGCCGACGGCCGGGTGGGCTCGCGTCACCGCACGACCCCGGGCGCGGTCGTGGCACCGTGGCTGAGTGGCGCCTGCCTCGCGGTGGACGACGCCCTGTGGGGCAGGCTCGGCGGCTTCGACGAGGACTACTTCCTGTACTGGGAGGACGTCGACCTGAGTTGGCGTGCGCGTGGACTCGGCGCGGAGCTCCGGGTCGCGGAGGACATCACGGCGGTGCATCTGGTGGGGGCGACCCAGCAGGCATCGGGCAAGTCGGCACTGTACTACCGCTGCAACGCGCGTAATCGCTCGCTGTTCGCCCTGAAGAACCTCTCGGCCACGCAGCGTGCCGACTGGGCGGCGCATACCGGCCAGGTGGTGCGCGAGATCATGCTGCGCGGTGGACGCCGTCAGTTCGTGCGCGACCCCCGCCGCCTGCTCACGTGGATGCGGGCCTGGCGTGATGCCCGCGCCGTCGACCGGGCGGCGTCTGCCGGGCAGGTGCCGCCACTGCCGTGATGCCACAGCCGTGATGCCGCAGCCGTGATGCCACTGCCGTGATGCCGCAGCCGTGATGCCGCCCGGTCGGCGGCGACCGGGCGGCATCCGTGTGACCATCCGCATCGAGTCTCGGACGGCGCCGGCCGTGACTCGATGCGGCGGGCTACCAGACCATGACGGTGACCGTATCGCCCCAGACGACGTTGCCGTCGGGGTCGGTGACGCGCAGCCGGTAGCGGTGCTCCCCCGCGCTCACCCCCGTGTCGGTGACCTTCATGCCCGGCCGGTCCCAGAACGTCGACGACATCTCGGTCGTGAAGACGGGGGCATTCCGATTGCCGTCCCTGATCACGTCGTAGCGCAGTCGCTCGCTGTCCAGGTCGTAGTTGGCGGTCCAGTCGAGCCGGACCCTGCCGAAGCCCTCAGCTCTGGCCGTGGGGACGAACCGGCCCTTGGACACCGCTGGAGCGGTGGTGCTGCCCTCCGTGCCGGCGGAGGTGAAACGCGCAAGCCCCTGCTGCGGGACGCCGCTCACCGTGGGGAACTCACCCGCGTACACGACGTAGCCGGACCCCGTGGCGACCGACCACGGTCCCTGCTTGAGCGAGGTCACCGACCCGGGTGCGAAGTCCGGATACCAGACGAGCTGCGTCGGCGAGGGCTGCCCCGCGACGTTGAGGTATCCGTAGGGGTCGGCCGTTGCCACGCCCGTCGCCTGCTCAGAGAGTGCGATCCCCCTGCGATAGTTGATCGGCGAGGACTTCGGCATTCCGCCGATGTTGCCGCAGTAGTAGCTGTGACCCGCGACGTACACGGCCCCGTCGAGTGCGGCGATGCCGTAGGCGTCGCCGTGGCAGTCGGCGATCCACTCGGTCCGCCCTGAGGCCCAGTCGAGTCGGAACGTCCCCTCGAGCGCCGAACGGACTCCGTAGGACGAGGCGGTTCCGTAGAGGGATCCGCCGTCGCTGGACAGGTTGCTCACGAGTGCGTTCCGTCCCCGGTTGGTGACGACGCGGTTGATCGGCCAGGACCGGAGTTCGGTGCTGTCGGCGGAGGAGACCCCGGCGAAGCCTGCGGTGTTGGCCCTGCGGTTGATCGAGTAGAAGTTGCCCGCGAGTGCGACCGTCGCACCGTCGGGCGACACCGCGACGGACGAGGCGATGCCGTTCACCGGAACGGGGGCCCAGGGCAGAAGCTCGCCGCTGCTGCGGTCCATCACGGCGACCCCCGACCGTGCCTGCCTGTTCATGGAGGTGAAGCGCCCGACCAGGTACACCCGGTCGGCGGTGACGGCGATGTCGTCGACACGCGAGTTGATGGTCGGCTGGACCGAGGTGACCGGCTTCATCGTCGCCGTGTTGTAGACGGCGAAGCGGTAGCGGTTGGCCCCGTCGATGCTGGTGAAGTTGCCTCCGACGTAGAGTCGGTCGCCCTCGGGCGACACCTCGAGGGTGCGGACGGCACCGTTGACCTGTGGCGCGAAGCCATCGATGAGCTCCCCCGTGGAGAGCCGGTAGGCCAGAAGGTTGGATCGGGGCGACTCGTTCGTGCCCTGCTCGGCACCAGCCGGTCGCGCCGAGCTGAACTCGCCGCCGACGAAGACGATGTCGCCGACGACGGCCTGGGTCCAGGCGACCCCGTCGATCTGCGTCGTCGGCAGCGACTGCGCACCGACTGTCGCGGGCGTCCCCTCGGATGGGGGCGCGGTGTCGGCGACCGCGGGCGATCCGGGGATGCCGGACAGGACGAGGAGGAGACCGGCGACAGCGAGGGGCTGCCAGACACGGCGACCACCCTGCCCGCTCGGGCGGGCGGCCGACGCGTCCCCCCGCGGCCCTACCGGTCCGGTCACCGCCCGAGGTCGTCGGGGACGGGCGCCGCTGGCGCGTCCGGAGGGGCGGTCGGGTTCTGTGGGGGTCGCGCGGGCGACGTGTGGCACTGCCATCGGTGACTTCCTGAGTGGGTTCGGTCTCGGGGGCTGCGGGGTCGGCCACGACGGCCGGCTCGAGGGTCATGCTCGTCCGCGTGCCGTGATCCCTCCGGCCCGCGGGCACCGCTCAGCTCATCGGGACGATGACGAGGGGGGACGAGGGGTCGGTGTCGACACTGATCACGACCGGGGCGGGGCTGTCGTCCGGGACGCTGAAGACGTACCGGCCGGTGACGGTCTTTCCCGCACCGACCTCGGCCGGCAGCGCCTGCGCGCCCGAGCCGGTCAGCTCACCTGCGGGAACACGCTCCGTTCCAAGGAAGGCGTTCACGGCGAAGCCCGCCAGCGACTGGGCCTGGGGACCGGAGTTGACCACCTCGACGGTCGCACGCACCGCGGGACCGCCGATCTCGCCGATGCCCTGCGCCTCGCCCTCGATCCTGTCGATCGAGGTGACCGCCACGGTGAGCCCGTCGCCGAGGTCGGTCGTCGCGCCGACCTCGACGGAGGGACGCTCGGGGAACGGGTTGTCCGGCCCTCTGCTCGGTTCCGCATCGCGCGCAGACTCCGCTGCGGCGGCATCATCGCCACCGGCCCGCCCACTCTCCGGGACGGCCGTGCCCGACGGCGAGGGCTCCGCATCGGGCTCGTCGCTCGCGCTGCTCGACGGCGTCGCCGACGACGTGGCGAGCGCCTGCGCCTCGGCATCACCGGAACCCTCCGACCGGACGGCGCCCACGGCGACGGCTGTCGCACCGATGACCACCAGGGCGACAGCCCCTCCGGTCAAGAAGCGGGCCCGCCTCGACCGCCCCGGTCGCTGGACCGGAACCGCCCCGGCTGCCTGGTCTGCGTGGTCTGCGTGGTCTGCGTGGTCTGCGTGGTCTGCGTGGTCTGCGTGGTCATCATGCATGGTTCGACTCCGATCGTTTGGCGTCCACGGCGCCCATCATCCGGAACCAACGCACGAGTGCCAGAACCAGGAACAGGGCGTTGACGACGAAGAACAGGATGTAGACGGGCAGGAACAACACGGGGGCTCCCAGCACAATGAACACCGCGCAGAACACCCCGTAGTCGGTGGGGAGAAGCACGAGCGAGCGAAGCGTGGAGGCCCCGGAGGCCGACACCGCCTCAGCCACCCCCGCGGAGCGCTTGAGCTGGTCGTTGAGGATCATCGCAAAGAAGGTCGTGGACGCGACGACGCTGTACACAAGCGGCACAAGCAGCACAGCCGCATCGTCGACGGGCCCGCGCCAGAGGTACACGAGGACCGCCAGGTGGATGGCCGGGATCTTCGTGGCGTCGATGACGTGGTCGAGCCACTCCCCGGACAGCGAGCCACCGCCACGGAGACGGGCGACCTGCCCATCGGCCGAGTCGAGGGCGTACCCGATGGCGAGGAGCACCCACACCACCGGCCCCACCCACGGCTGCAGTGGCCCGGCCGCGATGAGCCCGATGCCGGCAGCCGTGAACAGCGCGCTCAGCGCCGTCACCGCGTTCGGCGCCCATCCGAAGCGGTGCAGGATGGCGGCGAAGACACGGCCGAGCGGCCGGTTCACGAACACGGAGTACGCGGGCGCGCCCGCGGCGACGCCTTTGCGCGCGGAGCCCAGCGCCCGGTAGGAGGCTGCGATGCTGCGTCGTGTCGACGGGTCAGTGCCGGTCATGTCCATCCTCATCCGATCGTTGGCGCCGCGAGACGTCCGCCCGTGACTCGCACCGCGGCGACTCGCCGGTCCGGAACCACCCCGCGGCGACTCGTGCTGCGGCGACTCGCACCACCGCGACTCACACCACCGCGGCTCGTTCCGAGTCGTCCGTCGTGACGTCGATCATCCCGTGATGCCACGGCCAGGGAAGCACCCGAGCCGCCCGGCGCGATCCACCCGACGCTCCCCCGCACAGACCCGACCACCGACGGATTCCATCGTGAGCATTACTCGCATATGCTTTATGAGCATAGCTCACAAAGGGGGACCATGGCTATACGAATCGGCTACGCGGCGGGGGCATTCGACCTGTTCCACATCGGCCACCTCAACATCCTGCGGCACGCCAAAGAGCGCTGTGACTACCTCATCGCCGGCGTCGTCTCCGACGAGATGCTCCAGCAGAACAAGGGCATCACCCCGGTCATCCCCCTCGCGGAACGACTCGAGATCGTGCAGAGCGTCCGGTACGTCGACCAGGCCGTCGCCGAGGTCCTGCCCGACAAGCTCGACACCTGGAGACAGCTCCGCTTCACCCACTTCTTCAAGGGCGACGACTGGAGGGGAACCGAGCGGGGAACCCGGCTGGAACACGAGTTCGCCGAGGTGGGGGTCTCCGTCGAGTACTTCCCCTACACCGTGGCGACCTCGTCAACGGCGCTGCGCCGCACGCTCGACCAGATCGACCAGATCGCGTCCCTGTCCTCGCACCGCTAGCCCGACCGGCCCGGTGCCGACGACGCGGCGGCACCGCTCCGGCGACACCGCTCCGTCGATACCGGGCCGTCGACACCGGACGACCGAACCGCCTGCCGGCGACAGGACGGGACTCAGCCGTTCGCGGCAGCCACGCCCCGCGCACGCGCCTCGGCGGCGACCTTCTTCTCGGGAACGGGCGCGAGGCCGGACTCCCTCAGGCGACGCTGATACTCCGCAGCCTCCTCCTGGCGTTCCGCCTCGGCGCCCGACGCGATCGGCGCCCTGACGTGCTCGGGGCCGTAGCCGAACGCCTCGACCAGGTCGAGCAGGTGCGGCCGCAACCGGCCGATCAGCCGATCGACGTAGGCCGTGACGGCATGCGCCCGCTGCGGTGCCAGCCGCCCGTTCGCCAGGTACCAGGCGAGGTGCTTCTCCACGAGACCGAGGCCGAAGAGGTCGCGCACCCAGGTGAGCACCCTGCGCGTGTCCGGGTCGACGATCGTGGCCAGTCCCGCGGTGAAGGACTCCCACTGCAGCAGCTCCGCGTGCGCCCTCGCCGCCTCGATCAGCTCGTTCTGGTTCCGGTTGAACGCCGCCGCGGCCTCCTCCGGCCCCTGCTTGCTCGCCGGACGCAGCTGTCCGGCGACCTCGGCGACCATCGCCTCGACCCTGTCCGTGAGCAGCTGACGCTGCGACTCCTCGTCACGCAGCCGCCCGACCGAGCGCGCCGTCGACCCGAAGTCGACGACCGTCTGCGCCAGCGATCGGAGGCCGCTGCTCGTGACCGCCCTGTCCGCGAACTGCTCAGCAGCGAAGCGGGCGAGCGTCCCCGCGTCGGCTCCGGAGAACTGCCGCGCGAAATCGCCGAGGAGCCGCTTGCCGACCAGCTGGAGGAGGACGTTGTTGTCCCCCTCGAAGGTCACGTAGACGTCCAGGTCCGCACGGAGCGAGGTGAGCCGGTTCTCCGTGAGGAAGCCCGCGCCGCCGCAGGCCTCGCGGGCCTCCTGCAGGGTGTCGAGCGCCTGCCAGGTGGAGAGCGGCTTGAAGGCCGCCGCGAGCGTCTCCAGGTTCTGCCTGCCGTCCTCCGTGTCGCCCTCGCCGCTGAAGACGCTGTCGAACGCGGTGAGCAGCCGGTCGTGGGCGAAGAACTGCGCGTACGCCGTCGCCAGTCGGGGAACGAGCCGACGCTGGTGCCTGCCGTAGTCGAGGATCACCTCCTCGCGGTCGGGTGAGGCCGTCGTGAACTGCCTGCGCTGCGAGCCGTAGGTGATGGCGATCTGCAGCGCCAGTGCGGAGGCCGCGGTCGCCGCCCCGTCCAGCGAGACACGGCCCTGAACCAGGGTGCCGAGCATCGTGAAGAACCGGCGTCCCGGGCTCGCGATCGGCGAGCTGTAGACACCATCCGCGTCGACATCGCCGTAGCGGTTGAGCAGGTTCCGGCGCGGAACGCGCACCGAGTCGAAGTGCAGGCGGCCGTTGTCGATGCCGTTCAGCCCTCCCTTCAAGCCGTCGTCCTCGCCGCCGATGCCCGGCAGGAATGCACCGTCGGCGCCGCGGATGGGCACATAGAAGCAGTGCACACCGTGGTTGACGCCCCGCGTGATCAGCTGGGCGAACACGGTGGCCGCCGTTCCGTGCACCGCGGCGTTGCCGAGGTAGTCCTTCCACGCCGCACGGAACGGCGTGTGGATGACGAACTCGTTCGTGTCGGGATCGAAGGTCGCCGTCGTGGCGATCGAGGACACGTCCGAGCCGTGGCCCGTCTCCGTCATCGCGAAGGCGCCGGGGACGGCGAGCGACATCGCGTCCGGCAGGAAGGTGTCGTGGTGGTACTCGGTCCCCAGGTGCAGGATGGCGGCACCGAACAGCCCCCACTGCACCCCGGACTTGATCTGGACGGAGGGGTCGGCGAGCACGAGCTCCTCGAACGCGGCGATGTTGCCGCCGTGGTCGTCCTGCCCGCCGAGACGCGTCGGGAACGCCCGGTGGACCTGGCCGTCCTCGACCAGCAGGTGCAGTTGGGAGAGCACCCGCTCCCTGTGCTCGTCCATTCCGAGCCCCTCGATGCGCTGCATCGCCTCGGTGCCGGCGAGCCTGCGCGAGGACAGCCGCTGCTCCGGCCAGCTCCCCAGGAGCAGACGGCCCAGCTCCTCCGTGTCGATCCGTGGCTCGTCGCCCGTCGCGTGCTCCGTTGTCACCGCAACCGCCTCCCAGTGGCTTCCTCGGGGCCCGCCTGGACCCCTGTGTCCGTCGTCGGCGGTCCTCGCCGACGTGGTGCCACGCTAAACGCCGCTGCGGCGGGCCCCCCGAACCTCGTTCGTGATCGCCAAAGGGGCGCGGGCACCGCTCGTCCGACGCGTCACGGTTGGCACAAGCGCCCGGACCCGACACGGCTCGGCGGGGCTCATCCGCGCTCGGGGGCGTTCCGCTCTGATGCCGCTCCCGCCACGACGGCGAGGAGCTCCTGGCCGTAGCGTTCGCGCTTGCTCGCGCCGATCCCGCTGACACCGTCGAGGGCGTCGAGGGTCGCGGGCCGACGGGACGAGAGCTCGCGCAGAGTCGCATCGGTGAAGACCATGTACGCGGGGATGCCCTGCTCCTTGGCCTGGCCGGCTCGCCACTGGCGCAGCGACTCGAAGAGCGGGCGGTCGTGCTCGGCCAGATCAGCGACCGCTGCGGCGGCCTTGCGCGCGCGGGGGGCCGCCTCCATCGTGTCCTTGCGGAGCAGGACGACACGGTCTCCGGAGAGCACCTCCGCACTCAGGGGGGACAGGCCGAGGACCCCGTACTCCCCCCTGCTGGCGATGAGTCCTGCGGCGAGGAGCTGCCTCACGACGCCACGCCATTGGACGGCCGTGAGGTCAGCGCCGATGCCGTACGTCGCCAGCTCGTCGTGCCGCTGCGACCGGATGCGCTCGGTCTCGGCGCCGCGCAGGATGTCGATCAGATGCCCCGCGCCGAAGGCCTGCCCCCGCTCCCTGTCGAGGCGCACGACAGTGGAGAGCAGCTTCTGCGCGGCGACCGTGCCGTCCCAGGTCTCGGGCGGGTTCAGGCACACATCGCAGTTGCCGCACGGGCCGGACTCCTGGCCGAAGTAGCGCAGGATCTGCTGACGACGACAGGTCACCGACTCACAGAGGGCCAGCATCGCGTCCAGGTGCATCGACTGGGCGCGGCGATGCGCCTCGCTGCCCTCGGACTGCTCGATCATCCTGCGCTGCTGGACGACGTCGTTGAGCCCGTACGCCAACCACGCGAGCGCCGGCTGCCCGTCGCGGCCCGCCCGGCCGG
Organism: Mycetocola reblochoni REB411; assembly: GCF_900163835.1. GTDB lineage: Bacteria > Actinomycetota > Actinomycetes > Actinomycetales > Microbacteriaceae > Mycetocola_B > Mycetocola_B reblochoni. The sequence continues at coordinate 39,000 of NZ_FUKR01000007.1, read as the reverse complement.
TCTCCTGGTAGTAGCTCTCGACCGACTTGGGCAGATCGATGTGGGCCACGAACCGCACGTCGGGCTTGTCGATCCCCATCCCGAAGGCGATGGTCGCGACGACGACGATGCCCTCCTCCCGCAGGAACCGCGACTGGGTGTTCTCGCGCACGGCGGCGTCGAGGCCGGCGTGATAGGGCAAGGCCGTGATGCCGTTGGCGTTGAGGTACTCCGCCGTCTGCTCGACCCGCTTGCGACTGAGCGCGTAGACGATTCCCGCCACCGGCTCCCCCGTCGGGGATCGCTGCGCCTCGATCAGCTCCTTCAGCTGCGAGCGCACCTCGTTCTTCGGCGCGATGCGGTACTGGATGTTCGGCCGATCGAAGTCGGCGACGAAATGCTCGGCGCCCTGGAGCCCGAGTCGCTCGGTGATGTCTGCGTGCGTCGCCCTGGTCGCCGTGGCCGTGAGCGCGACGCGGGGGACGTCAGGCCAGATGCGGCCGAGCTCGCCGAGGGCGAGGTAATCCGGCCGGAAGTCGTGCCCCCACTGGGACACGCAGTGCGCCTCGTCGATCGCGATGAGGGACACCGGTGCCGAGCTCAGCAGCGACCGGGTCGAGTCGAGCGCGAGCCGCTCGGGGGCGACGTAGAGCAGGTCGACCAGGCCGGCCCGATAGTCCGACGCGACACGATCGCGCTCCTCCGACGACTGCGTGGAGTTGAGGTACTCGGCCCGCACGCCCGCGAGCCGGAGCGCCTGGACCTGGTCGTGCATGAGCGCGATCAGCGGAGACACGACGATGCCCGTTCCCGGCCTGACCAGGGCCGGGATCTGGTAGCACAGGCTCTTGCCCCCTCCGGTCGGCATGAGGACGACCGCGTCCCCGCCCGCGATGAGCCGATCGACGATCTGCTCCTGCTGGCCGCGGAAGCTGGGGTAGCCGAACACCGTCTCGAGGACGTCCTGGGCTGCGGTCATCACCCCACCGTACTGCCAGCCACGGACGCGCCGCGAGCGGGCCCCCAGCCGTGGGCAGACGCACGGCGAGGCGGCTGTGCAGGGCCGGCGACGCCGGCCCCACGCGCGAGCGCGCGCCCGGCCTCCCCGCCTGGCGCCCGGGTTTAGCCTGCACTAAATTAGGGGTGTCACCCCGGACGGAGAACCCATGAGATCGACGAGCACACGACTCCTGCTCACCTGCGCGGCGATCGGCGTCGGCGCGGGAATCCCGTTCACCGTCACCGGCTACCTGCACGGCGTCGTGGCGGCGACCCTCCCGATCATCTACGGCGCCATGATCGGGCTCTACTTCCTGCCGGGGGTGATCGCGCAGTCACTGCTTCGCCGCGGGGGTGTGGCGTTGCTGACGAGCCTGATGGCCGGGCTCACCGCCGCCGCGTTCAACCCGATCAACATCTGGCGCCACATCGGGACGGCCCTGCTGATCGGTGCACTCCAGGAGCTGCCCTTCGCGCTGGCGCGGTACCGGTACTGGCGCACCTGGGTGTTCTACCTGGCCGCGGCGATCGCGGGCGTCGTGATGGGAGCGGTCGTGCTGATCGCGCTCGGGATCAGCCACTTCGCACCGTTGGCCGAGACGATCTACATCGCCATATGGGTGGGAGCGCCGATCCTGATGACCTGGCTGGGCCGCGTGATCGCGAGTGGCATAGACAGGACGGGCGCCGCCGGAGGCCTGCAGGGACCCGTCGTGGGATCGCGGACGACGCGACCGCGGGGTGGCGGCCTCACCATGGCCGCAGCCTGACAGACTCTCCCCAACGGAGATCAGATATTCGAATCTATGTTCTAATCGTCTCATGCGATGGAACAACAGGACCGGCCTCCAGGCGTCGCCGAACGCCCTCCCCGGTCTCGAGCGCGAACGCGACCTGGTTCGCAGCGTCCAGGCACCCGATTTCGCCGGCGTCACCTTCCACGAGGTGCTCGCCCGTTCGGCGCTGAACCGCGTCCCCGGCGGATCGGAGATGCCGTTCGCCTGGACCGTGAACCCCTACCGCGGCTGCACCCACGCCTGCGTGTACTGCTTCGCCCGGCCGACGCACAGTTACCTCGAGCTCGACGCCGGGGCGGGCTTCGACTCGCAGATCGTGGTCAAGGTCAACGTCGCCGAGGTCCTCGAACGCGAGCTGCTCAAACCGTCGTGGGGTCGGGAGCACGTCGCCCTGGGCACAAACACGGACCCGTACCAGAGGGCAGAGGGCAAGTACCGCCTCATGCCGGGGATCATCGACGCCTTCGTCCGCAGCGGCACGCCGTTCTCCATCCTGACCAAGGGAACGCTGCTGCGCCGCGATCTGCCCGCTCTCGCCGCGGCGGCGGACCGCGTCCCCGTCGACATCGGACTCTCGATCGCGGTCTTCGACGAGGAGCTGCAGCGCTCGGTCGAGCCGGGCACTCCGTCGACCGCGGCGCGCCTGGCCACCGTGTCCGCAGTGAGGGACGCGGGGCTGGACTGCACCGTGTTCCTCATGCCGCTCCTGCCCGGCCTCACCGATAGTGACGAGATGCTGGAGGACGCCGTCGCACGCCTGGCCGCGGCCGGCGCGACCGCCGTGCAGTTCGGCGCGCTGCACCTCAAGCCGGGCGTGAAGCCCTGGTACATGCACTGGCTCGAGCGTAACCATCCGCAGCTCGTCGGCCTCTACCGGGAGCTGTACGCCGACGGACCCTACCTTCCCGCCGCGTACGCCGCGGATCTGCGGGCGCGGATGCAGCGCCTGCTCGACAGACACGGCCTCGGCGACGGCCGGGCGGGGCCGACCCAGAGGTTCGGCGACGGGGCCAGACGGCGGGTCCGCTTCGACGGGTTCGACGGCGTCGAAGGGTCACGGTCGAGGGGCGCCGCCCGCCGGGGAGTATCGATGGCGGGGTCGGTGGCCGGGCCGGCACGCACGCCGGACGAGCGTCCGACCGCCCTGTTCTGATCCGCCGCGCCCGGGCCCTGACAGAAGCGGACGGCGGTGCCTTACCGGCTCGGCAGCGATGCCGCCTGCAGGTCCGCGCGTCGCGGATACGAGGCCTGCGCCCCGGCAACGGTGACCGACGCCGCGGCGACCCCCATCGCCAGGCGTGCAGCGTCGACGAGAGAGCCGCCCTCGCCGAGCACCGTCGCGACCGCGCCCGTCACCGCGTCCCCGGCACCGGTACTGTCCACCGCGACGATGTCGGCGCCGGGGAACTCCGCGACGAGCCGGCCCCGCTCCACCACGAGACAGCCGCGGGAACCCCGGGTGACCACAGCCGCCCGGATGCCACAGCCGGCGAGGGCGTCGGCCACGGCGTCGCCGTCCACGCAGTCGTCTCCGTCGGCGGGTCCCAGCCTTCCGCCGACGCCGTGCGCCGCACGAAGCAGAGCGAGCTCGTGCTCGTTGACCAGCAGCACATCCGTCAAACGGATCAGCTCGGGGGAGACAGCCCGCCACGGGGACGGGTTAAGGAGCACGGGGACCCCGGCGTCCGCGGCGAGCCGGGCCGCCTCGGTCACCGCGGAGTCCGGCACCTCGAAGCCGACACAGAGGCAGTCGGACGCCCGGATCACCGCGGCATGCCGCCGGACGGCCTCGGCGTCGACGGCGCCATTCGCGCCTGGCGACACCACGATGGTGTTCTCCCCCGCCGGGTCGACCGTGATCACCGCGGATCCGCTCGACACGTCGCCCGCGAGTGCGACGCCGGAATCGTCGACGCCCTCCGCCCGGAGCGTACGACGAAGCATCGCGCCGTTGGCGTCGTCGCCGATCAGTCCGATCATGAACACCTCGGCGCCGAGCCGCGCGGCGGCGACCGCCTGGTTCGCACCCTTGCCGCCGGGGACGATCGTGAGCGGACCGCCGCCGACCGTCTCGCCTGGCGCGGGAAAGCGGTCGGCCACGACCGTGATGTCGGCGTTGAGCGACCCGACGACGCAGAGCCGCGCGGGGCGGGGCGACGAGGAGGACGACCACGATGAGGGGGACGACGAAGCCCCGGTCGCCCCCTCCCGCACGGAGCGGTGGAGGGGACGGCCGGGGCCGGGAGGCGTCGACGGTGCGCTCATTCCTGAGACACTACCGGCGTCACGGTGTCCGGCCACGTCATCGCGGACGTGGTCAGACCGCCGCGAGGTCAGTCGGTGAGATCCTCGACCGTGGGCTCACCGGCGATCTCCAGGACGACGTCATCGCCGGGTGCGGCCTCGACGAAGTTGGCCTCGATCTCGGCACGGCTGAGCAGATCCGCCATGCGCCGACGACGCGAACGCGGGATCAGCGTGACGACACGCCCCTCCTTGCCCGCGCGGCCGGTCCGGCCGGCACGGTGCAGGTAGGTCTTGTACTCGTCGGGCGCATCGGCCTGGACGACCAGGTCGATGTCGTCCACGTGGATGCCGCGGGCCGCGACGTCCGTGGCGACGAGGACGCTGACGCGCCCCGAGGTGAGCTGCTGCAGGTTGCGGGTGCGCCGGGACTGGTTGAGGTCACCGTGCAGCGCGACGGCACGGATGCCCGCGTCCTCGAGCTGGTCGGTGAGCCGCTCCGCGTAGGCACGGGTCCGCGAGAAGATCAGCGTCTTCCCGTCGCGGTCGGCCAGCTGCTCGATGAGCATGTCCTTGTTGCGGTGCTCGACGACGAGGACCCTGTGGTCGATCGTGGAGGACGCCTGGTCCTCCCCCGCGACCTCGTGGATGCTCGGCTCGGTCAGGAACTCGTTGACCAGTGCGGCGACACCCTTGTCCAGGGTCGCCGAGAACAGCAGCTTCTGTCCGCCGGGCGCCGTCTGGCGGATGATGCGCTGCACCGGCTCGAGGAAGCCGAGGTCGCACATGTGGTCGGCCTCGTCGAGGACGGTGACCGTCACCTCGGACAGGTCGAGGCGCCCCTGCTCGATGAGGTCCTCGATGCGGCCGGGCGTACCGACGATGATGTCGACGCCGCGCTGCAGCGCACCCACCTGGCGGTGCTGGGGGACGCCGCCGTAGATCTGGGTGGTGAACAGGCCGACGCTGCGGGCGATCGGCTGCACGGTGCGGTCGATCTGCAGAGCGAGCTCACGCGTCGGGGCGAGGATGAGCGCACGGGGCTTACGGCCCATCTGGCGCTTCTTGCCGCCGCCGTTCTCCATCAGCTTCTCGACCAGGGGCGCGCCGAAGGCGATGGTCTTGCCCGAGCCGGTGCGTCCTCGGCCGAGGACGTCGCGCCCGGCGAGCACGTCGGGGATCGTGGCGGCCTGGATGGGGAACGCGGTCGGAGCGCCGAGCTCGGCGAGAGCCCGCTCGATGTTGCCGCCGAGGCCGAGCGAGCCGAAGGTCACGCCCTCGACGTCGGCCGCGACGGTCGCCTGAGCCTCGAGCCGCTCGAGGACGACGTCGTCGTCCGCGGTGAACCCGGCGGAGGTGTTCGCAGACGGGTAGAAGTTGCTGCTGCGCGGAGCCTGCTCGCGTCGGGGGGCGCGGTCGCCGCGGTCGGCGGGGCGCTGCGGACGGTCGTCACGGTTGAACGAGCGCTGCGGACGGTCATCACGGTTGAACGAGCGCTGCGGACGATCATCACGATCGAAGGAGCGACGCGGCGCCCGATCATCACGGTTGAACGACCGCTGCGGACGGTCATCACGGTTGAACGACCGCTGCGGACGATCATCACGATCGAAGGAGCGACGCGGCGCCCGATCATCACGATCAAACGACCGCTGCGCCCGGTCATCACGGTTGAACGACCGCTGCGGACGGTCGTCACGATCGAAGGACCGACGGGGGCCACGCTCGTCACGGTCGGAGGGACGGGCGGACCGCTCGTCCCGGCCGCCACCGCTGCGCTCGGCGGCGCGAGCGGCACGCTCGTCGGCGTTCCACCTGGCCTTGCGCGGGGCGGCGTCGTCGGCACGGTGGCCACGGTGGCCGGGGCTCCTGCTGCCGGGACGCTGCGCGCCCTTCCCGCCGGAACGGCGGTCGGCGTAGGAGGGATCGAAGTTCTTGGCGGGACGCCCGCCGGCTGGCTTCTTGTTCTTAGGCATGGTTCTTTCCGGGTTTTAGATCTGTATGCAACAGCACTGAGCACACGGCGAACACCGCCTCGCTCATACCCGGGCTTTCAGTGGCCGGGACCGTTCACATCACGTGAATTCGTACGCGTTTTCGCGCCGAAACCGGCCCACCAGACTGACAAAAACCCACTATCGCGCAAATGCGCTACGTCTAGAGCCGACCATCACACGATACACGGCCGCACTGCTTCTGTCACCCTCGGCGCCGCGCCGCGCCCCGATCGGGCGCACCTCGCCCTCGGCCGGTTACCTCACCGAAACGCACGCGCGCCATCCTGGTCTGATGGCACACACACCGATCACGGTCGCGATCGAGCGGACGGTCGACCCCGACCGCATCGCCGAGGCGACCATCTGGGTCCAGACGGGCATCAACCTCGCCAACAAGTACCCCGGCTTCCTCGGCTCGGGGTGGGTGAGGACCGGGCCGGAATCGGAGACCTGGCACATGCTCTACCGCTTCGAGGACGAGCAGACCCTGCGCGATTGGGAGGAATCGGCCGAGCGCGGCCGCTGGCTGAGCAGCGGGGAGGAGTTCGTGCACCACCGCCGCAGCGAGAAGCGCACAGGCATTGAAGGGTGGTTCGACGTGCCGCACACCCCGGTGATCGCCTCGGACGGGACGATGACGGGCTCGACGCCGATCGTCACGCCCCCGCCGCCCCGTTGGAAGCAGGCGGTGAGCATCTGGCTGGGCTTCTTCCCGCTGAACCTGCTCTTCACCCTGCTCGTCGGCGCCCTCGTCCCGGGCTGGGACGCCGTCCCCGTGCCCCTCAAGGTCCTGATCACGACTCTGGTCCTCACCCCGCTGATGGCCTACCTGGTTCTCCCGCGCGTGACGGCTGCTCTGCGGCCGTGGCTGGAGCGCGGACGGCGGGGCTGACCCGGTCCCGGCCGCTCCCCCGGGCCGCGCCCGCGGCCGGAACGCTCCGGTTACGGCGTGTGTACCCGCCGCCTCGGAGCGGCCACCGCGGGGGATAGGCTGCACGCGAAACGGCGGCGCACTCCTCCGGAGTTCGGGGCGAGGCCGCCGGTGTCACCAACGCCGCGGTGTCCGCCACGACGCGGCTCCGACCAGCGGGAGGACCCCATGCCGGCAGCAGCCACAACGCCTCGAGCGGCAGACGCAGCGGAGCCCTCTGCGGCGGCGCACCGCCGGCGCGTCGAGTTGGACGAGCTGACGGAGGCGCGCGGCTCCGGCCTGCTCCACGAACTCAGGGAGCGCTTCGCCACCGCCATCGCGACAATCCGATCCGACGCGGTCGCTGACGATCGTGACGGTCGACTCCAGAACGAGGGCATGCGCGCTCTCGTCGACTCCGGCTTCACCCGCCTGAGGGTTCCCGCAGCCGACGGCGGCATCGACGTCCCCCTCGTCGAGCTGTTCGCGCTGCTCAGCGACCTCGGCGCCGCCGACCCCGGCGTCGCAAACGCGCTGCGCGGGCACTTCAGCTTCATCGAGATCCTCCGGCAGCAGTCGGGCATCCCCCCGGAGGTCCGCGACCACTGGATCGGCGAGATCGCCACCGGGCGGATCATCGGCAACGCGCAAACCCCCGCGCCGAACGCCCCGGCGACCAGGGTGCACCGCGCCGCTGACGGCGGGTGGAGGCTCAGCGGCCACAAGTACTACTCCAGCGGTTCGCTCTACGCCGACTACATCCGCGCCTCCGCGGAGGACGAGTCGGGCCGGGCCATGTGGGCCATCGTCGCGACGGATCAGGCGGCGGTGCGTCGCGATCCCGACTGGACCGGTTTCGGGCAGCGGACCTCGGCCAGTGGAAGCACGGCCTTCGACGACGCCGTCGTCCACCCGCTCGGCGTGCTGGCGATCGACCCCGAGGTCACGCAGCACCAAAGCTACGTACAGCTGTACCACCTGGCTACCCTCACCGGCATCGTCCGCGAGGTGGTGGACGATGCGATCACCGTGAACGTGGTCCGGCCGCCGCGCAAACAGGCGTTCGGGGACCACGCCCTCGACGTCGTCGGCTCGCTGTACATCTCCCACGCCACAGCCCAGGCGCTGCTGCACGCCTCCGCCGACACGCTGGATGCGGCCAACGCCCGCGCCCACGCCGACCCGGAGGGGAGCAGGGTGCCATACGAGCTGCTGAGCGTGCACACCCTCGCGAGCCAGGTCGCCGTGATCGAGACCGCGCTCCAGGCGACCACACGGCTCTTCGACGCCGCGGGCGCGAGCCTCGCCAGCACGGAGCGGGCGCTGGACCGGCACTGGCGCAATGCCAGGACCATCGCCTCGCACAACCCGGTCGCGGTCAAGCCGCGCCTGCTCGGCGACTACCTGGTCAACGGCCGCTTCTACGCCAGCCCGTTCGCCCCGTTTGACGAGGACGGACGCCCGTCGGCCGACCGCGCGTTCCGGCCCGGCGAGTGACGGCGCCATCCCGACCAGACAGCAGCCCGACCGGACAGCGGCCGACGGATCCGCTCAGTCGGCGCGGAACGCCGCGACGCCGAGCGTGTGACGCAGGGTGGAGTGTCCGTACTCGCGTTTGTGGATGCCCTTGCCCTGCAGCAGGGGCACCACCTCGTCGGCGAACGTCACGAGCCCCTCAGGGAAGCGGTCGATCATCAGATTGAAGCCGTCGGCCGCACCGGAGTGGAACCACAGCTCCATGTCGTCCGCGATCTGCTCCGGCGTTCCGACGATGATGCGCGAGCCGTAGCCGCCGAAGTCGCGGAGGATCTCGCGCACGCTCAGCAGCCGACGCTCCTGGATCCAGTCGAGGAAGGTGAGTCGGTACCCGGCCGAGGTGGGGTGTTCGTCGGGGTCCCACGGCTTGTCCAGGATCTCTGCGGGGATCGGGGCGTCCAGCTCGAGTGTTGCCGCGTCGTGGGCGAGGACGTTGCTCAGCGAGCCGAGCGCGTACCCGTCGGGCACGCGGGACTCGAACTCGTCGAAGCGGCGCCTGGCCTCCTCCACCGTGCTTCCGATCACGAGCGACAGGCCCGGCGTGATCCTGGGCAGACCGCGGGAACGACCGAGGGCCGACGCGCGGCGCTTGAGGGCCGCGTAGTTCTCGATCGCCCGAGGGAGGGTGAGCTCCACGGAGAACACGCCCTCGGCGTGGCGAGCCGCGAGCTCGCGCCCCTGCTCGCTGCCGCCGGCCTGGAACAGCACGGGGGCGCCCTGGGCCGAGGGGCCGAGCGCGGTGCGTCCGTTGACACGGACGTCCTCGCCGTCGAATCGGAACCGGCCGTCGCCGGCTGCCGCGCCCCACACGGCTCTGACCGCCTCCACGAACTCGCCGGCTCGGCGATAGCGGGCGGCGCGAGCAGGAGTCTCCCCGCCCCCGAAGTTGCCCGACACCCGGGAGTTGTACGTGGTGACGATGTTCCAGCCGAGCCGGCCGCCGCTGACGACGTCGGTGCCGAGCAGCCGTTCGGCGAGCTCGACGGGATCGTTGTAGGTCGAGGACGCCGAGGCGATCACACCGATGTGCTCGGTCACCGCGGTGATGAACGCCGCGAGGGCGATCGGCTCCAGCTGGCTGCCCGGCCGGGGGTTGGGGTTGTGCAGGACGGGCTGGTCGGCGAAGAACACGGCGTCGAGCAGACCCCGCTCGGCCGCCTGCGCCGAGGCGATCCAGTGCCCCGGGGTGATCAGAGCGTCGGCGGCGTCGTCGCCGAACTGCCAGGCGGAGGGGCGCTGCCCGAAGGCCTGCAGGTTGACGTTGAGGGTCAGCTGGTCGGTGCGGGTGCTCACAGTGCGGCTCCAAAGGCGAGGGGTTTGCCGGACAGCTCGACGCTGCGGGCCGGCAGCTCGAGCGAGCCGCGCAGGGTGCGCGGCGCGGTCGCGCGGTCGGCGGCATCGGCATCGGCATCGGCATCGGCATCGGTGTCAGTCGTGGCGAGTGCGTCGGACAGCGCTACGAGCTCGTCGAGCCCGCCGACGGTGCGAACGCGCACCGCGGCCTCGGCGGCATCCAGCCCCGTGGCCAGAGCCGGGCGTCCCGCGGGATCGCCCTCGCGCCATCGCTCGATCAGCTGCTCGTCCTCGACGAGCACCAGATCGACCAGCCCCTGTGCAGCACGCAGCTCGGCCTCCGAGGACACCAGCCAGATCGAGACCGGCTCGCCCTGTCTGCTGCTCGGCGAGTTGAGCGGGCCGTCGACGCGGTAGTGCTCGCCGACGTGGTCGATTCGGCGGATATCCTCGGTGTTCGCGTACACGCCGCGCTCGCGGTCGGCCCGCAGCGAGCGCCTCGGCCACGAGTTCCACAGCGCCCGGATGACGCCGATCCGCTCCGCAGTCTGCGCCGCGCTTGCCTGGGCCGAACTGAACAGCACGCCGCTGCGTGCATCGGAGAGGTGGTCGAGCGAGAGGAGACGGCGCGCGGCGTTGTAGGGGGAGTCACGCACGCCGTCGCAGGCGACGATCAGGCCGAGGCCGGGAGCCCTGACCGTCAGCGCGGTCGCGACGGCGACCGGGTCGAGCGAGAGCGGGCGCGCCTTCGCGCCGATGACGACGGCGCCGACGGTGCCGGCCACCCGCCGCAGCTGCTCGATCAGCGCGGGGTGCTGCTCGCGCAGCAGGGCCGGCAGCCTGCCGGACAGGGACAGCAGGAGCGGTGGTGAGGATGTCATGACGGCCTTCTCTGATCAGACGGTGGCGAAACGGGTGCCGGGGATCGCGCCAAGCAGCGCGCGGGTGTAATCGCTCTGCGGGGAAAGGAACACGTCCTGCACCGTCCCGTGCTCGACGATGCCGCCGTCCCTCATCACGGTGACGTCGTCGGCGATCATCCGGACCACGCCGAGGTCATGCGTGACGAAGACGTAGCTGAGCCCCAGCTCGGTCTGCAGGTCGACCAGTAGCTGGAGAATCTGCGCCTGGACGGACACGTCCAGCGCGCTGACCGCCTCGTCGAGCACGATCACCCGCGGATTGAGCGCGAGCGCCCGCGCGATCGCGATGCGCTGACGCTGGCCTCCGGAGAGCTGCGCCGTGGTGCGCTGCAGATAGCTGTCATCCAGGGCAACGGCACGAAGTAGCTCTCTGACCCTGGTCATCAGCTCGGCCCGGCCGGTGGCGACCCGGAAGGCACGCAGCGGCTCCGCGATCAGCTTCGCCACGGTGAAGCGCGGGTCGAGCGAGGTGTACGGATTCTGGAAAACGAACTGCAGATCGCGGCGTACCTCACGCAGCTCTCGGTGCGACAGCGAGGTGGTCTCGCGCTCGCCCACCCAGGCGGTGCCCGAGTCCGCGGTGGCGAAGCCGGCGATGATGCTGGCCAATGTCGACTTGCCCGCGCCGGACTCTCCTACGATGGCGTGGGTCGTGCCCGCTCGCACGACGAGGTCGACACCGTCGAGTGCGTTGACCAGACTCCGCCCGCCCGCGGAGCGGAGGGTGTACTGCTTGCGCAGCTGCTCCGCCCGGACGACGATGCCCTCCCCCGGCGTGCGCGGCTGCAGGCCGGGGCTCGGGGCCAGCCGCCCCTGGTGCCGGGACGGTGCCGCGGCCAGCAGCCGCCGGGTGTAGTCGCTGCTCGGGTTGGCGATGAGCTCGCGCACCGGGCCGTGCTCGACGATCTCGCCGCGCTGCATCACGGCGATGCGGTCGGCGCGGTCCAGGGCGACGCCCAGGTCGTGGGTTATAAGGAGGATGCCGATGCCCAGCTCGGTGCGCAGTGTCTCCAGGTGGTCGAGGATCACGCGCTGCACGGTCACGTCGAGGGCGCTGGTCGGCTCGTCGGCGACGATGATCTTGGGTTTGCCTGCGAGCGCGATGGCGATGAGCGCACGCTGTTTCATCCCGCCGGAGAGCTCGTGCGGGTACTGGTGGAACACCCGCTCGGCGTTGGCCAGCCCGGCGGTGCGCAGGCTCTCCAGCGCGGCGTCGATGTGCTCCTGGCTGCTGGCCGCCGTGCGCTCGTTGAAGGCAACGGCCTCGATGACCTGCTGGCCGATCTTCTTGACCGGGTTGAGCGAGGTGTTCGGGTCCTGCGGGATGAATCCGACGTAGTTGCCGCGCACCCTGGCCATGCGCGCGTCGCGCCACCCGGTCACGTCGACCCCGGAGTAGGAAATCGAACCGCCGCTGACCCGCGCACTGGCGGGAAGCAGCCCGAGCGAGCCCTGGACGAGCGTGGTCTTGCCCGATCCGGACTCCCCGACCAGCGCCACGGTCTCGCCGGGGTCGACGTGCAGGCTCACGCCACGCACCGCGGGTGACCAGCTGCGCCCCTGAGCACGGTAGTCGATCCGGAGTTCGGCGATCTGCAGCAGCGGCTTCGTCCCGGCTGCATCCTCGGCGGGGACGGCGGCCCCCTCGGCGCGGGCGGTGGGCTGCTCGCTCATCGGCGGTGCTCCTTCCGGAATGAGGTGCTGATGCGGTGGGTGGCGATCACGACGAGAGCGAGGGCGATGCCGGGCAGGATCGATATCCACGGGTAGACGGCCAGGTAGTCGCGGCCCTCGGCGACGAGCAGGCCCCACTCCGGTTCGGGCGGCGGGGCACCGTAGCCGAGGAAGCCGAGCGACGCGACCGCGAGAATGGAGGTGCCGATCTCCAGGGCGGCCAGGGCGACCACGGAGCTCAGCGAGTTGGGCAGGATGTGCCGCAGCACCACCCCGAGGCGGCCGACGCCGAGACCGTAGGCGGCGCGCACGTAGTCCCGGTTGACGATGACAATCACCTCAGAACGCATGACGCGTGCGAAGGAGGCGATCGCCGAGATACCGACCGCGATCGCGATGTTGTGCGTGGAATAGCCCAGCACCGAGACGATGACCATCGCCAGCAGCAGGCTGGGGATGGACAGGAGCACGTCGATGACGCGCATGATCACGGTGTCGACGGCGCCGCCGAGGTATCCGGCGATGAGGCCGACGAGCGTTCCCGCGCCGAAGGCGATGAGCACGGCCAGCAGGGTGGCGGTGAGCGTCGTGCCCGCGCCGTACACGGAGCGGGCGAACAGGTCCCGGCCGAGGCGGTCCGTGCCGAAGATGTGCTCGGAGCTCGGCGGGGAGAAGCTGAGCGCGGGGTTGCCTTCGTAGGGGCTGACGGAGGTGAACAGCCAGGGGAACAGCGCCCAACCGGCGGCGGTGAGCACGACCAACCAGGCGAGCACGAGCACGGGCTGGCGCAGCGCCTCCGTCAGCCGGGCACCGATGCCGATCCGGCGGCGGGGGCGTAGTCCATGCGCGGCCGGGATGACCTCGGCGGCACGGGGATCGGTGATGTCGACGGTCATGGCCAGTCCTCAGGAGGTTCGGGCGGCGAGCGAGGCACGCAGGCGCGGGTCGAGCAGCGGATAGATCAGGTCGACGATCAGGTTGATCAGGGCGAAGCTCGCGGCGACGAACACCACGATGCCCTGCACGACCGGGATGTCGAGTGTGTTGATGGCGCCCTGCGTGAGCCGGCCGACGCCGGGGCGGGCGAACACGGTCTCGGTGATCACCGAGCCGGCGATCAGATTGCCGAAGGTGATGCCCGCGATGGTCAGGGCGGGCAGGCTGGCGTTGCGGAAGACGTCGCCGACGATCACCTGACCGCGCGTGGCCCCCTTCGCGAAGCTGGTCACCACGTAGCCTGCCCCCATCTCGCCGGTGAAGCTGCGCACCAGCAGCTGCGCGATCGGGCCGGACACGGGGATCGCCAGCGTCACCAGCGGCAGCACCAGGCTCTGCCAACCACCGTCGCCGAAGGACGGGAACCAGCCCAGTCCGAACGAGAACACCTGCAGCAGCACGATGCCGAACATGAACACCGGGACCGACACGGCCGCCGAGGGCAGCGACTCGAGCAGGTTGCGCAGCCAGGGCCGACGCGTGGCGGTGGCGAGCAGGGCGATGGCAAAGCCGATCACGACGGCGAGCAGCAGCGCCCCGACCGACAGGATGAGGGTGCTCGGCAGCACCTCGAGCAGCGCCTGGGTGACGGGCCGGCCGGACTGGACGGAGGTGCCGAAGTCCCCGACGGCCGCGTGGCCGAGACGGTCCAGGTACTGCAGGAGGAGCGGCTTGTCGAAGCCGTAGTTCGCGGCGACCTGGGCCCGGACGTCCTCGGGGATCGTGTTGAGCTCTGCCGGGTCGAACAGCAGGTCGACCGGCTCGGCTGGCAGCACGAACAGCAGCAGGAAGGTGATCGTGAATGCGGCCCAGATGACGAACAGGGCACGGCCGATCTTGAGTGCGGCGTAGTGGAGCACAGCGGTCCTCTTCAGGCGGTAGCGATGGTGATGGTGTGTGACGATAACGGCCGCGGGGATGGCCTGTCCCGCCCGCGGTCATCCGCCGCCGCGGGACGAAACATGATGACGACACGGCGGGTGCGGGGGCGGCGACGACTCATCCCGCTGACGCGGCCGGCCTGTCCGGAACGGTGGCGCCCACCCCTGCGGGCTCAGGGAAGGGGATCCCGTAGTTCTCGCGCAGAGTCGCCCCGCGGTACTCGGTGCGGAAGGAGCCGCGCCCCTGCAGGATCGGCACGACCTCGTCGAGGAAGGCGGGCGCGTCCACCGCATTGTCGGCAGACATGATGGTGAAGCCGTCGGCGGTACCGGCGTCGAACCAGGCGTCGAGGTCGTCGGCGATCTGCTCCGGCGTCCCGAGGACGAGCCGGTGCCCGTTGCCCGCGGCCGAGCGCAGCAGTAGCTCGCGGGTGGTGAACGAGCGCTCCTCCAGCAGGGCCAGGGTGCTGGCCTGGAACCCGTCGGAGCCCCTGCCCGCGACGCCCGGAGCGATCAGCTCGCGGGTGATCAGCTGCTCGGGGCCGATCGATCCGGCCGGGATGCCGAGCTGCGCCAGCAGCTGCTCGCCCGCCTCCTCGCCGAGGGAGTCGAGCAGTGCCTCGCCGCGACGCCTGGCTTCCTCCTCCGTCGAGCCGATGAGCAGGACGACACCGAGCGATGTCTGCGGCGGTGTCGGACGCCCGACCGCGAGCGCCGCCGCCGCCAGCTCCTGCCGGAACCGCCTGGCCCGATCCTGCGTCTGCGCCACAGTGAACACGAGGTCGGCGAAGCGAGCCCCCAGCCGGACGCCGCCGGCCGAGCCCCCCGCCTGCACGATGAGCGGCCTGCCCTGCGCGGACTCAGGGAGCGAGAGGCTGCCGCGCACCCGGAAGTGCGCGCCGCGGTAATCGATGGGGTGGATGCGATCGGGGTCGGCGTAGAGCCCCGACTCCCGGTCCGCCACGAGGGCGTCCGGCTGCCAGGCGCCCCAGAGCCCGGTGACGACCTCGAGGAACTCCTCGGCGCGCTCGTAGCGTTCGGCCTTGGGCAGCTCCTGCTCGTAGCCGAACGCCGCCGCCGCGGCCGGGTTGAGCGTGGTCACGGCGTTGAGAGCGGCGCGCCCCCCGGAGACGTGGTCGAGGGCGGAGTAGCGCCTGGCCAGATTGTACGGCTCGTTGTAGGTGGTGCTGCTCGTGGCGATCGCGCCGATCCGGCTGGTCCGGGCGAACAGGTGGGCGAACAGGATGGTCGGGTCGATACCCGACTCCGGGCCGCGGGCAATCGCGGCGGTGGAACCCGGCCCGTCCCCGAGGAAGACCGCGTGGATCTTCGCGCGCTCGGCGTGCTCGCTGAGCCGAGCGACGTGGCCGATGTCCAGCACCGCCCGCGGGTCGTGGTCGGGAAGCCGCCATGCCGTGCGGAAGTGTCCGGGCTGCATGAGCGAGAGGTTGAGGTGGTAGCGTCCAGCGGCCGAGGCGCTCACGAGTCCGCCCCCGCATGCTGCCCGCCGGGGATCCAGCCGAGCAGCGGGGCGAGCTGCTCGGCGCTCGCGCTGAGCAGCCGCTTGTGCTCCGTGAGCGAGGGGGACGCCGGCGGGAAGCTCAGGAGCAGCTCACTCGCCTCCGCCACCCCGGCGTCGGCGGCGAGCCCGGCCGCGATGTCCTCCACCACGCCGAATCGGGAATGGTCGCGGATGAGGTACTCCTCCGGGCTGACGCCGGCGGCCTCGCTGCGGCCGAGCGCACCGAACCAGCTCTGCCACCTGGCCGCGCCGTCGACGAGCTTGGCCAGCGCCTGTTCCCTGCTCGCGTCCGGGTACACGGCGCGCGAGACGAGCACCCGCGACTCCACCCCTGACGGCAGTGCCGAACGGTAGGCACGCACGAGGGCGGCCTGCGCCTCGGGGCTCTGATGCCGGTTCCAGTCGGTGGCGCGCGACAGCTGGAGGCCGTCCCCGGCGGCGCCGGCGGCACGGGCCTGCGCCTCGGCAACCGCGGGCGCGCTCGACGTCGCCTGCCAGAGCCGACGCCGCACGCCGGCCCCGGAGGGATGCAGCGTCTCGCCGAGGCTGTTCAGCGGCTCGCCCTCGAGCACCCGGTGCAGCCGGTGCAGCCGCGACAGACTGCTCTCCCACAACCGCGCGCGGTCGTCCACGCTGCGCCCGAACGCCTCCCACGCCCCGGGGAAGGGGCCGGAGCCGAGGCCGAGCTCCAGGCGGCCGCCGGAGAGCAGGTCGAGCGTCGCCGCGTCCTCGGCGACGCGCAGCGGGTCCTCCAGCGGCAGCACCAGAACCCCGGTGCCGAGCCGGATCCGGCTGGTGTGCTGCGCGATCGCCGCCAGCAGCACCAGCGGGGCGGAGACATGCTCGTTGCCCTGACGGAAGTGCCGTTGGATCACCCAGCCGGAGTCGTAGCCGAGCGCCTCCGCGTACTGGAACAGCTCGACGGCGTGGGCGTAGGCGCTGGCCGGGTCCTGCTCGGCGTCCAGGTGCAGCAGGAAGCCGAGGCGTTTGCCCTCCAGCAGCGCGCCGGCACGCTCGGGCCGGGGCGCGGGGGTCGGGGCGCTGGCGGGGGAGGTCATGCGTTCCGCAGCCCCGTGCCGTGCACGCCGTGCCTGTCGATGATCGCGAGCTCCTCCTCGGTCAGCGGCGCGAAGCCGGGCGCCCGCAGGTTGTGCCGCAGCTGCTCGACCGAGCTCGCCCCGATGAGCGCGCTGGTGACCTCGGGGCGGCGCAGCACCCACTGCAGCGCCAGCTGGGCCAGGGACTGGCCGCGCTGCGCCGCGAGCTCGTTGAGGGCGCGGGCGCGCTGCCGGTACTGCTCGGTGATGTCGTCGCTCGACAGGAAGTCGCTGTCGAGTGCGCGGGCGCCGTCGGGGACACCGTCGAGGTACTTGTCGGTGAGCAACCCCTGTGCCAGCGGTGAGTAGGTGACCAGGCCGACGCCGTCCTCAGCGGACTGCTCCAGCAGCTCGTCGGTCTCCAGCCGGCGGTCAAAGATCGAGTAGCGGGACTGGTGCACCGCCAGCGGCACCCCTGTCTCCCTCAGCAGCACGGCGGCGCGGTGTGCCTCGGCCCGATCGTAGAAGTTGGAGATGCCGACGTAGAGCGCCTTGCCCGACTGCACGGCGGTGGCCAGGGCGCCGACGGTCTCCTCCAGCGGAACGGTCGGGTCGGGGCGGTGGAAGTAGAACACGTCGACGTAGTCGGTACCCAGGTCGCGCAGGCTGTGGTCGAGGCTCTGCAGCAGGTTCTTGCGCGAGCCGCCGCGGTGGTACGGGCTCGGTCCGATCGGGTTGCCCGCCTTGGTGGTCAGCACGAGCTCCTCGCGCCAGGCCCCGAGGTCTTCGCGCAGGATGCGGCCGAAGTTCTTTTCCGCGGAACGGTGGGGAGGACCGTACCGGTTGGCGTTGTCGAAGTGCACGATCCCGGCGTCGACGGCGGCCAGGACGATGTCGCGCTGCGTCTGGTACGGCGTGCGGTCGCCGAACTTCTGCCACAGCCCGAAGGCGAATTCGGGCAGGACCAGGCCGGTCGTCCCGGCCCGGCGCCAGTTCAGCTTCTCGTAGCGGTCGGCGGAGGGAAGGTAGTTCATGTGAAGCCTTTCGTGATGAGGGTGGGGGGTCTGCTGCCGGCTATCGGCCGATGGGGCGCGGACGGCGCAGGCCGGCGGGGGTCAGCTCCACGGGGATGCGCCCGTTGTCGCGCTCGAGGAAGGTGGTGCCGGGCGGAACGATCCGGTCCAGCTCGTCCAGCACGGTGTCGTCGAGCACGGTCGCCGCGGCCGCGAGGTAGGAGTCCAGGTGCTCGCGGGTGCGCGGGCCGATGATCACCGATGACACGGCCGGGTGGCTCAGCGCGAAGCCGAGGGCCAGGGCGGGCACGCTCAGGCCCTGCTGCTCCGCCAGCCGCGCGATGCGCTCGGCGGCGGCCAGCTTGGCCGCGTTGCTCGGGTCGTTCACGTCGAAGCGTCCGGCCCAGACGCGGGCCGCGCGCGCCGACTCGGGCTGCGCGGCGCCCTCACGGTACGAGCCGTTGAGCCAGCCTGCGGCGAGCGGCCCGAAGGTCAGCACGCCCAGGCCGTAGCGTCGCGCCACGGGGAGGATGGTCCGCTCCGCCAGGCGGATGAGCGCCGAATACGGCACCTGCTCGGTCAACGGGGGGATGAGCCCGTGTTGCCTGGCCACCAGCTGCGCCTCGACAACCTCGTCCACACCGAAGACACTCGTGCCGTAGTAGAGGATCTTGCCCTGGTGGATCAGGTCGTTCAGCGCCTCGATGGTCTCCAGCAGCGGGGTGTGCGGGTCGGGGCGGTGCGCCTGGTACAGGTCGATGCGGTCTGTGCCGAGCCGACGCAGGCTGTCCTCGACGGCGCGCTGGATCCAGCGCCGGGAGTTGCCGCCGTGCAGCGGGTTGTCCCCGATCTGGCCGTGGAACTTGGTGGCGAGGATCAGTTCGTCACGACGGCCGACGATCGCCTCCCCGACGATCTCCTCGCTGGCGCCCTGGTTGTACACGTCGGCGGTATCGATCACGGTGATCCCCGCGTCGAGGGCGGCGTGGATGATCTCGATCGAGTCCTCGCGGCTGGTGGGCCCGCCGACGTTCATGGCGCCGAGGGTGAGCCGGCTCACCGGCACACCGCTGCGGCCAAGCCGGTCATGCGGGATCGTGGTCGTTTCGTCGCTCACTGCTGGGTGTCTCCTTACCGTGCGGGTCATGCTCAGAACAGTCCGTTCGCCGGCGGGGCCTCGCCGCTGACCAGCCAGGCGCCGATCGCGGCGGCCTTCCAGCCGCGCGGGTTGTGATTGGCGACGGTGCGGGCGTTGCGCCAGTGCCGGTCCAGCCCGAGGTCCCGGCCGGTCAGGGTGCCGCCGCCCACGTCGAACAGCAGCTCGGCGGCACGCAGCGCCTGCTCCCCCGCGCCGATGTAGGCTTCGGCGACGGCGACGACGGCCTCGACGGCGCTGTGCTCGTCCCCGGAGACCCAGTGGCGGTCGAGCGCCTCGGCGGCGGCGATCAGCTGGGCCCTGGCGGTGAACGCCGCGGTGCCGATCCGACCGACCACCTGCCGCACGTAGGGGTCGTCCGCGGCGCGCACCGCCGTCGAGTGCTTGATCGGCCTGGCGACCTCGCGCACGACGCGCACGGCGTCGTCTCTGGCCGCCGCGGCGATCCCGCTGAGGGTGGCGGCCAGAATGAGGTGCGCCAGGGCCACGTGCGGGTGCTGTTTGGGCGCGTCGGGCTCGCTGAGCTCCGCGGGCTCCACGCGGACGCCATGCAGCAGGGTGCTGCCGCTCGCGGTGAGCCGCTGACCGATCGCGTCGAAGTCGTCGAGCCGTTCCACGCCGTCGCGATCCGTCGGGACGGTGAAGCCGACGATCCGGCCCTGCTCGTCGCGCGCGGTCCCGGAGAACCAATCGGCGTGCAGCCCTCCGGTGCTGTAGTACTTCGCACCGTCGATGCGCAGCCCGTCCGCATCGCGGCTCAGGGTGGTGCGCACCGATCCGGCCGCACCGCTGTTCTCGTTGGCGGTGCCGGAGAACAGCTCGCCGCGCAGCACCCGGTCGAGCAGCTGCTGCCGTGCGACACCGGCGACCGTCCCGGTGACCAGCGACTCGGCGACGAGGAAGCCCGGCCGCAGCGCCTGGGCCACGTTGGAGTCGGCGGCGGCGATGTCGGCGATCAGCTCGGCCAGCTGGCGCACGCTCGCCCCGGCACCGCCGTCGGCGGCGGGGACCCGGTAGCGCAGAATGCCGGCGTCGGCGAGCGCACGGATCTCCGCGTAGGGGTGCACACGCTCGGCATCCCTGCGGGCCGATTCCTGGCGGAGCCGGTCAAGGATCGGCGTGACGGCGGCCCGGATCTCCCCCGTCGTGACGGGCGCGGGCGCGCTCACAGGCCCTCCGCCGGGGTGAAGCCGCCGCCCGGGCCCGTGCTGCGCAGCGGCGGCGGGTTCTCGCCCCTGAGCACGCGGAATGCGCGATCGAGGTCGGCGATGAGGTCGTCGACGTCCTCGATGCCAACGGAGAGCCGGAGCAGGCCGGGGTGGATGCCGGCCCTGTCGCGCTCGGCGGCGGAGAGCTTGGAGTGCGTGGTCGTCGGCGGGTGCAGGATCAGCGAGCGCACGTCGCCGATGTGGGTCATCCGGGTGAAGACCTCGACGCTGTCGTAGAACACTCTCGCTGCGTCCTGGCCTCCGCTCAGGGTGAAGGCGAACACGGATCCGGCGCCCGTCGGGTAGTACTTCTGCGCGAGGGCGTGGTACGGATTCGAGGGCAACCCGGCGTAGTCGACGTTCGACACCTCCGGCTGCTGCTCCAGCCAGCTCGCCACCGCCAGGGCGTTGCGGGTGTGCCGGTCGAGGCGGAGCGAGAGCGTCTCGATGCCCTGCTGCAGCAGGAAGGCATTGAACGGCGACAGGCTGGTGCCGAAGCGGCCGGCGATGGCGGCGCGGGCGAAGGCGAAGTTCGCTTTCGCGCCGAACTTGTCGATCCAGGTGGCCCCGTCGCCGTCTGCGTCGTCGACGATCGGCTGGTGCAGGTGAGGGAACTTGTCCGGGTGGGCGGCCCAGTCGAAGCGGCCCGCGTCGATGACGACGCCGCCGATGGAACTGCCGTGCCCGGCCAGGAACTTGCTCGTGGAGTGGAAGACGATGTCCGCGCCGTAGTCGATGGGCCGCAGCAGGTACGGCGTGGCCACGGTCGCGTCAATGGCGAAAGGCAGACCGTGTTCGTGCGCGGCGGTGGCGATCGCCTCGACGTCGATGAGGTCGTTCTTGGGGTTCGGGATCGCCTCGCCGAAGAACAGCCGCGTGTTCTCGCGGACCCGGCGGTGCCAGTCATCGGGGTCGTTGGGGTGCTCGACGAACTCCACCTCGATGCCGAAACGGGCGAAGTTGCCGCGGAACAGCGCCCGGGTGCCCTCATAGATGCTGGGGGCGCTGAGCATGTGGTCTCCCGCCTTCAGCACGCTGAGCAGTGCGACGGTCGCGGCGGCCTGGCCGCTGCCGGTCAGGGTGGCGCCGACGCCGTGCTCGAGCTCGGCCAGTGCCTTCTCGACGGCCGCGTTGCTCGGGTTGTTGATGCGGGAGTAGACGTAGCCGAGATCGGTGCCGGCGAAGCGGGCCCTGGCCTGCTCGAAGTCGTCGAAGACGAAGCCGGCGCTGAGGTAGATCGGCGTGATCCGTGCGCCGTGGCCGGCCTCGCCGAGGTACCCGGCATGGACCTGCTCGGTGCTAAAGCCGAAGTGGTGTTCGTGGGGCGCGTCGGGGGTCTGGTTCATTCGTGACGGTGCTTCCTGTGCGATGCAGTGGTGAGGCTCACGCGGCGGACGGGCCGGGGCTGCGGCGCTGCCACGGCGAGGGGCGGAGCGGTTCGGACTCGGCCGAGGCCAGCGCGGTGATGGCGCTCAGTGCGGCCTCGAGATGCCGGGCGGCGGCGCTCGCGGGCGCGTCGATGCGCAGCAGCACTCCGGCGTGCTGGGCGAGGGCGTCGGCGAGCGAGCGCCGCGTGGACTCCGCATCGGCGTCGGCGGCCCAGGTGATCGGCCGGTACGCGGGCGGTCCGAGGACGGCGTGGGCGGCGCTGACGACCGCGTCGACGGCACCGACCTCGCCAAGCGAGCCGGCGTCGGCCAGCAGAACCGGACGCTGCGCGGGCGCGATGGGGACGTTCAGCGCCCCGGCGACGCCGTAGCGCCGCCCCTCGTGCTGGGCAGGGGCGAGCTGCGCGACGTCGACGAAGCGTGCCGCCTCGCGGTCGCCGAGCAGCGCGGACTCCGGGAAGCTGTTCCACAGCCGCCGCAGCAACAGGGCGTACTCGTCGATCAGGCCCTCGGCGTCCGCGGCGGCCGCGGGACGGCCTGCCGCGGTGACCGGGTCAACGCCGCTGTCGCGCAGGTACACCGCGGCGCGCCCTGCGGTGATCCGTGCCAGCGTCTGCACCCTGCGGGCCAGGTTGAACGGGGCGTGCCTGCCGGTGTGCGCCTCGATGATCACGGGCACGTCGAGACCGGCGGAGCTGAGCAGCCCGCCGAGCACGCTCGGGTCGAGGGCCGGCGGCTCCTCGTGCGGGATCAGCACCGCCTCGACGCGGTGTCGCGCGGAGATCGCCAGCGCCTCGCGGGCAACGGCGACCGTGTCGGGGGCGCTGCCGGGCACGGCGGCCGGCAGCCGGACGATGACGGGAAGACGATCGGTCATGGTGTGGCCTTTCTTCACCAGCTGGGGGTGAGCACGGGGGCGACGGCCCGCAACGGCGGCTGGAGGGGGAGGCCGAGGTGGTCGCGCAGCGTGCGGCCGGAGTACTCGGTCCGGAACAGGCCGCGGCGCTGCAGCTCGGGGACGACCTGCTCGGCAAAGTGGTCGAAACCGCTCGGCAAGGCATCGGGCATGACGTTGAAGCCGTCTGCCGCGCCGGAACGGAACCAGGACTCGATGTGGTCGGCGATCTGCTCCGGCGTGCCGACGACGATGCGGTGCCCGGCCCCGCCGCCGAGTGTGCGCAGCAGCTGACGGTAGCTGGGGCGGTCGCGTTCGATGATGCCAAGCACCATCCGGTAGAAGGTCTGCGATCCGGCCGCCCGTTCGGGCGCCGGCAGTGTGTCGAGCGGGACAGGCGCGTCCAGCTCGACCTCGCTGAGGTCGAAACCGAGCTGCCCGCTGAGCCGGCGCAGCGCGTACGGTTCGGGCACCAGTTCGTCGAGCAGCCTGCGGCGCTCGGCGGCCTCAGCCTCGGTGCTGCCGACCACCGTCGAGAGGCCGGGCAGGATCGCGACGTGCTCGGGGCGGCGACCGAAGGCGATCGCGTGCTCGTCGACGGCGCGGCGGAACGCGTGCGCCTCCTCCACGGTCTGCGCCGCGGTGAAGATCACCTCGGCGTGCTCGCCCGCAAGCGTGGTGCCGTCTGCGGAGGCACCGGCCTGCACCAGCACCGGACGACCCTGCGGCGAGGCGGGCACGAGGGGCGTCCCCTCCTGCCCGGCCCAGGTGGCGATCACACGGGCGGTCACCTCGCTGGCGCGCTCGTACCGCGCAGTGTGCTCCGGCTCCGCGTCCCTGCCGAAGTTCGCTGCCGCCGCGGCACCGGCCGTGGTGACCACGTTCCACCCGAGACGCCCATCGGAGACCGCGTCGACCGCGGCCAGCCGGGTGGCCAGCTCGTCGGCATCGTTGTAGCTGGAGGAGAAGGTGCCGATCAGCCCGATCCGCTCCGTCTCCGCCGCGATCCGGGCCAGGAGGACGCTCGGCTCGAAGCTGTTGCCTGGCCGGTGGGCGATCTCGGCCTCCAGCCCGGGCCCGTCGGCGAGGAAGACGGCGTCGAGGCGGGCCTTCTCGGCCGTCTTCGCCACGCCGACGTAGTGCTCCAGGGTGTAGGCGGACAGTGGGTCGTTCTCCGGCACCCGCCAGGAGCCGCCGAAGATGCCCGCGTTGAGGATGTTGACGTTGAGGTGCAGCTCGCGCCGCCGGCTCATTGCACGACCCCGCTCCGGTGCGCGGCGGTCACTGGGCGCTCTTCCAGGTGTCGACGAAGTGGTTGCGGGCCTGGGCGTCGAAGATGATGCCGTGCACGTACGGCTGGTGGGCGATCACCTGGGACGGGTTGTAGATGGGGTTGCTCAGGGCGTAGTCCTCCAGGATCAGGTCCTGCGCGTCCTTCGCGTAGCCGGCCCGCTCCTCCGGGTCGAGGGTGAGCTCCAGGCGGCCGAGGCGCTCGATGATGTCCTCGCGGCCCTCGAAGTCGTCCGCGATGTACGAGCCGTTCCCGATGAGCGGGCTGAACTGCAGGTTGAGCACGGCGGGGTCGTTGCGCGAGCGGTTGGCGGCGACGACGTTCCAGTCGGTCGGGGCGGACGCTACGGCCGCCGCGTAGTCGGCCAGCGGGAGCACGTTGAGCTCCAGATCGACCCCGATCGCGGCCAGGTCCTGTTGGACGGACTCGTATGCCGGCTTGTTGGCCACGAGGTTGCTGATTCCCAGCAGCTTCACCTGCAGCCGCTCGCCGTCCTTCTCCCTGATGCCGTCCGAGCCGAGCGTCCAGCCGGCCTCGTCGAGCAGGCGCTCCGCCTCGTCCGGATCGTAACGGAGCACGGAGTCGCTGTAGTCGGCATAGCCGGACACGGTGTCGGCCAGGATGGAGCCAGCGACGGAGTAGTTGTCCGTGAGCACCGTCTTCTCGACTGCCCCTCGGTCCCAGCCGAGCTGGATCGCCTTCCGCACGGCGAGGTCGTTCGTCGGAGCGAGCGAGGTGTTGAAGTTGAAGAAGATCGCCGTCCCCGACACCTGGCGGGAGATCACGGTGAGCCCCGCGGCCTCCAGCGGCGCCTCGTCGGTCGTTCCGACGTCGAGGGTCGCATCGATCTCACCGGACTGCAGGGAGCCGGTGCGCACGCTTGCTTCGGGGATCACGTTGAAGACGATCCTGTCCAGGTACGCCTCGCCGTCGTGCTCGAGCGCGGGCGGTGCCCAGTCGTACCCCTCGCGCTTGTCCAGGACGGTGCGCACCTGCTCCGTCCACTCCTCGTAGACGAACGGTCCCGTTCCGATGATCGCCGTCGGGTCGGTGCGCTCCTCCGCGCTGAGCGCGAGCGTCGCCAGGGAGAGGAACCCCGGACCGGCGTTGGCGGTGAACGAGGAGGCCTGCAGGAAGCTGGCGCTGGGCTGGGAGAACGTCACCGTCGCGGTGTACTCGTCGTCGACCGTCGTCCCCTCGTAGTTGGGGAACAGCACGGCGCCGTTGGGGTTGATCCCGAGCGCCTCGTCGCCGTGGACGTACTGGTCAAAGTTGGCCTTCACCGCCTCCGCGTTGAACGGGCTGCCGTCCGAGAAGGTCACGTCGTCGCGCAGGTGGAAGGTGTACTCGGTCAGCTCGTCGTTGACGTCCCACGACGTCGCCAGCCACGGGGTGATCTCCCCCGTGTCGGGGTCCTGCCAGGTCAGCTTGTCGGTGATGTTGTCCGCGACGATCGACTCGGCGTAGTTGGTGCCCCAGTGCGGGTCGGGACTGCGCTGATAGTCGATGAGGGCGAACTCGAGCGTGCCCCCGGCGACCGGAGTGCCGTCGTCGCCGCCCTCGGCGGCGGGTGCCCCGTCGCCGCTGAGCGTGGGCACGACGATCGCTGCCGCGGCCACTGCGACGGCGAGCACGCCGCCGCCGACGAACCACGGCCACTTCTTCCTGACCGGCTTTCCGTTCTCGATAGATGTGGGCAAATCAGACATCGTGGCTTCCTCTGTGCAGGTCCCTGAAGCGGGGGCGGGTGTCGTCGAAAGGGCCCCGAGTGCACGGGTCCGTGCGCACGGGTGCACGGTCGACGAGGCGCCCTCGTCGTCCGTGTTCGTTCCGCACGAGCTGTCTCTCGTGGGGGTTGTCCGTGAGCTTAGGGACGAGATTCAGGCCGCTGTGGGTGCGTGACGATCAACGTCCCTCAGCGACGCGATCTTTCGTAACCAGCCGGAACACTCGGCGGAGAACGCGACCGGGTCCGGGGTGTGCGGGCGCGCACGACGCCACGAGCCACCTCCCCGGTTTCCGCCGGGGAGGTGGCTCGTTCAGACGCGAACGCGGATGGGGCCTCGACCGTCGTGCCCCATCCGCGCCCGTCGGCTCGACGCCTGCCGGGTTAGCCCTCGGCCCGGCCGCCGGCCTCGGGACCCGCGTCCGCCTCTGCCGTCGCATCGGAGGGGGCGGGCGCCGCGCCGGCGGCGTCCGCGCGCTTGGCCGCCTTCTTCTGCGCCCTGGCCGCGGCCCGGCGCTCGCGCGGGCCCTCGACCAGGTTGTACAGCGTCGGCAGGACCACGAGCGTGAGCACGGTCGACGAGATGAGACCGCCGATGACCACGATCGCCAGGGGCTGCGAGATGAAGCCGCCGTGCCCGGTGATGCCGAGCGCCATCGGCGTGAGGGCGAAGATGGTCGCGAGCGCCGTCATGAGGATCGGCCGCAGGCGGCGCAGCGACCCCGCCTCGACGGCCTGGGCGACGGCCTCGCCCTTGCGGCGGTGCTGGTTGACCAGGTCGACCAGCACGATGGCGTTCGTCACCACGATCCCGATGAGCATGAGCACACCGATGAGCGAGGCGATGCCGAGCGGGATACCCGTGACCACCTGCAGCACGATCGCCCCGGTCGCCGCGAACGGCACGGACACGAGCAGCAGGAGCGGCTGGAGCAGCGAGCGGAACGCCGCGACCATGACGACGTACACGATGAGGATCGCCGCCAGCAGGGCGAGACCCAGCTGGCCGAAGGCCTCGGTCTGGTCGGCGGACACGCCCCCGACGCTCGCGCTCGCGCCGTCCGGCAGCGTGGTGTCGTCGAGGACCTGCGTGACGGTCGCCGTCGCCGAGGTGAGGTCGTCGCCGGCGGGGGTGATCGAGATCGTCGCCGTCCGCACACCCTTCTCCGTGCTGATCGACGCCGGGCCCGTGGCCTCCTCGACGGTCGCCAGATCGCTGAGCGGAACGGTGCCCGTCGCCGTCGGGACCTCGATGTCGGCGATCTCATCGAGCGTCGCCGGGACGTCGGCGCCGGTGATGTAGACGTTCAGCCGTTCCTCGTCGATGTCGACCGTGCCGACGCTGCTGGACTGCATGCGCTGCGAGACGAGCCCGCCGAGGGCCGCCTCGCTGTAGCCGGCCTCGGCGGCGGCCTCCCTGTCGACGGTCACGGCGACGTAGGGCAGCGTCGAGCTGAGGTCGCTGGAGACCTGGGCGAGGGTGTCCTCCGAGCCGTAGGCGTCGACGAGCGCGTCGGTCGCCGTCGTCAGCGTCGACTCGGTGGGGGCGGTCACCGCGACCGTGATCACGTTGCCGCCGAAGCCCCCGGTGTCTCCCGCGCTGATCTCGATGTCGCCGACGCCGTCGAGCCCGTCGAGGGTGCTGCGCACGCTGTCCTGCACGGCGACCTGGTCGGCGTCCGCGTCGGTGGTGATCGAGTAGCTGATCGCGCCCGAGCCCCCTCCCCCGGCGAAGGCGGCCATCATCGACGATCCGCCGCCGCTGCCGAAGGACACCTGGACGGTCTCGATCCCGTCGACGCCGGCGAGGGCGTCCTCCACCGTCGAGACGGCGTCGTCCTGGGCGTCCAGGCTCGCGCCCTCCTCGAGGGTCTGCGAGACGGTGAGGGTGTTCTGGCCGGAGTCGCCGAGGAAGTTGGTCTTCATCAGCGGCGCGAGCATCACCGTGCCCACGAGCACCGCGACGGCGGCGAGGACGGTCACGGCCGAGTGCCGCAGCGTCCAGTGGATGACGGGCTGGTACAGCCGGTGCAGCAGATCGGGCCTGCCCGCGGCGTGCTCGCGCGTCGTCTCGGCCCGTCGCGGCGCGCGGTCCGTCTTCGCGCGCAGGAACCAGTAGGCCAGCACCGGGACGATCGTCAGCGACACCAGCAGCGAGGCCAGGAGCGCGATGCTCACGGTGAGGGCGAACGGCCGGAACAGCTCGCCGGTCATGTCGCCGACGAAGGCGAGCGGCAGGAACACCGCCACGGTCGTGATCGTCGAGGCGGTGATGGCGCCGGACACCTCGCGTACGCCGAGGACGACTGCGCGGGCACGGCCCTGCGGCGTGGCCGCGTCGGGCGAGCCCAGGTGCTCCTTGATGTTCTCGATGACGACGATCGAGTCGTCGACGACGCGTCCGATGGCGATCGTCAGGGCGCCGAGGGTGAGGATGTTGAGCGTGTAGTCGGCGGCCTGCAGCCCGATCAGCGTGATCAGCACCGAGGTGGGGATGGAGATCGCCGTGACGATGGTGGCCCTGACGTCGAGCAGGAACACGAGGATCACGAGCACGGCGAAGACGAGCCCGAGCAGCCCCTCGACCGCGAGCGTCTCGATGGACTGCTGGATGTAGGGCGCCTGGTCGAAGACCACCGACACGGTGCTGTCGTCGCCGAGCGTGGTCCTGATCTCGTCGAGGAGCCCGCTGACGGCGGTCGAGACGTCGACCGTGTTCGCGTCGGGCAGCTTGGTGATGGCGATGCTCAGCGCCGGTTCGCCGTTGACGCGGGAGATGCTCGTGACGGGGTTGTCCCCGCGCGTGACGTCCGCCACGTCGCCGATCGTCGCCGGGGCCTCCGGCTCGGCCGCCGGCTGCTCCGCCGCACCGGGGACGGCACCGTCGGTCACGCCGTCCACGGCCCCGGTCGCGCCCTCGGACGTCGCGCCATCGGCCCCCGCAGCGGAGGACGCGGCCGACTGTCCCGCGGACGGGAGCACCGGGAGCGCGGAGATGTCGTCGACGGAACCCAGCTGGCTCCCGGCCTGAACGGTGAGCGTCTTGCCGTCCTCGGTGATCTCCCCCGCGGGGATGAGCGTGCCGTTGCTGTCGAGCGCCGTGCGGATGTCGGCGTCGCTGAGCCCGCGCTCCGCGAGCGCGTCCTCGTCCGGCGTGATCGTCACGCGCTGGCCGCGCTCACCGCTGAGGGAGGCCTCGCGGACGCCGTCGAGGTCCTCGATGCCGGGGATGACGGAGTCGGTGATCGTCTGCGCGTTGCGGTCCTGGTCCCCGCCGGAGACGGCCAGCTGGATCACCGGCAGGTCGTCGAGGGACCCGCTGATCACCTGCGGGTCGACGTCCTCGGGCAGGGTCGAGGAGATCCGGTTGATCGCCTGGGTGACCTTCTGTTCGGCGAAGGTGAGCTCGGTGCCGTAGTCGAAGCCGATGCTGACCACGCTCTGGCCGCTGCTCGAGGTCGCGCTGGTCGAGGACAGCCCGCTGATGCCCTGCACGGCGGTCTCGATCGGCGTGGAGACCTCATCGTTGACGATGTCGGGGCTCGCGCCGGGGTAGGAGCTGATCACCGCGAGCTGGGGGATGGTGACGCTCGGGATGAGCTCCTGCTTGAGACCGGTGATCGCGAGCCCGCCGAACACCGCGGCGACGATGGTGACGAGGGCGATCAGCGCCCTGTTCTTCATGCTGAGGACGGCGAGCTTGAACACGCGTCTCCTTCGGAGGTCTTTGCTGTGGGAGACGTCGCCACTCGCGGCATCCGCGCACGATTCTCGCACACGGCGATGCGTGAACCCTGACCCGGACGGCGCCGCTCAGCCCGCGATCGCCGCTCCGACGACGACGCCGAGCAGCACCGCAAGCACGGCACCGACCACCGTTCCCGCCGCGTTGAGCAGGGCCGCCCCGCCCCGACGCTCCCCGAGGAGCCTGACCGTGTCGACCATGGCCGTGCTGAACGTCGTGTAGCCGCCGATCACTCCCCCTCCGAGCGCGAGCACCCAGCCGGCGTCGGCGGCCGCCCCCACGGCGAGGGCCGCCCCGTCCAGCACACCGATCAGCAGCGAGCCGCTGAGGTTGACGACGAGGATGCCGAGGGGGAAGGACCCGCCGAGCGTCGCCATCGCCCGGTCGAGCGCCCACCGGGCGACCGCGCCGAGCCCTCCGCCGAGCCCGATGACGAGCGCGAGCAGCGGGGTCACGAGCGGTCCCCGTCTGAGCCTGCTGCCGGTCGGCCGTCGCCTGCGCCCCCGTCGCCCCGGCTCGGCCGGGCGCCGAGCGCGATCCCGGCAGCCGCGGCGGCGAGCCCGCCGAGGACGCTCACCGCGGCGTAGCCGATCATGGCCGGCCAGCGGCCCTCGGCCAGCAGATGGCCGAGGTCGAGCGCGAACGCGCTATAACTGGTGAAGCCGCCGATCAGCCCGGTGCCCAGCAGCAGACGCGTCCGTCGCCACGCGGCGGGCAGCGCGGACACGACCAGACCGAGGCAGGCGGAGCCGAGCACATTCACCACGAGCAGCGGCAGGCCGATCCCCTCCCAGCGGGGCAGGCCGAGCACGACGGCCTCGCGCAGCAGCGTTCCGGCCATGCCCCCGGCCATGACCGTGGCCGCGTCGATGGCGATCGTCCGTGTTCCCATGCGGCCTCCTCGACCCCTCGAGACCAGGCTAGATGCCCCCATCCGCATCCGTCGCACACCGCGCGGTCGGGCACGCGCGACACGGCGATGGCGGGGCGACCGTCTGCTAAACTGCCCAAGTCTTTTATGATCAGCCCTGACCGAGACGCCGGTCAGGTCCAGCTCGTACAGCCACCGAATCGTAAGGGGGTCTCGCATGGGGCGCGGCCGTCAGAAGGCGAAGCACACGAAGATCGCTCGTGAGCTCAAGGCCTACAGTCCAGACGTCAACTACGACGCTCTCGAGCGCGAGCTCGCGGGTTCGTCGCACGACGAGCACCTCGACGACGAACTCGCCAAATGGGCGGAGTACGCCGGCGACGACACCGGAACCGAGCAGGGCTCGCGCGGATAGCGCGGAGCACCGCGCGACACACCGGCGCTGACGAGTCAGGCGGCCGCCCCGAGGGGTCCGGCCGCCTGACTCGTTGTCGTGCGGCGGGCGTGACCACCGCACGCCCGCACCGCGGTCAGGACAGCTGAGTACGCTCTACCCACTCGAGGTACTCCGGCGTCACCGTGCCGGTCACGTACTCGCCGGTGAAGCAGCTCATCTCCAGCTCGGTCACGGAGGAGCCCTCGATGATGGCGTCCTTCATGTCGGCGACCTCCTGGTAGATCATGTGGTCCGCGCCGAGCTCCCTGCCGATCTCGGGGATCTTGCGGCCGGAGGCGATCAGCTCCGACCGGCTCGGCATGTTGATGCCGTAGACGTGCGGGTAGCGGACCGGCGGCGCGGCCGACGAGAAGGTCACCTTGTTCGCCCCCGCGGCGCGCGCCATCTCGACGATCTGCTTCGAGGTGGTGCCGCGCACGATCGAGTCGTCGACAATGAGGATGTTCTTGCCGCGGAACTCGCTCGACATCGCGTTGAGCTTCTGCCTGACGCTCTTCTTGCGCTCCGCCTGCCCCGGCATGATGAAGGTGCGGCCGACGTATCGGTTCTTGTAGAAGCCCTCGCGGTACTCGATGCCGAGCTTCTGGGCGACCTGCATCGCCGCCGGACGCGAGGAGTCGGGGATCGGCATCACCACGTCGATGTCGCCGAGCGGCGTGTGCCGCGCCACGGTGTCGGCCAGCCGGTTGCCGAGCCGCAGCCGCGCCTCGTAGACGGAGATGCCGTTCATGATCGAGTCCGGCCTGGCCAGGTAGACGTACTCGAAGGAGCACGGCACCAGGCGCGGGTCGACGGCGCACTGACGGGAGAACAGCTCGCCCCCCATCGTGATGAAGACGGCCTCGCCCGGGGCGACGTCGCGGACGACCTCGTAGCCGCCGGCCTCGAGCACGAGCGACTCGGAGGCGACGATCCACTCGTCCTTGCCGGTGTCCGCCGTGCGGCGGCCGAGGATGAGCGGCCGGATGCCGAAGGGGTCACGGAAGGCGAGCAGGCCGTGACCGGCGATCATGGCGATGGCCGCGTAGGAGCCCTCGACCCGGCGGTGCACCTGCGAGACGGCGGCGAACACCTGGTCGGGGTCGAGCTCGGGGCTGGGGATCTGGGCCTGCAGCTCGGTGGCGAGCACGTTGAGCAGCATCTCGGTGTCGCTGGTCGAGTTGACGTGCCGGCGGTCGATGTTGAACAGCGCGGCCGAGAGCTCGCGGGTGTTCGTGAGGTTGCCGTTGTGGACGAGGATGATGCCGTAGGGCGCGTTCACGTAGAACGGCTGCGCCTCCTGCTCGTTGGCCGCGTCGCCCCTGGTCACGTAGCGGACGTGGCCGAGGCCCATCGTGCCGAGCAGCGTGCGCATGTCGCGGGTGCGGAACGACTCCCGCACCTGCCCCTTCGCCTTCGAGATGTGGAAGGTACTGCCATCTGCCGTGGCGATGCCCGTGGAGTCCTGGCCGCGGTGCTGCAGGAGCAGCAGCGAGTCGTAGACCTGCTGATTGACCGGCTCTGTTGAGACGATTCCGACGATTCCGCACATGTGCTTCGCGGGCTCCGTTCGATGGGTGGGTGGGAGGTTAGCTGCGGTAGGAGCCGACGAGCCGCACGGCGCCGCCGTCGACGCCCTTGGCGCCCTGCTCGAATCCGGCGAGGTCGGCGGCCGCGGTGTTCACGGTCGCGACGGGCCACGTGTCGATACCGGCCGCGGTCAGCGACCCGGCGATCTGCTCGGCGCGGGCCGCGTCGACGACGGCGACGAAGCCGATGCCGAGGTTCCAGGTGCCCTCGGTCGACTCCAGGCTCGCCCCGCTCAGCCCGGCGAGGGCGCGGAACACCTGCGGGGGCGTCCAGCTGCCCCTGTCGACCTCGGCGTGGCTGCCGCGGGGGAGGACACGGGCGAGGTTCGCCGCGATGCCGCCGCCGGTGACGTGGCTGAGCGCGTGGACCCCGTCGCCGAGCTCCGCGTCGTCGAGCAGTTCGAGGAGCTCGCGGGTGTACAGCCTCGTCGGCTCGAGCAGCACCTCGCCGACGACGCCGCCGAGCTCAGCGCTGCGATCGGTGAAGCCGATGCCGCGCTCGGCGAGGATGTGCCTGA
The DNA here is from genome assembly GCF_900163835.1 of Mycetocola reblochoni REB411. Lineage (GTDB taxonomy): Bacteria > Actinomycetota > Actinomycetes > Actinomycetales > Microbacteriaceae > Mycetocola_B > Mycetocola_B reblochoni. Next base: position 6,376 of record NZ_FUKR01000007.1, on the reverse strand, counting down.
CCAGCGAGAAGCCGTTCGAGTGCAGCCCGGACGACGCCAGCGCGAGGACGACGTCGCCGTCCTGCACCCGCTCGGCCCCGAGCACGCGGTCGGCCTCGACCACCCCGGTCGCCGCCCCGGCGACGTCGTAGTCGTCCGGGCCAAGCAGGCCGGGGTGCTCGGCCGTCTCCCCGCCCACGAGGGCGGTACCGGTCGCGGCGCAGGCCTGCGCGATGCCGCGGACGATGTCGGCGATGCGCTCCGGGACGACGCGGCCGCAGGCGATGTAGTCGGTCATGAACAGCGGCCGGGCTCCGACCACGACGATGTCGTCGACGACCATGCCCACCAGGTCCTGGCCGATGGTGTCGTGCTTGTCGATGGCCTGCGCGATGGCCACCTTCGTCCCGACGCCGTCGGTGGAGGTGACGAGCATCGGGCGACGGTAGCCGAGCAGCGCGGAGGCGTCGAACAGTCCGGCGAAGCCGCCGACCCCTCCGGCCACCTCGGGGCCGTGCGTGGCTGAGACGGCCGACTTCATCAGCTCGACGGCGCGGTCCCCCGCGGCGGTGTCGACGCCGGCGGCGCGGTAGCTGGCGGAGGAACTGGGCGAAGAACTCATGCGTGGAGGGTCCTCAGTTGTCGACGGAGCGGTCGGGTTCCGCCGCCCCCGGCGATCGTGCGGCCCGGTCGCCTGCCGGCTCCCCCTCGGGCGTCGGATCGGCTGCCGTGGTCGTGTCGTCTGCGTCGCCCGCCTCGGGCGCGCTCGCCGGCGCGGCATCGTTCACCTCGATCCTATCCGCAACCGCCGTGAGCGTCCGCCGGCCGACCAGGCGCTCGAGCAGAACGGCGACGGCCATCATGAGCGCGATGCCCGCGGTCAGGCAGATGAGCAGCAGGAAGCCGAACACCTGCAGCCGGGTGTAGTCCTGGTTCGGCTCGAACGCGAAGGTGAGCACGAGGGCGGCGACGATACCGAGGATCACTCCGACCAGGCCGAAGTTGACCAGTCGCGGAGCGCGACGGACGGTGACCTGCTCACGGTGGACGCCGGTGGGCTCGGCTGGAGTGCTCATGGCCCCCATTGTCCCCCATCGCCGCCCGGGGCCGGACCACGCTCCGAGCGGAGCCGGTCGACGCGACGAGACGGCCGGCCCGGCCGCCACGGCCGACGCGGGACGTCCGGTCGCGCCGCTGCGGTCGGTCAGAGGCCGGCCAGCGGAAGGACGGCGGCCAGGTCGGCGCGCTGGCCCGAGGCGGAGACCCGGGACTCGGCCACGGCCTGCCGCCAGCTCAACCGGCCGTCGACGAGCTGGAGCCAGGTCGCCGCGTCCGTCTCGACCACGTTGGGCGGGGTCCCGCGCGTGTGCCGTGGACCGGCGATGCACTGGGTGGCGCCGAACGGCGGGACACGGACCTCGACGGTGTTGCCCTCCGCCTGCTCGGCGAGGCGCTGGAGGGTGTAGCGGACGGCCGTCGCCAGCTGCGGCCGGGCGCCCTCCCCCGCCCGCACGGCGGCGAGCGCCGCACGGCCGTCGTCGTCGGGGATCTTCGCGCGAGCCATGCCTCTAGGCTAGTGGCGTGAAGATCCTCGTCCTCGGCTCCGGCGCCCGTGAGCACGCCATCGTCCTTGCCCTCGTGTCAGAGAACGCCGGTCACACCGTCGTCGCCGCCCCGGGGAACGCCGGGATCGCCCGCGACGTCGAGACCATCGCGCTCAACGCCAGCGACCCGGCCCTCGTGACCGAGTACGCGACGGGGAACGGCTTCGACCTCGTCGTCATCGGCCCCGAGGCCCCGCTGGTCGCCGGTGTCGCCGACGCGCTGCGCGCCGCCGGTGTGGCCGTGTTCGGGCCGGACAGGGCCGCCGCGGAGCTGGAGGGCTCCAAGACCTTCGCCAAGCGCGTCATGGACGCCGCCGCTGTTCCGACCGGTCGCGCCGTCCGCGCGGAGACCCTCGCCGACGCCCGGAGCGCGCTCGACGAGTACGGCGCCCCCTACGTCGTCAAGGCGGACGGGCTCGCGGCGGGCAAGGGTGTGCTCGTGACGGCGGACAGGGGCGCGGCACTCGACCACGCCGAGCACTGGCTCGGCCACGGTGCGGTTCTCGTCGAGGAGTTCTTGGACGGCCAGGAGGTCTCCCTGTTCCTCCTCAGCGACGGCACCACCGTGTCCCCGCTCTCCCCCGCGCAGGATTACAAGCGTCTGCTCGACGGCGACGCCGGCCCCAACACCGGGGGGATGGGCGCCTACTCCCCCCTCCCCTGGCTGGCCGACCGCTTCGGCAGCGAGGACGCGTTCGTCGACGAGGTCGTCGAGACCATCGCCCAGCCGGTGATCACCCAGCTCGCCGCGGAGGGCACGCCCTTCGTCGGGCTGCTCTACGCGGGCCTCATCCTCACCTCCACGCGCGAGCACGACGCGGACAACGGCATCAGGGTGATCGAGTTCAATGCCCGCTTCGGCGACCCGGAGACCCAGGTCGTCCTGCCGCGTCTGGTCACGCCGCTGTCCGAGCTGCTCTTCGCGGCCGCGACGGGGGCACTGGCCGGCAGGCCGCGGCCGGTGTTCTCCGAGCAGGCGGCGGTGACCGTCGTGCTGGCGAGCGAGAACTACCCTGACGCGCCGGTCACCGGCAGGGAGCTGCTCGGGTTGACGGCCGCGGAGGCGGTCGAGGGCGTCCACCTCGCCCACGCGGCGACGGCCGAGCAGGACGCCAGGCTGATCGCCACCGGCGGGCGGGTGCTCAACGTGGTGGCGGTCGGCGATGACTTCGCCGCTGCACGGACGCGCGCCTACGAGGCGCTGGACGCGATCACGCTGGAGGGCGGGCAGTACCGCACCGACATCGCGGCCCGCGTCGCCGGCGGCCGCTAGGCCGAGCGACCCCGCGCGGCCGGGCGACCCCGCGCGGCCGGGCGACCCCGCGCGGCCGGGCGACTCCGCGCGGCCGGGCGACTCCGCGACCGAGCGATCCCGGCGGCCCCGGTGACCCCGGTAGCGACCCTGGCGACCCCGCGGACGCTACTCGGCCGGCGTCGATGCCGCGGCCGGCCGGGCAACCGGCGTGGGGCGCTCCATGAACGAGACCACGATCGCACCGAGCAGCGCGACCGCACCCGGCAGCAGCATCGACTGGCCCATCGCCGCGGCGAAGCCGTCGTGCAGGAACGCGGGCAGCACCTGACCGCTCAGCTCCGTCGCCGCACCGCTCGCCCCCGCCCCCGCGGGCAGCTCCGCCGTGATGCGGGACTGCATGAGCGCCGCGATCGAGGCGGAGCCGAGCACCGCGCCGAACTGCCTGGTCGTGTTGTAGACCCCCGAGCCGGCACCGGCCTGCGCCGGCGGCAGGTTGCGGGTTGCGCTCTGGGACAGCGGGCCCCAGATGCACGAGTTGGCGATGCCGAGCAGCAGGCTGGGCAGCAGCAGGAGCACGATGTTCTGCCCCGGGTGGATGAGCACCCAGAACAGCACCATCGCGGTGGCGAACAGGGCCAGCCCCGTCGCGGCGAAGGTGCGCGGGTTCATCCGGTCGGTCAGCCGTCCGACGAGCGGTGCGAGCCCCCCGGAGGCCAGCGCCATCGGCATCGTCATCAGCGCCGACTGGGTCGGGCTCATGCCGAGCACCTGCTGGTAGAAGAAGATCAGCGGCAGGCTCATGCTCGTCACAGCGAAGCCCATCGTCGTGATGCCGAGGTTGGCGACGCTGAAGTTGCGGTCGCGGAACAGGCTGAGCGGGACGAGCGGCTCCTTGGGGTTGATCGCCTGCCACGCGACGAAGCCGACGAGCACGACGACCCCGGCGATGATGAGACCCCACACGCTGATCGGCCCGACGATGACACCCCAGTCGTAGCTCGCGCCCTCCTGGATGCCGAACACGATCAGGAACAGCCCGACCGCGCTCAGCACGACGCCGAGGATGTCGAAGCTGTGGCTCTGGATCTGCAGGGTGGGCACGAAGCGGGCGGCGAGGACGAAGCCGATGATCCCGACGGGGACGTTGACGAAGAAGATCCACTCCCAGCCGAAGGCGTCGACGAGCACGCCGCCGAGCAGCGGTCCGACCAGGGTCGCCACGCCGGCCGTCGCCCCCCACAGCCCCATGGCCGCACCGCGGCGGTCCGGCGGGAAGGTCCTGGTGATGACGGCCATCGTCTGCGGCGTCATCAGCGAGGCACCGAGCCCCTGGAGGACGCGGGCGACGATGAGCATCTCGATGCTTCCGGAGAAGCCGCACAGCGCCGAGGCCACGGTGAACACGACCAGGCCGATGAGGTACACGCGCTTGGGCCCGAACCGGTCGCCGAGGCGCCCGGTGACCAGCAGCGGCACCGCGTAGGCGAGCAGGTAGGCGCTCGTCACCCAGAGCACGCGGTCGACGCCGGCGTCGAGGCCCCGCATGATCGCGGGGTTGGCGACCGAGACGATCGTGGTGTCGATGAGGATCATGAAGAAGCCGATGACGAGCGACCAGAGCGCGGGCCATGGCTTGATGGTGGAGGTACTCACGGTGCCTTTCACGGAAACGATGGGGCCTGGAGGCGTCGCGGGTCCCTGACCGCGAGCAGTCGCGGCTGGATCATTGTTCCACGCACCTCCGACATCCGCGCGCGACAGCCCTGGCACGACGGCTCGGACGCCACGCGGTCGCCACATGCCCGATAATGGACGGGTGAGCACTGCCACCGACATCCCCGGCTGGACGCACGAGTACTCGGGCAAGGTCCGCGACCTCTATCGCAGCGACGACCCCGAACGCTCCGACGAGGTCCTCGTCGTCGCCAGCGACCGCGTCAGCGCCTTCGACCACGCGCTCGAGCCCGGCATCCCCGGCAAGGGCGCGCTGCTGACCGGGCTCAGCCGCTGGTGGTTCACCCGGCTCGACGTCCCCAACCACCTGCTCGACGGCGCCGACCCCGGTGCGGGCCTGCCCGAGGCGGTCGCCTCGAGGGCGATGCGCGTGACGCGGCTGGAGATGTTCCCCATCGAGTGCGTCGTGCGCGGCTACCTGACCGGTTCGGGGTGGGCCGAGTATGTGGAGACCGGAACGGTGTGCGGCGTCGCCCTCCCCGCGGGGCTGTCCAACGGCGACCGGCTTCCCGAGCCGATCTTCACCCCCGCCTCCAAGGCACCGCTCGGCCAGCACGACGAGAACATCGACTTCGATCGCATGGTCGAGCTCGTCGGGGCGGAGGACGCCGAGGCTCTGCGGGGCCTCTCGCTGGGGATCTACACGGCCGCGGCCGCCATCGCCGAGGGGAGGGGGCTGCTCATCGCGGACACGAAGTTCGAGTTCGGCCGGCACGGGTCGACGGGGGAGGTCACGCTCGGCGACGAGGTCCTGACGAGCGACTCCTCCCGGTACTGGGATGCCGCCGCGCACAGGGACGGGGCGACATCGGCCGCGCGCATGGCCAGCTTCGACAAGCAGATCGTGCGCGACTGGGTGTCGGCCCACTGGGACGGGACGGGCGAGCCCCCCGTGCTGCCCGCGGCGATCGTGGAGCGCACGGCGGAGCGGTACCGCGAGCTCATCGGCCGCCTCACCGGAGACTGAGGCCGGAGCGCCGGGCCGACGCCGGGGACGACGCCTCCGCGCGGCGGCCCGTCGCCCGGCACACCGATGTGTCATGTTTCCTTGACAACCCGACGGAGTGTCAAGCATTCTTTACACATGACAAACGACAGTGACACCCGCTCCGCCGGTCCGAGCGAGAGGCGCAGGACGCGCCGCTTCGCCGCCCAGTTCTCCGTCGCGATGGCCGCCTACATCGTCGCGGTGATCGCCTCCGTCGTGTGGGGCGGCCTCGACGGTGAGGACCCGTCCCGCTTCGCCTGGGCCGTCCTGCCGGTCCTCCCCATCGCCTGGCTCGCGGTCATCCTCATCCGCTTCGTCCTCGGCTCCGACGAGTTCGAGTTCGTGCAGGCGCTCAAGGGCCTCGCGGTGGGCTTCGTCGTCACCATGCTGCTCGCCGTCCTCGCCGGGTTCCTCGACATCGCCGGGCTGAGCATCCCCGGCCTGGGCTGGTGGCTGTACGCGGGCGGCATGCTCGCCTGGCTGGCCGCGACCGTGGCGATCCGCCTGCGATGAAGAACGCGCTGAAGGAGCTCCGGCAGGAGCACGCGCTCTCCCAGGGCGCGCTCGCCGAACGCCTGGGCGTGTCCCGCCAGACCGTGAACGCGCTGGAGACGGGACGCTACGACCCCTCGCTGCCGCTGGCGTTCCGCATCGCCCGGCTGTTCGACCGCCGCATCGAGGAGATTTTCGAGCCGGACGAGTGAGTCACACGGGGTGAGTCGCGCGGCTGAGTCACACGGGGTGAGTCGCGCGGCTGAGTCGCGCGGGTGAGCGGCGCGGGTGAGCGGCGCGGGTGAGCGGCGCGGGTGAGCGGCG